>JAQGIW010000299.1 GCA_028290905.1 Caulobacteraceae bacterium | reverse complement strand
ACGCCTTCGGCATTAGGGGCCGCCGCAGCGGCGGCCCGCGCGAAACCATCGAGGCACCTGGGATCGGGGCCGGAGAGGATCACCGCGGCGAGCCGACCGAAGGGGGGTAGTCCAACCGCCTGCCGCTCCGCCAGCTCCACCGCGAGGAAGCCGTCCCGGTCGCCCTCCGCCATGGCGCGCATTACGGGGTGGTCCGGGGTCCAGGTCTGGACCAGCGCGCGCCCCGCTCGCTCGTACCGGCCGGCGCGCCCGCAAACCTGGGTTAGCAGCTGGTAGGTCCTCTCGGCGGCTCGCAGGTCGCCGCCTCTCAGACCCAGGTCGCCGTCGACCACCCCGACAAGCGTCAAGCCCGGAAAGTTGTGTCCCTTGGCGGCCGCCTGGGTGGCGACCATGATGTCGAACTCGCCTCTGGCCATCGCCTCGATCATCGTCCGGGCGTCCCGGGCGCTGGGCACGGTGTCGGACGAAAAGACGGCGAGGCGCGCATTCGGAAACATCAGGCGCGCCTCTTCCTCGACGCGCTCCACGCCGGGACCGATGGAAATAAGGCTGTTGTTCGCCCCGCAGTGCGGGCAGCACTCGGGCTTAGCCATCGAGAAGCCCGTCAGATGACAGACGAGACGCCCGCTATAGCGGTGCTCCACCAGCCAGGAATCGCTGTCCGGGGCCTTCATACGCTCGCCGCAGGCCCGGCAGAGCACCAGTGGGGCATAACCGCGTCGGTTGAGAAAAAGCAGAGACTGTTCTCCGCGCGCCAGGGTGTCCGCCATGGCGGCGGTAAGCCTGGGGGACAGCCACCGTCCCGGCTCGGGCGGTGCTTCGCGCAAGTCCAACAACTCGATCTTTGGCATCGCAGCCGCGCCATGACGATGCGTCAATCGCAGCCAGCGATAGCGTCCGGTCTGAGCATTCCACAGCGTCTCCAGCGAGGGCGTCGCCGAGGCGAGCACCACGGGGCAATCCGCAATCTTGGCCCGCGCGACAGCAAGATCTCGGGCCTGATAGATGAACCCCTCTTCCTGCTTGTAGGACCCGTCGTGCTCCTCATCGACTATGATGAGCCCGAGCCGCTGGAAGGGAAGGAACAGCGCCGAGCGCGCGCCCACGACTATTCGCGCCTCGCCGACGGCCACGGCTTCCCAAACCTCGCGTCTTCGGGTGGGCGAGACCCCCGAGTGCCACTCGGCCGGCGCAGCTCCGAAGCGATTCACAACACGGTCGATGACAGCCTGGGTGAGCGCGATCTCAGGCAGGAGGATCAGCACTTGGCTCTTCGAATCGCTCGCCAATGCGGCCGCCGCGGTCTCGAGGTAGACCTCCGTCTTTCCAGATCCGGTGACGCCGTCCAGAAGGGCGGTCCCGAAACGGTGCTTTCCCACCATCGACGTCAGCTCCGCCACCGCGGCCGCCTGGCTGAGGTTCAGCGGGGTTCCAGGCCGACAAGGGTCTGGTTGCGAGAACGGGACGACCGAGGTGACTTCGACGGTCGCGAGGGCGCCCTGATCCAGCAGACCCTTGATCACGCTGTCCGAAACCTCGGCCGCGCTGGCAAGGGCGGCGCGCCGGATGGGAGCCACGGCCGCCTGCATGACTCGGCGGCGGGCCGGCGTCTCGCGAACGGGTGTCGAGGCGGTGGCGACCAGGCGCCGCTCCGGCCTCGCCCGCGGTGCGCCAAGCCCCCTGAGGGCGATCGCGAGGGGAGCGCCGGGGAGGTCGACGGCGTAGCGGGCTGCCCAGAGAACGAAAGCCAGAGTCCCTGACGGCAGCGGCGGTTCGTCCAGACGCCCCGCGACCGGCTTGAGCGCGCGATTGCCTCCGGTTGCGTCTCGCAAGGCCGAGACCACACCGCGGACCATCCGGGGGCCGAGCGGCGCAGCGACGATGTCACCCTCACGGAGAGCCATGCCCTCCGGTTCCGCATAGTCGAAGGCCTCCGGAAGCCGCAGCGGGATCAGCACCGAGACCACTCGCCCGGCCGATGCGGCCTTGTCACCCTGAGCGCTCATAGCCGGGTCATGGCTCGAATTGGGGCTTCCGTCGAGACGCCGCTCACCGCGAACCCAGAGTTCGGTCCCGGCTGCAACCGGCCGTTAACCGTGCCGGTGCTGATCCTGTCGGCCACGGACGGCGGAGCCGCGAGTCGCTTAGTCGAGGGGACCAGACCGATCATGTCGATGGACGCGAATGACACGCCCCTCACCCAAGAGCCATCCCGCCTCGCGAACATGGAGGTGGTCAGGGGCTTGCTGGTCGGTAATCCATATTGGCTGCGCGGCGACCCTCAGCTTCTTGCCGACCTGGGCCTTCGTCTAGACGCCGCAAATATCGTCGACTTCGGTCCGGTCGCCCTGTCTCGCGTCAGCGCGGCCCACGAGCGCGAATCGAGCGCCCGAAAGCGGTTGGAAACCATGGCGCGAGCCAACTTTGCGGCACAGACCCAGACTCACGCGGCCGTGATCGACGTCCTCAGGTCGGAAAGTCTGGCGGATCTCGCCCGGCGCGTGAATCAACTGGCGCAGCTCCGCTTTGGCTTGGCGTTCGGTGGGCTGGCCGTGGAAGGGGGCGAGACACCATCGGGGTGGGTTACGCTCGTCGAGGGCCAAGCGGACCTCATTCTCGGCGAAGGCGTTGATTCGCGGCTCGGTCGGCTCCCTACAGCCGCCGGTCTGTTCGGGGGCCTCGCTCCGGTCATCGAGAGCGCCGCGCTTGCAAGGCTGGCCATGTGGGGGCCCGAACGGCAGGGCGTAATCGCCTTCGGCTCGATCGACGCGGATGCGTTCACGCCCGAGATGGGGGCGGAACTGGTCGTCTTTCTCGCCAAGGTCGTTGAGCGAACGGCTGAACGATGGCCGCGCCCCTGACCGCCGCCGAAGCGCTGAGAGCGTGGTTGGAGCATCTCGAACGCGAGAAGCGCGCCAGCCCTCGCACCCTGGAGGCCTATCAAGGCTGCGTGCAGGCCTATGTCTCATTTCTTCATCGTCATAGAGGGGAGACGATCACACTCGCCGACCTGGGTCAGGTCACAGCGGCGGAGCTTCGCGCCTATCTGGCCAGTCGGCGTTCTGGCCCCCGCGCCTTGTCCCCGCGGTCTCTCTCGCAGGCCCTGTCGGCCATCCGGTCCTTTCATCGCTTCCTTGATCGGCGCCTCGCCACGCCCAACGGCGCGGTCGCTCTGGTGCGGGGGCCGAAGATCAGGCCCGGGGCCCCCCGCCCGGTCTCCGAGCCCCAGGCGCGCGCGCTGATCGAAGAAGCCTCAGAGGAGGTCGCGCCAGCGTGGCGGAGGGCCCGTGACCGGGCCGTGCTTACCCTCCTCTGGGGATGTGGCCTGCGAATTTCCGAGGCTCTGGCGCTGGAGAGGCGAGACGCGCCTCTTCCCCAGTCGCTCAGAGTGAGCGGCAAGGGCGGCAAGACCCGTCTCGTCCCGGTGCTGCCGACCGTACGGGAGCAGGTGGACGCCTATTTGCAGGTCCTGCCCTTCAATCTGGAGGCGAAGGACGCGCTGTTCCGGGCCGACCGGGGCGGACCCTTGCGGCCCCGCCAAGTGCAGTGGCTTGTCCAGCGCCTCCGCGGCCGGCTGGGCCTATCCGAACGCGCGACCCCGCACGCCTTGCGGCACGCCTTCGCCACTCACCTTCTCGGAGCGGGCGCGGACCTGCGATCGATCCAGGAGCTCCTCGGCCACGCCTCCCTGTCGACGACCCAGCGCTACACCGCTGTCGACGCGGCTCGCCTGCTGGAGGCCTACGCGGACGCCCACCCCCGGCCTTGACTGAAGCCCTTCGGCTAGGTCAGGCCTGCATCGTCCAGCCTTCTACGCCCATGGCCGCTTGGCGCAGGGCTTCGGAGCGGGTGGGGTGCGGGTGACAGGTTCTGGCTACGTCTTCGGAGGCCGCCGAGAACTCCATGGCGACGCAATATTCCCCGATCATCTCGCTGACGGCCGGGCCGATCATGTGGACGCCGAGGACCTGGTCGGTCTTGGCGTCCGCAAGGACCTTCACGAAACCGTCTCCCTCATGGTTGACCTTGGCGCGAGAGTTGGCGGTGAAGGGGAACTTTCCGACCTTGTAGTCGACGCCGGCGGCCTTCAGCTCCTCCTCCGTCTTGCCGACGGTGGCGACTTCGGGAAATGTGTAGATGACATTGGGAATCACGTCGTAGTTCACATGGCCGGCGCGGCCGGCGATGATCTCGATGCACGCCACCGCTTCGTCCTCTGCCTTGTGGGCCAGCATGGGACCATGCGTCACATCGCCGATGGCGTAGACGCCGGGGACGTTCGTCCTGAAGTGATCGGTTTGGATGTAGCCGCGGGCGTCGGTAGCCACACCCGCTGACTCAAGGCCCAGATCGTCAGTGTACGGCTGCCGCCCGATCGC
Organism: Caulobacteraceae bacterium; assembly: GCA_028290905.1. Lineage (GTDB taxonomy): Bacteria > Pseudomonadota > Alphaproteobacteria > Caulobacterales > Caulobacteraceae > Acaudatibacter. The sequence goes on along the minus strand of JAQGIW010000299.1, from coordinate 18,855 downwards.
AAGCAGCACATAGTCGGCATTCAGCGTCTGCGCCGCGCCTCCGGCGACGGGTTCCACGGCCAGGTCGACCCCGTCGCTTCTGGCGGTTGCGCCGGTAACCTTGGACGCCAGCTTGAAGCTCATGCCTTGCCGCGTCAGGGCGCGCTGCAAGACCTTGGCCGTCTCCTGGTCCAACCCGGGGGTTATGCGGTCCAGGAATTCAACGACCGTGACCTTGGCGCCCAGCCGTCTCCAGACGGAGCCCAGTTCCAGGCCGATGACGCCGGCTCCGATAACGATCAGCGAACCCGGGACTTCCGGCAATTCGAGCGCCCCGGTCGAGTCCACGATGCGGCGCTGGTCCACCTCGACACCGGTCAGGGGCGCCGAACGCGATCCCGAGGCGATGACGACCGCCCGGGCTTCGATCATGGTCTTGGCGCCGTCCGCCCCAGTCACCTCCACCCGCCCCTGGCCTGCCAGGCGTCCCGCGCCCTTGATCCAGTCGACCTTGTTTTTCTTGAACAGGAATTCGATCCCCTTGGTCAGCTGGCCCACCGAATCTGATTTCTGCTTCATCATGGTCGGCAGGTTCAGGCTTGGGGTCACCTCGATCCCGAAACCTGCAAAATCCTTCACCGCCATCTCGAACAACTCCGAGGCATGGAGAAGCGACTTCGAGGGGATGCACCCGACGTTCAGGCAAGTGCCGCCCAGCCTCTCGCTCTTTTCGACGCAGGCGACCTTCAGACCCAGCTGGCCGGCGCGGATGGCGCCGTTGTAGCCGCCCGGTCCTCCCCCGATGATGACCACGTCATAGTCCGCCATGTTCCGTCCTCTCGCCTAGTCGCCCGCGCGCCGCCCTATAGGGCCGGCGCAATTCCAGAGTCAGCGCTCTTGCGCCGTCGTGAAGAGATAATCGCCCGCGCCCGCCCACCGTGGGGCCGGCCTCAGGTCGGGCGTCGAGAAGCCGCGATAGCCAAGAGCGCCGAGCCAGTCGAACAGGGCTCCCGGTGAATCGCCGGCGCGCGACAGCAATACGTCGTCGACTTCCAGGTACAGCACCGGACGGAAGCGCCCGAGCGTGGCTTGGCCGCCCTTGAGGGCCCGCATCTCCCATCCCTCGATATCGGCCTTGACCAGGTCAAGACGCGCGAGACCCTTCAGATTGGCGAACGCGTCCAGCGTGGTCAGTTCGACGGTCTGATCCACGGTTTTACCGTCATCACCGGGGGCGCCCAGGTGTGCGACGCCGTATCCCAGGGCGCTTGAACGCTTCAGCGGTGTGTGGAGCGTCAGGCGTCCGGCGGAGTCCGAAAGCCCGGCCGGTGTCAGAGTGACGTTCCTGATCCGGTTGAACCTGAGAGCCGGCGCCATGATCGATCGCGCATAGGCGGAGGGTTCGAACGCGTAGACGTGGCCCGCGGGCGCCATACGCGCAAACAGCTTCGAGAACTGGCCGGCGTGCGCGCCAACGTCGACGACCACCGCGTCGCGCGGAACGTGCGCCGCGAACAGCCCGCGCAGTTCGCGATGGTGCTGCTGGCTCGAGGCCTTGAACAGATGGGCCAGCCAGGAGGCGCGCTGGCGGATGGTCAGCCGCATGAGTTGGGCCCGTTGAATCAATCCGCGGCTAGATTTCGAGCAATAGGCGCTGTGGGTCTTCGATGTGATCCTTGACCTTCACCAGGAAGGTCACCGCCCCTTGCCCGTCCACGACCCGATGATCATAGGATAGCGCCAGGTACATCATCGGCCGGATCACGACCTGGCCGCTTATCGCCACCGGCCGATCCTGGATCTTGTGCATCCCCAATATCCCTGATTGCGGCGCGTTGAGGATCGGCGTGGACATCAGCGAGCCGTATACGCCGCCGTTCGAGATGGTGAAGGTGCCCCCCTGAAGGTCCTCCATGGCCAGGGCGCCATCCCTGGCCTTCTTCCCGAGGGCCGCAATAGTGGCCTCGATCTCGGCGATACTCTTGGCCTCGGCGTCGCGAACCACCGGCACGACGAGGCCCCGCTCAGTCCCTACGGCAACGCCGATGTCGTAATGGTTCTTGAAGATCAGATCCTGGCCGTCGATCTCGGCGTTGACCGACGGAACCTCCTTGAGAGCCGCGACACAAGCCTTCACGAACAGACCCATGAAGCCCAGCTTTACACCGTGACGCTTCTCGAAGGCGTCCTTGTACTGGCTGCGCAGCGCCATCACGGCGCTCATGTCCACCTCGTTGAAGGTGGTGAGCATGGCCGCGGTCTGCTGAGCCTCCTTCAGGCGCCGGGCGATCGTCTGGCGCAAACGGGTCATGCGAACCCGCTCCTCTCGCGCGTCCGGCCTGCGCGGCGGAACCGTCGCGTCGGCGCCGGAAATCGCCGGCGCCGACGAGGGCGCGGGGGAGGGGACCGGCGCAGGGCTTGGTGGCGGCGTAGCGGGCGCAGTCTGCTTGGCCTCGACCGCGCCCAGCGCGTCGCCCTTGGTGATCCGCCCGTCCTTTCCACCCCCCGCGACGGTGGATAGATCCAGGTCGTTCTCAGTCACTATTCGCTGCACCGACGGCGACAGGGGTCGGGCCGGCGCCGGCGGCGACGGAGCAAGGGTCTCCGGCGGCGGGCCGGGCGGGGAAGGTGGGGGAGCGGCGACTGCCGCCGGGGGCGAACTCTGGGCCGGGGCGGTCCCTTGGCCGGCGGGGCGGGGGTCGACCCGGCCGAGCCTCTGACCCGGAACCACGGTGGCTCCCTCCTCGGCGTCGATCTCGCTCAGAACGCCGTCCTCCGGGGCCACAACTTCCAGACTGACCTTGTCGGTCTCCAGCTCCACCAGCGGCTCATCGCGCTTGACGCTGTCGCCGGCATGCTTGGTCCAACGCGCAATGGTGGCCTCGGTGACCGACTCGCCGAGCGCGGGGGTCATGATATCGGTCATGCGGGCTCCAACATTCTGGTGTCGACGACAGGGCCGCCCACGCCGGCGCGGGCGCGGCCCGTCGATACGATGGTGTTCATTCAGGCGAACGCCTGGGCGAGGAAGGTCTGCAGTTCCTTGACGTGCCGGCTCATCAGGCCCGCGGCCGTCGAGGCCGAGGCTGGCCGACCCACATAGCGGGTGCGTTTGGCCTCGACGTTGAGCTTGGCGAGAGTGAGCTCCAGCCATGGGTCCACGAACATCCAGCCCCCCATGTTCTTGGGCTCTTCCTGGCACCAGACCAGCTCGGCGTTCTTGAATCGGGCCAGCTCGACGCTCAGGGACTTCATCGGCCACGGGTAGAACTGCTCCAGGCGCATCAGATAGACATCGTCTATGCCCCGCTTCTCGCGATCGTCCAGAAGGTCGTAGTAGACCTTGCCCGAGCAGAGAACGACGCGCCGGATCTTGTCATCGGGCTTCAACACGGTCGCGGTGTGACGCCCATATTCGGCGTCGTCGCGCAACACCCGATGGAAGGACGACCCCTCACCCATGTCGACAAGGGCGGAGACCGCCTTCTTGTGCCGAAGCAGGGATTTCGGGGTCATCACGATCAGAGGCTTGCGGAATTCACGCATGATCTGCCGGCGCAGAACATGGAAGTAGTTGGCCGGTGTCGTGCAGTTGACCACCTGCAGATTGTCCTCGGCGCACAGTTGCAGGAAGCGTTCCAGGCGGGCGGATGAGTGCTCGGGACCCTGGCCTTCGTAGCCGTGAGGCAGCAGCATGACGAGGCCGGACATCCGCAGCCATTTGCGCTCGCCCGATGAGATGAATTGATCGATCAGCACCTGGGCGCCATTGGCGAAATCGCCGAACTGGGCCTCCCACAGAGTGAGGGTTTTCGGGTCCGTGAGCGAGAAGCCGTACTCGAATCCCAGCACCGCCTCCTCCGACAGGGCCGAATCCAGGGCTTCGAAGTGCGCCTGCCCGGGCCGAAGGTGCAGCAGCGGCGTGTAGTGGCGCTCGGTCGTCTGGTCGATCAGGTCGCAATGGCGCTGGACGAAGGTGCCGCGCACGCTGTCCTGCCCCGACAGACGGACCGGAACCCCTTGATCGAGCAGGCTGGCGAACGCCAGATGTTCTCCCGTGGCCCAGTCGATGTTCTCGCCCGTTTCGATCGCGGCGCGGCGGGCTTCGATCACCCGCGCCACGGTCTTGTGGACGTCCAGATCTGCGGGAATGGCGGTGAACTTCATGCCGAGGTCGCGCAGCTTTTGGATCGGAACGGCGGTGTCGCCGCGCCGCTCCTCGCCGTCCGCGAGGGCCAACCCGGCCCAATTGCCGTCCAGCCAGTCAGCCTTGTCGGCATGCCAGCTCTTGCCGGCTTCGAACTCGGCGTCAAGGAAGGTGGCGAACTCCGCCATCCAGCCCTCGATCTCGGCGGCCGTGGCCACGCCTTCGGCGATGAGACGTTCGGAGTAGATCTCCCGCGTCGTCGGGTGGGCCTTGATCTTCTTGTACATCAGCGGCTGGGTCATCGTCGGGTCGTCGCCCTCGTTGTGACCAAACCGGCGATAACAGAACATGTCGATGACCACGTCCTTGCCGAACTGCTGGCGGTATTCCACCGCGACTTTGGCCGCGAAGGTTACGGCCTCGGGATCATCGCCGTTGGCGTGGAAGATCGGGGCCTCGACCATCAAGGCGGTGTCGGACGGGTAGGGGCTTGTGCGGCTGTAGTTCGGGCTGGTGGTGAAGCCGATCTGGTTGTTGACGATGAAGTGGATCGCTCCGCCGGTGCGGTAGCCGCGGATGCCCATCAGGTTGAAGCATTCCGCCACCACCCCCTGTCCGGCGAAAGACGCGTCTCCGTGCAGGAGAAGAGGAAGCACGTGGCCACGGCCGAAGGTCGGATTCTGCCGGAGAGTGAAGGCCTGCTTGGCGCGCGCCTTCCCCAGGACGACCGGATTGACGATTTCCAGGTGGCTTGGGTTCGCGGTCAGCGACAGGTGAACCTCGTTGTGGTCGAAAACCCGGTCGGACGAAGCCCCCAGGTGGTACTTGACGTCGCCTGAGCCCTCGATGTCGGACGGCATCGAAGAGCCGCCCTGGAATTCATGGAAGATGGCTCGATAAGGCTTCGCCATCACCGCGGCCAGCACGTTCAGCCGGCCCCGATGGGGCATCCCGACGACGATGTCCTTCACGCCCAGAGCGCCGCCACGCTTGATGATCTGCTCGAGTGCGGGCACCGATGACTCCGCGCCATCCAGGCCGAAGCGCTTGGTTCCCGGGTATCGCTTGGCGAGGAACCGCTCGAATCCCTCCGACTCGATCAGCTTCTTCAGGATCGCGATCTTGCCTTCGCGAGTGAAGGTGATCTCCTTGTCGCGCCCTTCGATCCGGCGCTGCAGCCACGCCTTCTCGCGGGGATCGCTGATGTGCATGTACTGCACGCCGATGGTGCCGCAGTAGGTCCGCTTGAGGATCGCCAGGATGTCCCGCAGCGTCGCGCTCTCGAGGCCCAGCACATAGTCGAGGAAGATCGGCCGATCGAAGTCCGCCTCCGAGAAGCCGTAGGTCGCGGGATCCAGCTCGCTGGCGTCGCCCGCGGTTACCGCCAGGCCCAGGGGGTCCAGATTGGCCTTGAGATGGCCGCGCATCCGATAGGCGCGGATCATCATGATCGCCCTCAAGGAATCGAGCGTGCGGGCGCGCACTTCCTCCGGCCGCGCGGAGGGCGTCCGCTCGACGACCCGGGTCGTCAGCTTGGCGTCCACCGCCGGCCACAGGCCGTCGATCGCGGAGAGCCAGTCCGGACGGGTCTCCGGCAGGGGTTCCGGCGTCCAGGTCGGCGGTTCGCCGGCGTGCCGGATCGCGTCGGAATTGTCTGCCAGGGAGGCGAAGAACGCTCGCCATGAGGGTTCCACCGAGGACGGATCAGCCGCCCACCGGGCGTGCAGGTCCTCCACGAACTCCGCGTTGCCGCCGTAGAGAAACGACGTCTCTGCCAGAACGCCGCTCAGTCGCCCTGCATCGTCAGCCATGATCGTCTACCTCGGACCCCGCACCACGCGGGATCGCCCTTTCAAGGATCGTTGTTGAAGGATTGTTTTTCCGTGAACCCCTTGGCGTGTTTTCGTAACGAAAATGCGGCGGCGCAGCGAGAAATCGGGCGCTCTGGTCAATAATCAGCCGCAACTCGAGCCCTTGGCCGCAAACAATCGTCAAAGCCACCGGCGGTCCGTTCCTGGCGTTAGCCCATCAGGTGTCGCTCGATCCGCTGTCGTCCCAGCCGCCGCCGCTGTCGCCGCCGAAATCGCCGCCGCCGAAGTCGCCTCCGTTGTCCCCGCCATCCTCATAGTAGTTGTTCACCACTTCGGTGGGCTGGCCGCCAAAGCCGCCGCCAAAGCCGCCGTAGCCGCCGCCGTGTCCGCCGAACAGGCCCGAGAGGCCCTCGAACAGCAGCGCCCCGCCCGCGACGCCGGCGGCCGTCGTCCCGGCGTTGCGCAGGAAGCTGCCCAGGCCGCCGCCGCTGGCGAACGGGCCGGGGCCGAAGAAGCCGCGCGAGGGCTGTGGCTGCGGTTGCCACTGGGGCTGAGGTTGGGGTTGCGGCTGGGGGGCTGCGGCCTGAGCCCAGGGGCTCGGACCCCCCAGGAACCGCGCAGGCGGGGCGGCTCCGGCGTTGCGCAACTGCTCCTGCAGGGTGGTGATCTGGTCCTGCGCCGCGTGCAGCGCCTGGTCTGAAAGAATAGCGTGCTGAACCAGTACATAGGCGGCGTCGGGCGACGCGCGCAGGGCGTCGCGAATCATGGAATCGGCCTCCGGGTCCTTCGCCACGCCGCGGGTCTGGACGAGGTCCTGCAGGAAACGTTGCAGCAGGGCGCGTTCGTCGGGGGTCATCGGGGAATCCTTCCTGGGCTCGCGGCCCCTATGTGGGCGCCCCCGCCGCCGTCTTCCAGATGGCGGGGTTCAGCCGCCCCGCAGGACCTCGAGCAAGGTCTCGCCCAAGGCCGCCGGCGAGGGAGACACGCGGATGCCGGCCGCCTCCATCGCCGAGATCTTGTCCTCGGCCCCGCCCCGGCCCCCGGAGATTATCGCTCCGGCGTGGCCCATGCGGCGTCCCGGAGGCGCCGTGCGGCCGGCGATAAAACCGACCATGGGCTTCCTGATCGGGTGAGCCTTGATGAACTCCGCCGCGTCCTCCTCGGCCGAGCCGCCGATCTCGCCGATCATGATGATGGACTGCGTGGCATCGTCGTTCAGGAACATATCCAGGATATCGATGAATTCGGTCCCCTTCACGGGATCGCCGCCGATCCCCACGGCGGTCGTCTGACCCAGGCCCACCTGGCTCGTCTGGAATACAGCCTCATAGGTCAAGGTGCCGGAGCGCGAGACCACCCCCACCGACCCCTCGCGGAAGATGTTGCCCGGCATGATACCGATCTTGCACTGGTTGGGAGTGAGGACGCCGGGGCAGTTGGGGCCGATCAGGCGCGATTTGGACCCCTGCAACGACCGCTTCACCGCGATCATGTCGCTCACGGGGATTCCCTCGGTGATGCAGACGATCAGGCTGATCTCGGCGTCGATGGCCTCCAGAATGGCGTCCGCGGCGAACGGCGGCGGCACATAGATCACGCTGGCGTCGGGTTGGGTGGCCGCGACCGCCTCTTCCACCGTGTCGAACACCGGCAGGCTAAGGTGAGTGGTTCCGCCTTTGCCGGGCGAGGTCCCGCCGACCATCATTGTCCCGTAGGCGATGGCCTGTTCGGTGTGGAACGTGCCCTGCGCTCCGGTCATGCCTTGGCAAATGACGCGGGTGTTTTCGCCGATCAGTATGGACATGCGTCTCGCTTTGAATGGAACGAAGGTCGGGAAAAAAGGAGGCGGCGGCTACTTCTTGATCATCATCAGGTCGAGGACCGTGCCGTTGGCGTCGGCCGAAACCGTCAGGATCTCCATGCCCGCGCCCCCGGCCGCGGCGTCGTATTCGCCAGCGGCCAGGGCATGGTGCGCGCCGCCGGTGTCGGTGAACCGATAGATCGCCTTCTTGGGCGTGTTCTCCTGGGCCGTGAACGCCAGCCACGCGGCCGCCTCGTCCCGCATGGTGGCGAAATCGGACTTGGCCACGTGCACGGTGCAGTCGCTCACCTTGACCCCACTCTTGGTCGCCCCATGCCACGCCGACAGCACCAGGCCCGTCTTGTCGGCGGTGGAGGAACGGGTGAGCTGGTCGGCGACGGTGACATTCGGCATGTTGGCGTCGGCCTTCACGTCCGTCTCACCCCATCCATGGGCGTCAGCCGCGCTGCGCACTGCGGTGAAGTCGGCGGCCGGCGTGGCGCACACGCTGGCGAAGGCGACAAAGACGGGGCTCGGCGCGGCCCACGCCGGCGCCGCGCCGACGATGGCGGCGGTCGAGGCGAGGGCGGCGAAGACGGTTTTCGACAGGATCACGGGCATTTCCTTGTGCGTCGGCCGGGCTCTTGGGTGAGCCGCCACCGGGATTTCGACCTTCCTTCCCTGGGCGACGGGGCGCACCCTTAGGCCATGCGCCGGGCGGCGAAAAGGTCGGACTTCTCTCTCACGCGGCCGCGCGGACGGCTTTGACGATCTTCTCGGCCCCATCGGCCAGGTCGTTGGCGGCGATGACGTTGAGACCGCTCTCGTTGAGGATCTGCTTGCCCAGTTCCACGTTCGTGCCCTCCAGCCGAACGACCAGCGGAACCTTTAGGCCCATCTCCTTCACCGCGGCCACCACGCCCTCGGCGATGATGTCGCAGCGCATGATCCCGCCGAAGATGTTGACCAGGATTCCCTTCACGTTGGGGTCGGCGGTGATGATCTTGAAGGCGGCGGTGACCTTCTCGCGCGAGGCGCCCCCCCCGACGTCGAGGAAGTTGGCCGGCTCCGCGCCATAGAGTTTGATGATGTCCATGGTGGCCATCGCCAGCCCCGCACCGTTGACCATGCAGCCGATCTCGCCTTCGAGCGCGATGTACGAGAGGTCGTGCTTGGAGGCTTCGATCTCCTTCTCGTCCTCTTCGGTCGTATCGCGCAGGGCCGCGATGTCGGGGTGGCGATAGAGGGCGCTGTCGTCGAAGGAGACCTTGGCGTCCAGCACCACCAGCTTGCCATCGGCCGTGACGATCAGGGGATTGATCTCAAGGAGGCTCATGTCGTCGTCCTTGAAGGCCTTGTAGAGTGCAGGCAGCAGCACGCGGGCCTGCTTCGCCTGGTCGCCGGTGAGTTCGAGAGCCTTGCTCAGCGCCTGGGCGTGGTGCGGCCAGACCCCCGTGGCCGGGTCTATGGAGAAGGTGACGATCTTGTCCGGCGTCGAATGGGCCACCTCCTCGATGTCCATGCCGCCCTCGGTCGAGGCGACCACTGAGACCCGGCTGGTCTCCCGATCCACAAGCAGGGACAGGTAGAGCTCCCGCGCGATCGCCGCGCCTTCCTCGATGTAGAGGCGGCGGACCACCCGGCCCTTGGGCCCCGTCTGGTGCGTCACGAGGGTCATGCTCAGCATTCGCTCGGCCTCGGCGCGCACCCCGTCGATGGATTTCACCACCTTGACCCCGCCGCCCTTGCCTCGGCCGCCGGCGTGGATCTGCGCCTTGACCACCCAAACCGGCCCGCCCAGACGTTCGGCGGCGGCCACCGCCTCCTCGACGGAGAAGGCTGGATAGCCCCTGGGTACGGGAGCCCCGAAACTCGCCAGCACGGCCTTGGCCTGATGTTCATGGATGTTCATGGTGTGGTCCGGGTCGGGAAGCGTTCGCGCCGCTTATAGGAAGCGGACCTGGGCCGTGCAACTTGCCCTAGGGGCGCCGTGTGTGCGCCCGTCCGGCATGGGATGCGGAGTATGGCTTGAGCAGTCACGGCGCCAGAGGACCGGCCGCGGGGATCGTCCTGCTGGGCTATCTAGCCAGCCTGATCGCTGACTATCCCGGTCATTTCCCCCCCGACGCGCTGTGGCAACTCGCGCAGGGCCGCTCCGGTCGGTACAACACTTGGCATCCGCCCGTCATGGCTTGGCTCCTCGGGCTCGCCGACCGGGTGCACCCGGGCGCCTGGCTGTTCGTCGTCCTCAACGGCGCGCTCTTCTACGGCGCCCTGTTCGCCTTCGTCGCCCTCGAACGCCGTCCCCGGCTCTTCTGCCTGCCGCTCCTCGTCCTGTGGATGATCTCGCCCATCGTGCTGGTCTACCAGGGCGTGGTCCTCAAGGACGTCCTGTTCGCCAACGCCGCCCTTGCCGGCTTCGCGGCCCTCGCCTGGGCGGGGCGCCTCTGGGCGAGGCCCTTGAGCCGCTGCCTCCTGCTCGTCGCCGCGCTGCTGCTGTTCACCCTGGCGGCGCTGACAAGGCAGAACGGCTTTGTCGTCGCCCTCTTCGCCGCTCTCGCCCTGGCCGCCATCGCCGCCACCCGTCCGGGGCCGACGCGCCGCAAGGTGTTTCGGGCAGCCCTTTGGGCGGGGTCCGGATTGGCGCTCGTCGCCGTCGGCGACGTCCTCGCGAGCGCCGCGCTGCTCGCCCGGGCCGATGGCCGGCCCGAAAACGCCAACCACCTCAAGGTGCTGCAGGTCTACGACCTGGCGGGCGCAACCCGGCTCGATCCATCATTGCCCCTGGCGATCCTGCACACGCGCCAGCCCGCGCTCGAACGGTTCCTGCGCGACCAGGCGGCCCCGCACTATCGGCCGGCGGGCGCGGACAATCTGTTCGCCCTGCCGGGAGGCGAGGCGATGATGATCCCGCCGGGACCTGTCTTGGGAGAACAGTGGGCCAGCCTGGTGCGGGACCACCCCTGGCTCTACCTGGAGACGCGCGCCCGCGTGTGGCTCACCACCCTGCGCACGCCGGCTTCGGCGGCATGTCCCATGATCATCACTGGCGTCGACGGCGGCGACCCGGCCGTGCTCGTGCGGGCGGGCTTGCGCGCCCGCGACGACGCCAAGGACGAGTGGGACGAAGACTACGCCTCGCGGTTCCTCGGCGGCCCGCTCTATTCGCACGTGTGCTACGGCGTGCTTCTGCTCGTGGCCCTCGCGTGGCTCGTCGCGCGCTGGCGGCGCGGCGACTGCGGCCCCGAAGCGATCGTCACCGCTGCCATGGGGCTGGCGGCCCTGGCGTTCGCCGGCAGCTTCTTTGTCGTCTCGATCGATTGTGACTACCGGTTCCTGTACTTTCTGGACGTAGCCGCCATCGCCATGCTGTCCCGCCTGGCCGCGGCTCCGCCACGGGGGCCGGTCAGCGGGTGAGGGCGATGAAGTGTTGGGAGGTCAGCGGCGCCAAGGCCGGAACGTTCACGACCGTGCACAGGGCGAAGATCGCGACCACCGCAAGCACGATGGCCATCAGTCCGGGCTCGCCGAACAGCCGCTCAGGCTTTTGCGCGACGGAGGCGGGCCGCAGGCTCATCGCGAGATACTTCCCGAACAGCAAGGCGATAGCCGGCAGCACTAGAATGTACTCCACCCTGTACTTGATGAAGAATATCGCCAGGCACATGGCGCTGAACAGCGCGTATACGAAACACGAGGCCGTCAGACTGACTTCGTCGTAATGCTCGAAACTCTTCCGATAGCGAACGAGCAGCGCCTTGCCATGAGTGGCGACGATGTCGCGATATTCCGACAGGCGTTTCGCCCCCATCAGGAACGCCCCGCCGAACCAGTAGCCGAGGATGAGGCTGGAGGGTGGCAGGCTGGTCGGATCCGCCATCGCCCAGCCCAGCATCAAACGCAGTGGATTGTTCACCGACTCGGTCACCACATCGAGGTAGGGATAGTCCTTCGATCGCAAGGGGCGGATGTTGTAGACGACGCCCTGCCCTGCGAACGCCAGCGCAATGATCAGCATCATCTTGCTGGCGGAGGCCGCCACCGCCAGCCCGGCGAGCGTCAATAGCGCCCACTGCAGCCAGACCATGCCGCCATTCATGGTGTGTCGAACGGCCGGCCGGCCGGACTTGGTCGGGTGGTGCGAGTCGGACTCCCGATCCAGCCACTCGTTGATCACATAGTTGGCGGATGCGATCAGGACCGCGGTCAGCGCGCCCGCCGCGACCGGCCAGAAGGCGAGCCTTGCCGCGCCACCCCGCAGCAACAGCGCCAGGATCAAGCCCGGCAGCATGAACACATGCTTGGTCGCGTGATCGAGCCTCATCATGGCGAGGTAATCGAACAGGGTGGCCGGGGCCGGAGCGGCGCCGGAGAGGGGCGCGGTCTCGGTTCCGGTCCGCGCGGTGTCGATCGAGGCTGTTTCGGCCATGCCGTCAAACTGGCATGTCGCGGGAGGGTTGGGAATCGGTTGATCCTCGCCCGGCGCTACGCCGCGCGCTCTATACGCCTTTGCCCACCACCGCCGTGGCCCGGCGCTCCAGTTTACCCCATCCGACGCGATAGCCGCGAATAGCCGTCACCACCGACTTGACCACGACGTAGTACATCAGCTGGCGGTAGCCGAACCGCTGGATGGGCAGCCAGATGAGGTCCTTCCACGGGGCTTTGCGCTCCAGGGCCATCCCCAGGGCGCCGGCTGACAGATCGAGGAAGATGAACGCCGCCCAGTAGAAGACCGAACGGATGAAGTTGTCCGGGGACCATTCCACCGGGTGGAAGGCGCGGCCGTATACCGACCAGATCAATGACGAGACAATCGCGAGATCGACGAGCGGCGCGGCCACCGTCAGGAAGATCTGAAAAAGCCAGATCTGCGGGAGCGCGATGAAGCCCAGGACCGGCCGCCTCGGATTGAACAGCGCCGAGCGGTGTTTCCACAGGCATTGCAAGGTGCCGAACGACCAGCGGAACCGCTGGTTCAGCAGGCCGCGCACGGTGTCGGGGGCCTCGGTGTAGGCGCGGGCGGTCGAGTCGAACTCCACCCGCCAGCCGGCCCGCTGCACGGCCAGGGTGAGATCCTGATCCTCGGCGAGAGTGTCGGAGGGATAGCCTCCAAGGGCGGTCAGCACCGATCGACGCCAAGCGCCCACCGCGCCCGGCACCACCGTCACGGCGCCCAGCGCCGCCAGCGCCCGCCGTTCGAGGTTCTGCGCGGTCACATACTCCAACGCCTGCCAGCGGGTGATCAGGTTGAGGCGGTTGCCCACCATGGCGTTTCCCGCCACCGCTCCCACGCGCGCATCGACGAACCAGCGCGCCAGCCGAGGCAGGGTGTCGGGTAGGAAAAGGGTGTCGGCGTCCAGCGCCACCACGATGTCGCCGCGCGTCTGCCGGAGCCCGCGGTTAAGGGCCCGCGCCTTGCCGCCATTCTCGAAGGTGAGCAGCGAAACCCGCGGCTCGTCGCCATAGGCGGCGCGCACCACCGCCGAGGTGGCGTCCCGGGACCCGTCGTCCAGCACCAGCACCTCCAGGCGCGGCCACTGCGAGGCCAGGATGCGCCGCACCGATTCGACGATCACCTTTTCCTCGTTGAAGCAGGGGATCAGCACGCTGATCAGCGGGCCGGTTTCCGGATCAAGCATCTTCGGTTCTCGCCCCGGCGCACGTATGCGGTGCCAGAGGGCCAGCACGGCCATGAACGCCAGCCGCGCCAAGCCCAGCACGATGGCGACCAGGAACAGAGCCTGCATCGCGTCGTTCACATAGCGGAAGAATCCGAATCCCAGGCGATCCAGCCACAGATCCAGGGCGCTGCGCGATGTCGGGGGCAGGGCGTCGGCCCGGCTCATGCCGGCCAGTTGCTCCATGCTCACGAGGCGGTAGCCGGCGGCGCGCAGGGCGTCGATCAGCCCGGGAAGGGCCTCGACGGTGTGGCTGCGGTCTCCGCCGGCGTCGTGGAGCAGGACGACTTGGCCTTGGGTCTCTCCGGTCACCTTCAGCCGGTCGAGGGTCCGCTTGATGATCATTGCCGCCGGCGGCTTCTGCCAATCATCGGGATCGATCCGCAAGCCCGCGACCAGATAGCCGAAGCCCTGCGCCACCTTCAGCGGCTCGACCTCGCCCGGCGTCGACGGTTCGGCGTCGCCGAAGTAGGGCGGCCGGAAGAAGCGCATCGATCGGCTGGTGAGGACCTCGAAGAGTCGCTGGGTGGTGTTGATCTCCAGGTCGGTCTGGGCCATCGGGGTGACGGCGATGTTCGGGTGCGTCCAGGTGTGGTTGCCCACGAGGTGTCCCTCTCTCACCTCGCGCGCGACGAGGTCGGGCCGCGCCTGCATGTTCTGGCCGATGACGAAAAACGTCGCCGGGGCGTGCTTGGCCTTGAGGATGTTCAGGATCTTGGGGGTCCAGCGGCCGTCGGGGCCGTCGTCGAACGTCAGGGCCACCCACCCCGGGTGGAAGCCGTAGCGGTCGATGACGTACTGCGTCGGCATCACCTGATAGGTCTCGCCGGAGATCAACCCGGTCTCCGGGTCGACTTCCACGGTGCGCCGACCGCCGGTCGGCGAGGCGTCGACGTGCAGGATTTCTCCGGTGCCGTCGAACGTGACACCCACGCTGGGCTGGATGATTTCCAAGCCGGTCGGCTTCGCCCCGCCATACGGTTGCTTGAGATACCGCCAGACGGAGGGGTCTTCGTCGCCCATGCGCCAGAGGGCGTAGCCTTGCGGTCGATAGGCGTCGGAGATCTTGATCTGGTTGAAAAGGGTGGCGGCGTCGAGGAACCAGACGACGTGTTTGCGCCCGTCGTCGTCCACGTACTGGAAGCCTGGATTGAGCGCGTCGTCGTCCATCGTCACGTCGGCGTTGGCGTCGTGGGCCAGCTGCGTGGCGTCGTAGAAGGTGACCGTCTCGGCCTTGGCCGGACCCTTCTCGTCCTTCAGCGTCCAGTCGTAGCCCCAGGCGCCGAAGATGACGATCGTGTGAGCAGGGTCGAGCTTGCTCATGTCCAGCGCCAGGATCTTCTCGAACCATTCCTGGGACGCCGTGGGACCCGGGTCGCCCGTGCCCCAGTGTTCGTCGAACGCCATCAGCATCACGGTGTCGGCAGCCTGGCGGAATTTCTTCAGGTCCCACGAGTCGTCGTTGAACGGGACCGAGACCCAGACCTCGCGGCCGGTGGGCTTCAGGGCTGCCCGGGCCTTGGCCAGGAAGGTGGGATATTGCGCCAGGGCCGGCTTGGAGAGGTTCTCGAAGTCGAAGATGTAACCGGCCCAGCCGCGCTGCTTCGCCAGGGTCACCAGATTCTGGATCAGCGCGTCCTGGGCAGCGGGATAGGTGAGCATGTTGCTCGCCAGCGGACCGTCGTTCATCCCATTGTGGCCATTGTGGACCATCGGCAGGATCGACGGCGGCGACTTGGCGCCGGCAATCAGCGCTTCGGCAAACGGATCCGATGTGACCGCGACCCGTCCGAGGGAGCCGTCGAGCAACACCCACTGCGGGGCGACCACGTCGAGCTGATTGACATGCCGCCGCAGCGAGACGCGGGAATTCTCGGCCCAGCTGACGTAGAAGCCGACCGACAGCGGTCGGGCCGGCGCGCCCGGGGTTGCCTTGGCGGGTATGGGGATACGCCGCCATCCGGCCGGCCGGCGGAATTTGTGGGCCGTCTCCACGTGCAGGGCCTGCAGCTCCTGCGGGTCCTTGAGGGTCAGGCGCGGCAGGTGGGGCGCGAACGCCAGGGTTGCGAAGAACGCCGCCACGATCAGGGCGGCCAACGCGACCAGCAGGCCGACGCCCAGATTGGCGCGCCGGGCGCGCCGCCCGGTCGGATCGTGGAATACGAAGTCGTCCATCGGCGAGGTTTAGGCTCTGGGCTCCTGGAGCTCGACGACCTCCGTGGGAAGCCTTGATCAAGCCCGACACTGTCGAATTGAAGGCGCCGACCGGTGACGCGGGGGCGGAACATGACCGAAGCCGCAAATGTTGCAAGGGCGACATTCCGCGCTCCAGCGGCTTGACTCCGTCCGGCCCCGCGTCTTTCACCCCGCCAAATCCGCTCGTGTGGGCGGCGGACGGCTAGGGCGCGATGACAGAGGGCGGAGCAAGCGAACCGCGGCCGATCGAGAGAAGCCGAGCCGGGCGGCGTAGCCGGCTGTGGCGGACGGTCTTTACCGAAGACTGGTCGCGCACGCTCCTCGCCGTGATCCTCGTTGGCGGCGTTCTGGCGCTGTCGGGGGCCTTTGGCACAGCGCAGCTGCCGCTCGTCGCGCGCCTTGCCTATTGGCTGCCGCTCGTGGTCCTCGGCGCCTTTCTGGGACACTTCGGCGGGCGCCGGATCATTCCCCGCCCCTGGTGGGAGACGCGGCCGATCACGGCCGTGGGTTTCATGACACTGCTGATCGGGCTGCCGATGACCGTGGTGGCGTCGGTCGGCGACAATCTGATCAGGCGTGGCCGACTGGGCCTCTGGTACGTCTGGGACGTCCTCCCCGCGTGTCTGGCGACCACCGCGGTGCTGACCGCCCTGGCCTTCCTGGTGCAGAGGCGCTCGGCGGGGGAGACCCATGAGGCGCCGAAGGGAGCGCCGCCGCCCCGTTTCCTGACCCGCCTGCCCGCCAAGCTGGCGGGAGCGGACCTGTGGGCCATAGAAGCCGAGGACCACTACCTGCGCCTGCACACATCAAAGGGCGACGATCTGATCCTGATGCGGCTGGCCGACGCCCTCGCGGAGCTGGAAGGCATCGAGGGCGCGCGCACCCACCGTTCCTGGTGGGTGGCTCGCGACGCCGTGGTGAGCGCCGAACGCGCCGAAGGACGAGCGACCCTTTTCCTGGCGGGCGGACTCAAGGCTCCCGTCAGCCGCGCCTACGTCAAGCCGCTGCGAGAGGCCGGCTGGTTCTAGTGTGGCGATTCAGAAATTCGCCGCTGTTTGTGGCGGCTCCGGAGCGGATTTCTGAATCTCCAGCCACACTAGAAGCTATTGAATTCTAGTGTGCTTTTTGGATTTGAAGTTCGCACCCAGCCCGACCCCACACACCGGCGAACTTCAAATCCAGCACACTAGAGCACGTTCCGACGTCTTCAGGCGAGCGAGGTTTCGATCTGCTTGCAGGCGGCGATGAGGCCCTGCACCGACTCGACGGACTTGGCGAACATCGCCTTTTCGCTCTCATCGAGCGGGAATTCCAGGATCCGCTCGGCCCCGCCCGCGCCGATCACCGTCGGAACGCCGACGTAGATGTCCTTCAGGCCGTACTGGCCGCTCAGGTGCGCGGCGCAGGGCAGCACGCGCTTTTCGTCCTTCAAATAGGCCGAAGCCATGGCGATGCCGCTTTCGGCCGGGGCGTAGAAGGCTGAGCCGGTTTTGAGCAGGGCGACGATCTCGCCCCCGCCCCCGCGCGTGCGCTTCACGATCGCGTCCAGCTCCTCCTGACTGATCAGTCCCTGCCGGACCAGCTCCGGCAGCGGCAGGCCGCCGACCGTGGAGTGGCGCACCATGGGCACCATGTCGTCGCCGTGACCGCCCAGGGTCCAGGCGTGTACGTCGCGAACCGACACGCCCAGCCGCTCGGCCAGGAAGAAGCGGAATCGCGCCGAGTCCAGCACGCCGGCCATGCCGATCACCTTCTGGTGCGGCAAGCCGGAGAACTCGCGTAGCGCCCACACCATCGCGTCCAGCGGATTGGTGATGCAGATCACGAAGGCGTCGGGCGCATGGGTCTTGATGCCGTCGCCCACGGCCTTCATTACCTTCAGATTGATGCCCAGAAGGTCGTCGCGGCTCATCCCCGGCTTGCGCGGCACCCCGGCGGTGACGATGCAGACGTCCGCGCCGGCGATGTCGGCATAGTCGCTCGTGCCCTTGAGCCGGCTATCGGCGCCGAACACCGGCGTCGCTTCGTTCAGGTCCAGCGCCTTGCCCTGAGGGACGCCGTCGACGATGTCGAACAGGACCACATCGCCCAGCGCCTCGCGGGCGGCGATGTGGGCCAGGGTGCCTCCAATCATGCCGGCCCCGATCAGGGCGATCTTCGCGCGCGCCATGGGGCGTCTTCTCCATTTTTGGGGTGGCTGATGCGGGCGCGGTCTAGACCGGCGCGCGGCGCCCTGCAAGGCTGGGCCGTGATCACTCCCGACTACGCCCTCGCCCCCGCTTTGGCTGCCGGTTCCGCCCCGGTGGCGGGCTTGCCGCTCTGCGACGTCCGCCTGCAGCTGGACGCCCGCTTTCCATGGTTGATCCTGATTCCCCGGGTGGCCGGCGCGCGCGAGTTGGAGGACCTGACGCCGGCGGACCGCGCACGCCTGATGGACGAGATCGTCCTGGTCGGCCAGGCCGTTCGCGCCATCGGCGAGGCGCTCGGGCGGCCGGTGGCCAAGCTCAACGTCGGCGCCCTGGGGAACATCACCCCCCAGCTCCACGTCCATGTGGTCGGGCGCCGGCCAGACGACGCAGCGTGGCCGGGGCCGGTGTGGGGGGCGGCCGGCGCGGTCGACTATGAACCCAGCGCCCGGCGGATCGCGATCGCGGCGGCGCGGCTGATCGGATCTTAGAGCCGTTCAAGTCGAGCGGCAGCGTTTCGTTGCTCCCAGCCCGCCCCTATCCCACCCTCCGAGGCTATTGACTCCGTAAGTTGCAAAATGCGATAATATGTCTGGTCATTCTCATCGTGAGGTCAGCGGAGTCGCGCAAGGCGACACCGATTCTGCAACTCGCCCCTGGCGGCCGCAGCGCGGTCGCCGGGGGCGTGGGTATGCGTCGGTTGGTGTCACCCGTCCGGGTCCGCCTTCGGGGCGGCCCGCCCCGATACATCACCCCCGGGACCCGGGAAAGCAATAAATAGTCCGCAAAATCAAGTAGTTAATCTCGACGATAAGGTGTCCGGCGGCGCGTTTGACTGCCAAGCCCATGCCGGGGACCTGCCTCGCACCTGCCCGAGACCTGCCAAACGCTGCCAGGTTCTTGCGTTGGGGCCTGCCTCGAATGTACTGGAGTGCCCCCCTCTGGTGAGACAGATTAAATTGCCACAGTGGTTGTTGTAGCAGCCGCCTGCGCGGAGCGCGGGCGGCTGGCTGTGGATAGTGTGGATAAGTTTGTCTGCTTGGCTTCGAACTCC
>JAQGIW010000295.1 GCA_028290905.1 Caulobacteraceae bacterium | reverse complement strand
CCAAGCTCAAGCACCTCATGCGAAAGGCCCAGCCCCGCGACGTCGAAGCCACCTGGCGAAAGGTCGGTCAACTCCTCGACCTCTTCGCCCCCGAGGAGTGCGCCAACTACCTCAAAAACTCAGGCTAGGGTTCCGTGTGAAGGAGTCCTGCTCTAGTCCGTGGGCCGGCTGTCGGCGCCGCAGCCGTCCCTGACCAGGTTCCGCCGGGGCGCGGCGACCATGACGACGGCATAGCGTTTGGGCTTTTCTCCCGCCGGCCCACGGTCGAGGACCCCCAGAGGCTGCACGTGCGCGAAGCACCGGCGCAGGGCGTCGATGTCGATCCGGCGCGGCAGGTCGACCAGCAGCCCGGACTCGGCGGTGTCGGCCCAGGCGCCTTGCCGCAGCCGCCGCCAGCGCTCGCGCTCGCTGATCTGCAGGATAGGCGCGCCGATCGCTGGCTCGTCGGCCAGCTCGGCGGCGAGCCCGTAGCTGGTGGTTCCCACCCAGCCGGCGCCGACGCCCCGGCGAAGGCCCTCGATGTTCCGCGCGAAGGCGCTCCAGCCCCGCACCGGCAGGGCGGGATCGAAGCGAAGGGGGATTCCGGCGAGCGGAAGGGCGACGTAGAGCGCAGCCAGGGCGCAGGTCCCGAAGCCGAACCAGGGGACGATGGCGCGGGCGAAGCGCCACCCTCCCCGGGCGTCCTCGGCCGCGAACGCCGCGCAGATGGCCAGGGCAGGATAGACCGGCGCTGGCCAGTGGGCCTGGATGCGATCGTGGAGGCTATGCAGAAGCAGATAGGCGACGAACGGGAAGCTGGTGGCAAGGAAGGGCCAGGCCCGGGCTAGCGCGGCCGCTTCGCCCCCCCGGCGCCAGAGGCGGAGGAGAAAAGCCGCCAACATGGGGTTGAGCAGCAGAACCTCGGTCGCGAGGAACTCGAACAGATAGCGTGGCGCCAGGCGGTGGGGCGCGATGCGCCCGAACTGTTTGGCGAAGGTGAGCCACTGATGAGTGGCGTTCCACCCGAGATTGAGGGCGAACAGGGCCGCCGCCACGACGAGGGCCAACCAGGGCCCCGGCGTGCGCAGGCTCGCCCGGCCCGCGGAGGCGCCGGCCAGCCAGAGGAGCATGCCCGGGCCCAGGAACAGCGCCGAGTATTTCGACAGGCTGGCGAGCCCCGCGGCCGCGCCCGCGGCCAGCCACCATGCGAGGGCGCCGGAGCAGAGGGCGCGGAAGGCGGACCACAGGCAGAGGGCCCAGAACAGAGCCGCCGGCGAATCGGGAACAGCCAGGAACCCGCCCGCCGCCACGAGAAGCATGGCGTTGTACCAGATTCCCGCGCGCTCCGCAGTCGCCCGGCTCCCGCCCGCCAGGCGCGCCATATCGAACACGAGGGCGCCGGTCACAGCGCAGGCGAGGATGGGCAGGAGGCGCACGCCCAGCGGGTTGTCGCCGGCCAGCCGGGTCCCGAGCCCGATCCACCAGGCGATCATCGGCGGATGGTCGTAATAGCCGAGGGCCGGCGCCTGCGCCCAGAGCCGGTAGTAGGCCTCGTCTTCCGTGAGGTGCAGGGATCCGGCGACGACGAGCCGGACGATCAGCAGCGCGGCGACCACGCCGATCAGGGTCCACGGCGGCGCCTCCCGCGCCGCGAGGGCGTCACCAGACGGCGAGGGCGGTGCTGACATAGTTCCACGCCGCGCCGGCGACCGCGCCGGCAGCCCCAGCCAGCCACCACCAGGGCGTGTGCTCGTGGACGAGGTTGGCGATCGCTATATTGGCGACCAGCCCCACCGCGCAGAGGGCGCAGAACCGAAGGTAGCCGGTGAACAGCGCGAGGCCGTGCAGGCGACGGTCGCGATAGGTGACGCGGTTGTTGATGAGGAAGTTGCTGCTCATGGCGGTGACGGCCGCGATGACCTGGCTGACCATGAAGCTGAGGCCAGCCGCCCTCCCCGCATAGAGCATCGCCATGTGCACCACCACTCCGCTGGCCCCCACCAGGGCGAACAAGAGGAACCGGGGGGGCAGAACGTTTCCGGTGAATTTGGTCAAAATCAATCCCAGGTAGTCGATGACGATGCGGCCATCCATTTTGCTCGTGCCAGCCTGGCGCTCGGCGAAGGCGTAGGGCAGTTCGACGATCCGCGGGGGGGCGGGCTGGGAGGCGATGATGTCGAACAGGACCTTGAAGCCCTGGTCCGACAGCCGCGGCGCCACGGCCTCGATCAGTTCGCGGCGGATCATGAAGAAGCCGCTCACCGGGTCGCTGACCTCTGTCCTCAGGACCTGGCGGGCCAGGGCGTTGGCCAGGCGGCTGCCGGCGCGCCGCAGGGGCGTGAGCCCCTTGGCCGTGTGTTCGGGCGCGAGAAACCGGCTGCCGACGGCGAGGTCGGCGTCGCCGGCGCGCAGCCGCGCCAGCATCCGCGGTAGCAGGGTGTCGTCGTGCTGCAGATCGGCGTCGATGACGGCGACGTAGGGCGCCGCGCTGGCCATGGCCCCCTCGACGACGGCGCCGGCGAGGCCGCGGCGTCCGACCCGCTCGAGGCAGAGTAGGCGCGGATCGTGGGCAGCCATGGCCTTGACCGTCGCGGCGGTGCCGTCCGGCGAGTGGTCGTCGACGAATATGACCTGCCAGGCGACGCCATCCAGGCTGCGCCGAAGACGATCGACCAGGGGGCCCACGTTGTCGCGTTCGTTGAAGGTGGGGACCACCACCGAAAGCTCGCAGGCCTGCTCCAAGATCGGGTCGTGCTCCTTGCAACCGTCAGGCCGCCCTGTATCGGTCGCGAGGCTCGCGCACTAGGGTCGGCGGCCTTACAGCGCGCTGCGGTGGCGTGTTTACGGCGCCGCTGTTGCGCGCCCGAAGGAAAGGTGTCTTGACCGAAATCCTCGTGGATGCGCGCGGGCACCGCTGCCCGGTCCCTACCCTTCGCCTGCGCCGGGCCTGCGAGGCGGCGGCGCCCGGCGACGTGCTGCGGCTGCTGGCCGACGATCCCCTGGCGCGGATCGACGTGCCGCACTACGTGGCCGAGGCGGGCCTGGAAATGGTGGCGCTGGAAGCCGAGGGACCCGTCATCACCGCCGTGATTCGAAAGCCCCGCTAGTCCTTTGTTCTTGCGCGTGTTTTCTCCGGAAAACCAGATTCCACTCTTCCGAACGCGCTTGAAATGGGGCGCGGCGCGCCGCTGGGGGGAACGGCGCGCCGCCAGGATGATTTACGCTCGTCCTGGTCGAGGCCACCGTAGCGAGGGACGGGAAAGCGCGGTGGCGTTCGACACTGCCCTTGTATGATCGCTCGGCTGAACCGGGGATGAACGAAGGCTTACGGTTTATTTAAAGGGCTCCGGCCGTCTCCAGGGCGTCGATATCGGAGATCGAAAAGCCCCAACCCTCCAGGGCCGAGCGGCTGTGGGCCCCGATCGCGGGCGGCGGTCCGGCGATAGCGCCAGGAGTGGCGGAGAAACGCGGCGCCGGTGCGGGCTGAACGACTCCGTCGAGCTCCACGAAGGTCTGGCGGGCGACGTTGTGGGCGTGGCGGGGGGCCTCCTCGAGGCTGAGCACAGGGCCGAAACAGACGTCGGTACCCTCCATGATCGCGCACCACTCGTCGCGGGTCTTGCTGGCGATCACCGCCGCCAACTGGTCGTGGAGGGCCGGCCACTGTCCGCGGTCCATCTGGGCCTTGAACGCGGGATCGTTGATCCCGGTCTTCTCCAGCAGCAGGGCGTAGAACTGGGGCTCGATGGAGCCCAGGGCGATCCATTCGCCGTCGGCGCACTGGTAGGTGTCGTAGAAGTGCGCGCCGCCGTCGAGGAGATTGGCGCGGCGCTTGTCGATCCACGCGCCGGCCGCCCTCATGCCGTAGAACATCGCCATCAGCGAGGCCGCACCGTCGCTCATGGCGCAGTCGATCACCTGCCCCTGGCCGGTGGACCGGGCGTGGATCACGCCAGCCAGAAGGCCGAACGCCAGGTAGAGCGCCCCGCCTCCGAAGTCTCCGACGAGGTTGAGCGGCGGTACGGGCTTGTCCGGCGTACCGATCGCCGAGAGCGCGCCGCTGATCGCGATATAGTTCATGTCGTGGCCGGCGGCCTGGGCGTAGGGGCCGCTCTGGCCCCAGCCGGTCATGCGGCCAAACACCAGCTTGGGGTTGCGCGCCAGGGCGACGTCGGGACCCAGGCCGAGCCGTTCCATCACCCCAGGCCGGAATCCCTCGAACACCGCGTCGGCGGTCTCCATCAGCTTGAGGCAGGCCTCCACCGCCGCGGGAGACTTGAGGTCCATGGCCACCGACTTGCGGCCGCGCCCGGTGACGTCGGTCTTGGAGCCCCGTCCGGGCCCCTTGCGGTCGATGCGCACCACGTCGGCCCCAAGGTCCGAGAGCAGCATGCCGCAGAACGGCCCCGGCCCGATGCCGGCGAATTCCAGGACCTTGAGGTCCGACAGCGGTCCCTGACCCATGGCGTGGTCTCCTCCTCGCGGTTTATCGTTCCCTATCACAGCCCCTGCCCTATGGTCAGGCAAGCGCCTCGCCGGCTTTCGGTGGCGCGCAACGACCGCTAGTATCCTCCGGGGCGGCGCCCGATCCGGGCCGGAGGCGATCATGGGACCGGACATGCAGGGCGGCGCCGGGCAGATCTACGGCACGCTGATCGCCGTGCTGATCATGGCCCTGCTCCTGTGGCGGCGAAACAGTCGGCCGCGCCAGCTGCGGATCGAACGGCTGTGGATCCGGCCGGTGCTGTTCGCCGTGATCGTCAGCGCCACCCTCGGCGCCACGCCCTTCCCGTTCGATCCTCTCAGCCTTGTGGTCCTGGCGCTCGCCCTCGCAATCGGGGCGGGTCTGGGGTGGCAGAGGGGGCGCTTCATGCAGATCGACGTCCACCCCCAAACCCACGATGTGACCTCCCGGGCGTCGCCTGTGGGGATGATCTTCATCCTCGCCGTCCTGGCCCTCCGCATCCTGCTCCGCGACGCGGCGCTCGAGAGCCGCTCGGCCCTGGGCCTGCCGGCGGCGTCCATCACCGACGGGCTGATCCTGCTGCTGGGCGCGATGATCGTCGCCCAGAGCCTGGAGATGTGGTTGCGGGCGCGACGCCTGCTCGAAGAGGCCCGGGCAGGCAAGACCCCAGCGGAGACGCCCGGAGCGCAGCCGCCACTGGTCTCCTGAAGCGCGGCATTGACCCCGGCCCGATCCATCGCATCATGGCCGTTCCTGGGGGGATCGGCATGTTCAAGGGCTCGGCGGCGCTCGCCCTGATTGGTTGCATCCTGGCGGCGACGGCGGCCTTGGCCGGTCCGCCGCCCGCCGAGGTCTACGGCAAGCTGCCCGGTATCACCGATGTGACCCTCTCGCCGTCGGGCGGCCGGTACGCCTTCGTCGCCGACGACGGCAAGGCCAGGCGGCTATTTGTACTCACCGCCGACAACAAACCCTTGATGGTGGTGACGATTGGACCCCACAAGCTGATCGGTATCTCCTGGGCGGGAGAAGACCATCTGATCGCTCATTTGAGCACCACGGTCGACGTAGGTCCTGACTTCACGATCGCGAAGATGGAATTGTCATCTGCGACGGTATTGAATCTTACGACCCACGCCGGAATTGGCGTTTTCCAAAACCACGAAAACGTCAACAACGATGTGGCCGGCGTGTTCGGCGTCGCCGAGATCAAGGGTCGCTGGTACGGGTATTTCGGAGCGCAGACCCTGGAGGATGTTCGCGGCGCCATTGGTGACAAACACTACACGAATACCGATACGATCGGCAATTACATGCATATCAACACGGACCTATATCGGGTGGATCTCGACACGGGCGCCCTCCATCTGGCCGCCAGAGGCGAACTTGGGGGCGCCGATTGGCTCGTGGGACCCGACGGCGGGGTGGTGGCCCGCGCCCTGTACAACCAGAGCTCCGGCGGATGGCGGGTCCTCACCGGCGCCGCGGGCGGTCGCGCCCTGACCAGCGGCGTCTCGAAGCTGAGCGGTGTCGCAATTCAGGGTCTCGGGCGCGGCGGAGACAGCGTGCTGGTCAGCCGCATGGGTGAGACGGGCGAGGTGATCGAGGAAGTCTCTCTTTCCGGTGGGCCGGCGAAGGTCATCCTGAACGGCGAGGCCACTGATCGGCTGATCCAGGACCGCACCACCGGGCGGTGGATCGGCCAAGTCTCCAGCGGCGACGATCCCACTTACACCCTGTTCTCGCCGGTCGACCACGCCCGGGTGCAGGCCGCTCTGAAGGCCTTTCCGGGCTACAACACGCGGCTGGTTTCCTGGAGCGACGACTTTGGACGGATGGTGGAGTTCACCGACGGCAAGGACGATTCCGGGACCTACTGGCTTGTCAATATCGCCGCCAAGTCCGCCGATCCTATCGGTTACCCCTATCCGAAGGTGGGCGCGAAGGACGTCGGACCCGTGCGGATGATCGAGTACAAGGCCGCCGACGGGCTGGCGCTGCACGGCGTGCTGACGCTTCCCCCGGGGCGCGAAGCCAAGAACCTGCCGCTGGTGGTGATGCCGCACGGTGGGCCGTGGGCGCGGGATTATCCCCACTTCGACTATTGGGCGCAGGCCTACGCGTCGCGCGGCTACGCGGTGTTTCAACCCAACTTCCGCGGGTCGAACGGCTACGGCGCCAAGCTGCGCGACGCCGGCAGGGGCGAATGGGGCGGCAAGATGCAAACCGACATCTCCGACGGCGCGGCGGAACTGGCGCGCCAAGGCATCGTCGATCTCAAGCGAGCCTGCATCGTGGGCTGGAGCTACGGCGGCTATGCGGCCCTGGCCGGGGTGACCCTGCAGCACGGCCTCTATCGATGCGCGGTGTCCATGGCCGGGGTCACAGACCTGCCGCGCATGTACATCTACCTCGGTGAAGAGGCCGGCCTCGACAGTGCGGCAACCCGCTTCTGGAGAGTATTCCTCGGCGCCCAGTCGCGCTGGCGCGACATCTCGCCGGCCCACCTTGCGGCCAAGGCCGACGCGCCGGTCCTGCTGATCCACGGCAAGGACGACACTGTCGTCCCCATCGAACAGTGCGATGCGATGGAGCGGGCGCTGAAGAGCGCCGGCAAGCCGGTGGAGCGTCTCACCCTGGCCGGCGCGGACCACTGGCTGCTGAAGGAAGACACCCGCGTCGCCATGCTCAAGGCCTCGGTCGCCTTCGTCGAGAAATACAATCCACCGGATCCTCGTCCGGCTTCCCCCTGATTCCGCGCGGTAAATAGCCGGTTTGGGCGGCTCCTGGCGCTCAACGGGCGGTCCGAACGGGTCTTCCAGGGCTCCAAAAGCGTCGCGTTTGGAACCGAAACGGTCCGGAAAGCGCCGTTCGCGACCGATTCGCCACCGTTCCATACCTTTCCGATCTGCAATTTCCCATGGCGAGCCGGACTTGCGGACGGTCAAGGGAGTCCATCCGCTTGACGGCGCTAGTGTAGCATATTGCAATATCGACGAACAGGTCAGATGTAGCAGATGTTGACGGGATTGGGGAACAGCCGGCCATCGGGGCCGCCGAGCAACAGGGTGAGCGCGCGGCCGAAGGTGCGGATCTCCCGGGCGGCAAGGATGTCGTATTCGCTCCGGCGTTCTCCCAGGGCCCGTTCCGGCAGGACGAAGCGGATCGCCTCGTGCGCAGCTCTGAGCGTGGTGGGATAGTCGAACAGCTGCACGGGGCCGTTCTCGGCGCTTTCGTCCACGAAGAAGTCGTAGGTGCGCTGCGTCTTACCGGGGACCGGCGGCGGCACGGAGGCGGACTTCAGCGCCTTGAGCTTGATGTAGCTGTCCCGATCGTCGACGCCGGCGTTGGACAGGTTGCGCGGAAGGAGCACCGTGAACTCGAAACCGCGCCCGGCGAGATCGAGGTTCGACGTCGACGTCTGTAGATTCGAGCAATCACGCAGGTGGCGACCCACGGGCAGCATGAAGTTCTGGTAGTAGCCAATGGCGAGGCTGGTTCCGGGAAGCAACGACAGCGGCGCGGTCTTCGACAGGTCGAGGATCCGATCGCGAATGACCCCAACGGCCTTCCTGGTGTCGTTGGGGGACTTCAGCCGCACCTTCACGTAGGTGTTGCCGGCGAGATCGGTCGGCAGCTTGACATCACCGTCGCCGCCGTCGACGACGACCGCGAAGGCCCGGCTGCGCCCCACCGACCCCATGAACACGCCGAGCTCAAAGATCACGTTGTCGCGCGGCTCGTAGCGCTGTACGTCCTTGGTGGTGGTCAGGTCATCGGCGCTGAGCACGAAGATCCCGAACTCATAGAGGCTGGAGAATAGCAGCAGATTGTCGAGCGTATTGTCGCCCGGCTTGAACAGGGTGTCCCAGACGTCTGCCGCGACGTCCGGCTTCAGCCGGTCAGCGAGGCGATGGGCCAGTGGCGCGGAGGCCGTCGAACTGGCGACGAAGACCCGCGGCGGAAGATTTTCGAGATCGGTCGCCACGGCTGCCCCCCCTCGTCAATCAATGTCGGCCATCTAGTCAGAATATACTATAAGAATCAAGACGATCGGCCGGCGCGTCCCAGGACATCGAGGAGAGGCCCCCCCTCCCCGTCCAGCCAGCGGGCGTCGACGCCGTAGGCCGAGGCCAGCATGTCAGGGCGGAGCGCCTCCGCCGGTGGGCCGTCGGCGAGGACGCGCCCGTCGGCGATCAGCACGATGCGGTCGCCGACGCGGGCGGCGAACGACAGGTCGTGGAGGCTAACCACCACCCCGACGCCTTCCCTCGACACCCGTCGCAGGAGGTCGCCGGCGTCGATCTGATGGGAGAGATCCAACCCGGTCAGGGGCTCGTCGGCCAGCAGCCACGCCGGTTCGCCGGCCATTGCCCGGGCGATCAGCGCCCGCGCGCGTTCACCCCCCGACAGGGTGGTGACGTCCCGGTGCGAAAACGCGGTCATTCCAGTGCTTTCGAGGGCCCGGTCGACCGCCTTCACGTCACCGGGATCCTCGCCGAACACCCCTCGATAGGCGGTGCGACCGAGGCGGACGAAGGTGTGGACATCAAGTCGCCAGGCGATCTCGGAGACCTGAGGCAGGTAGCCGATCCGCCTGGCCCGCTCGCGGGACGGCACGCCGAGGATGGGGCCGCCGTCCAGCCGCACCTCGCCGGTATCAGGATGGCGTAGTCCGGCGAGGCAGCTCAAAAGGGTGGATTTTCCCGCTCCGTTCGGGCCGACGATGGCCGACACCTGGCCGGGACGGAAGGTCAGATCGACGTCCTGGAGCACCGGCCGGCCGCCCAGACGCACGGCGAGGCCCTCCGCGACAAGGCTCCCCGAACCGCCGCTCACGCCAGGGACCGCCGCATGGAGAGCAGCAGGGCGAGGAAGAACGGCGCGCCCAGGCCGGCCATCGCGACGCCCACATGCACCTCTTGCGCGCCCGGCGTCAGCCGGACCAGGATATCGGCGGCGAGCAACAGGGCGGCCCCTGCCAGCGCGCTGGGAACGAGCAGCCGGCTTGGCTGGCTCCCCACGAGGCGGCGAATCAAGTGCGGCGTGATCAGGCCCACGAAACCGATCACCCCGGTCACAGCCACCGCCGCCCCGCAGGCGAGGCCGACGCCGATGGCGATCATCGCCTGGGTCCGGCGAAGAGAGACCCCCAGGGCGCGGGCGCCCGTCTCTCCCAGGGTCAGGGCGTCCAGTGCCGGTCCCGTCGCCAGCAGCACGGCCGCGCCGCAGGCCATGAACGGCAGCGAGAGGCGCAGGTCGAGCGGGCTGCGGTCGGCCAGCGATCCCATAAGCCAGGTGGTGATCTCGGACGACGCCCACGGGTTGGGAGCGAGGCTGAGCGCCAGAGCCACGCCGGCGGAGGCGATGGTGTTGAGGATCACCCCCGCTAGCAGGAAGCTCACCGCCTCACCGGCGGGCGCGGCGACGAGCACCAGCAGGACGACCCCCAGCCCGGATCCCCCCATGGCAAATACCGGCAGCACCCACGGCGAGGCGACGGCGAGGCTGAAGAAGATCGTCAGCACCGCGCCCAGGGCCGCCATCGACGACACCCCCAGCACGCCCGGGTCGGCCAGGGGGTTGCGCGTGTAGCCCTGCAGGGTCGCGCCGGCGAGCCCCAGGACGGCGCCGACGGCGATCGCCAGGACGGTGCGGGGTATCCGAAGCTGGGTCACGATCAGCCAGCGCGGATCGCTCGCGCCGCCGAGCGCGTCCAGCGGCGTCCACACGCGCCCCGCGATCACCGAGGCTACGGAAAGGGTCGACAAGAGGACCAGAAGGGCCGCGATCAGCACCAGGTCGGACCGACGGGGCGTCATCGGGAGCGGCCCATGAGCGCATCTTCCCGGGCGCCGGCCAAGGCGGCCGACGCGGCGATGATCGAGGGACCGCCGCAGAACATCAGCGTCTCGGGGAAGGTCTCGCGGCGCATGCGCGGCGCCAGCGCGGCCAAGGCCGGATGCGACAGCACGCGGTCGGCCCAAACGGGCTCCCCGGGGAAGAGCCGGCCAGCCAGGAGCACCCGGGGGGGATTGGCGACCAGAAGCTCCAGGGGCACTTCGCCCGTGCGCGCGAGCCCGTAGACCGGCGCCAGGTTGTCGAAGCCCGTCCGGCGCATCAGCTCGTCGACCAGGGTGCCCGGACCTGACGCCAGGCCGTGGTGCTCGTAGATGAGCGCGGCCAGGCGAGGCTCTCCGGGCCGCGGGGCGGCGGCGGCGAGCGCCGAGCGGATGCGGCCGACAAGGGCCTCGCCGCGATCGGGGTGGCCCACGAGGGTGGCGACCCGGCGGACCTGGGCCAGGCTTTGCTCGACCGTGTCCGGGACCGTGAAGCTTTCCTGGCGCACATGCAGGCTCGGCAGCACACCCGTCAGGGCTGCCCCGCCCACGCCGCTGGTCAGCACCAGGTCAGGCCGCAGCGCCACCACCTCCTCGGCCGACCCCCAGGTGAAAGGATAGCGGCGGGCGACCGCCGCCATGGCCGACTGGGCCGGATCCCGCGAATAGTGGCTGAGGGCGGCGATCTGCCCCGGATCGGCCACCTCCACCAGGATGGCGTCCAGACAGGGGTTGAGGGAGGCGACCCGACGGGGCGCCGCCGCGGCCAAGGCGGCGCCGGCGATCAGCGCCGCGAGCAGGCAACCGCCGAGCAGGGCCCGCCAAGCCGACGTGGTTCCTGCGCGGCGGGCGCTTCTGTCCCCGTTCTTGGGGGTCTGGTCCATGCAGCGACGCCCCTAGCGCAAAGGCCATCCAGGTGGAATCAGCTGGATGGTGATGATTTGCGCCAGACTCATACACTGGAGCGTTCGCTGTTCGCCGAACCCGTTCCCACTTCGGCGGCGAACGCGCTAGAACTGGTAGCGAACACCGGCGTAGGCGGCCCGGCCCAGCGTTCCATACTGGTAGGTGGTCTCATAGTGCTTGTCGGTGAGATTCTCGATCCGACCATAGAGCGCCACCCGCCGGCCGATCGGATAGGACGCCCGAAGGTCCCACAGCACGTAGCTCTGAAGGGGAATGGTGTTGGCCGCGTTGTCGTAGCTGCGGTCGGCGTAGCGCACCGCGACCGCGGTGGTGAGCCCGACGGGCCAGACATAGCTGGCCGTCAGGTTGGCGGTGTTCCGGGGCCGACGCGCCAGTTGCAGGCCGCGGGTCGGGGAACCCGGGGATCGATCGACATCGTGGTCATAGGTGTAGTTGCCGGCGAGGGTGAGCCGGTCGCTGGCCCGCCAGGTCGCCTGGACTTCGACGCCCTGGGCGCTGGTGCGGGCGATGTTGTCGTAGAAGCCGCCCACCGTGTTGCCCGCGCAGGCGCCGGTCGTGATCCCGAAGCAGGAGACGAAGTCGATCAGGTTGCGCGTCTCCCTGCCGAAATAGCTGGCCTGCAGATCGACCCGCCCCGCCAGGAACCGCTGCTCGATCCCGGCGTCCCAACCGTTGGCCTCCTCGGGCCTCAGCGTCAGGTTTCCGAACGGGCTGTAGAGCTGGAAGAGCGAGGGGGCCTTGAAGCCCTGGCCGAAGCTGGCGCGAAGGATGGTGTCGCCGCCGTTCAGCCGCCACGCCGCCGAGGCCTGACCGGTGGCGTGGCCTCCGAAGGTCGAGTGATCGTCGTAGCGACCGCCGGCAGTCAGGGTCAGGTTCGGCAGCACCTCGCCGCTGAGCTGCCCATAGCCGCTCGTGAGGGTCGCGCCGGCCTTGAATCGCGGGGCGAACGGCGGCGAGGCGGTGTCGATGGTCGAGCGGGCGCTCTGGGCTCCGAACACGGCCTGATAGCCAGGGGCTATGGCGAACACGCCCTCGTCCTCGACGGTCGTTGCGGCGCCGGTGTCGAGGAAGGTGAACTTGGAGCCCGGCTGGTTGGGGTCCTCGTATTGGCGGTTCAGACTGCTGTACTCGAAGGCCAGCCGGTTCTTCAGGCGCCCGTCGAGAAGCGAGGCGTTCAGACCGGTGTAGTCGACCACCTGGCGGATGCGCCCGAACTCGTTGTCGTTGCCGAAGGTGAAGGTGGGGGTGTCGAAGCCGTCGAACTCGGTGCGGCTCCAGGTGAAGTAGGCCCGCTCGTCCAGCTGCAGGCCCGGCGTCAGGGCGTACGTCAATCGCCCGGAGGCGCCGGCGGTATGGAACGGATCGTTGCCCGTGCCGCCGAAGGTCTTGTCGAAGGCCGAGACGCTGTCGGTGCTGTGATACCAGGCCGCGAGGCGCCAGTCGAAACGGTCCGCCTTGCCGCCGAGCCCTGCCCGGACGTAGGCGGTCCCGTAGCTTCCCCCTTCCGCCTGGATGTCGCCCTGGAAGGGCGCCGTGGGCTGGGCGGTGACGATGTTGACGACTCCGCCGATGGCCTCGCTGCCATAGAGGGTGGACTGGGGCCCGCGAAGCACCTCGACCCGAGCGATATCGCCCACGTCCAGGTTGGCGAAGTCGTAGCCCGAGTTGGGGTCGGAGGGGTCGTTGACCTTGACCCCGTCGATCAGCACCAGCGTCTGTCCCGAATCCGCGCCGCGGATGAAGAGGGAGGTCGGCTGGCCGGGTCCCCCGTTGCGGGCGAGGGTGACGCCGGGGGTCCTGGCGACGATATCGGCGAGGCTGATCTCCTGGTCCTGCCGTAGCTGGTCGAGGGTGAGAACCGTGAACGACTGGCCGACATGATCAGCATCGGTCGGGCTGCGGTTGGCGGTGACCACGACCCGCTCCACGGCGGTGGCCGCCGCAGCGCCGGCTTCGTCCGGCGCTGACGCCTGCGCGCCGGAATCGATCTCCGCGGCCCCCGCTGGGAGGGCGGCTACGGCGACCAGGAGGACGCACCAGGGGATGGGAAGGAGTGGAAAGCGGAATGAATTCATATGCAAGGCAGGCTCCTCATCAATGACGAGCCACGCGCACGCGGACGATTCGTCTCGCCGGCAAAACGCCCCGGCCAGACGCCCCGCCCGCGCACGCGCGGCGGTTTCGCCATCACGCGGGAGACTTCCCGTATCGCCCGACTCACCCGGCCGGACGAAGGACAGCCGCGCCGGGCAGGTCTCCTGGCTCGCGGGTCGTCGCCTTCCCGTCGCCTTCCCAGGACGAAACGTGTCCCAGTGGCGCATGACGGGCGGGCTCGCCGCTCACAGTTGCGGGGACAGCCGGGGTTGTTCGCCCCGTTCCCTATTCACCCTCTTTCGAGGGACCTGACGCAATGGTCAGGTTAGGCGCCGCCGCGGCGTTGGTCAACCGGCGCGCTCGCGATGCGCTCTCAGGGCCAGCAGGCCGGCGAGGTTCGCCGTTCGCCGCGAGGCCTCGGTCCGCTGGAAGGATCGCAGCCGATTGACGCTGATCGGCGCAATGTCAATCGGCCCGGCCGAGGCCTGGTTCGTGCCCCACGATTGGAACGATGGGCCGAGCGACAGCGCATCCAGCAACCCCTCCGTTCCCTCGCCTGCGCAGGATAGCGCCTCGATCCGGGCCAGAACCACGCCGGCGGGCTGCACGCAGAGGCCCCAAAAGGCTTCGAGGTGACGCCGCAGCGTCGCCTGGTCGAGGGCCCTCCTGAACAGGACCAGCGCCATGGCGCCGCCAAACAGCCCGCACAGGTGACGGTCACCCTCCGAGGCCGGCTCATCGAGCACCCCAGTCCAGTAGGTCGAGAACCACCGCGCCTGGCTCTGGACCACTTTTTCGCTGACCCGCGGATTGGTGTGCGCGATGAGATCGCCCAGCGACCACACGCCATCGGCGCCGGCGGCCGCGCTCTCTGCGCCCCATCGCGTCCGGCAGATCAGCACCTGCCAGGCGTCCGCGCCCAACCCTTCCCGCGCGACGCGTTGCTCCAGCTTCGGAAGAAAATCGGGGGTAGGCCCGTCCGGCTGGCGCAGGCCCCGGGAGAGCACCCGTGGCGCCCCGCAGGTCATCTCCAGCCGGAAGGTCGCGTGGTTCAGCAAGCGCGCCCGGCCAAGGCCGGCGTTCAACTCCTGCATCGCGAAGTCGAGGCAATCGCCGGGGTTTCCGGCAGTCCGATCCAACGTGAAGACGGCGCAGCCCAGGCGCAGGTAGGGAAGCGGAAGTCTGTCGAGCCCAAGGTCGTGCAGGGCCGCGGACACGCCATGCTCGACGATCCGGATGTCCTCGCGGAACTCCGCGGTGACGTCGCAACTCAGATCCGTGATGGTCCGGCCGGGCGGCAAGACAGCCATCCCCTCGAGCTCCGCCGTCCTGGAGACCGGCGCGGCGAGCACCCCCAGATCGCTGAGCCGATCCCTCAATTCGGCCGGGACATAGGGCCCGTCACGGCCGGATGTCTTCACGATCAGCACCGGTGCGAATCGACCCTGCAGCCGGGTCTGCAGGCTCATCACGTCGCGCTCGATCCTATCGAGCAGGCGCGGCGCCGAGTCGGGCCTGACCCATGCGAAGAAGTAGTACTCATCGCCGAACAGCATTGCGTCGAACTTGACGTTCTCCGTCGTGCTCAGGCTTTCGATCTCCGCGTGCAGGCCCGCTGAGATGACGCTCACGATCAGATCGGCCAGTCGCGGGCCCAGCAATTGGTTGAACAGCCCAAAACTCTGCAGATCGATCAGCGCCGCGATCAATACACCGTCGCACATGATCAGTGACCGGTGAACTGGCGCATGCACGCGTCCGAGATGATCTTGTCGTCGCGTCCGGGGCCGCGGGACAGAATACCGATCGGCTGGCCAAAGACCTCCGACGACTCCGCATGTGAAAGGAAGGCGTCAACCCGCGGGTCCGCGAGCGGATCGCCGGACG
This sequence comes from Caulobacteraceae bacterium, assembly GCA_028290905.1. Taxonomy (GTDB): domain Bacteria; phylum Pseudomonadota; class Alphaproteobacteria; order Caulobacterales; family Caulobacteraceae; genus Acaudatibacter. Next base: position 2,414 of record JAQGIW010000295.1, on the reverse strand, counting down.
GTCCTGTCTCGCCGCGCTCGCCCAACGTCGTAAGGACCGGGCGGCAGGCCTTCAGGAGCGCGGTCAGGCGGGTCGATTGCCGCTCCGCCAGCCGAATCCCCGTGACTCGGGTCGCGCCCGGATCATCACGATCAAGGGCCAGGAACTGGTCGGCCTCGTCCGGCGCATCATCGGGCAGGCTGTACCTCAGGGCGATCCGCGGCTCACGCAGCCACGACAGCTGGTCCAGCATGGTCATCGCCAGGGCGTCGGGGCGCCGGTTGCAGTCGAAGGCGTACCTCGCGGCGACGGCGTCGAACCAGCCGTGCCTTGGCTTTCCCTGCCAGGGGTTCTCCGCGTTGTGTCTCTCGTGGAATCCGGCCTCGGCGTCCTCCGTCACGAAGGGGCCGGGGCCATGGCGGAAGGCGATCGCTCGGGCGACGCCGACGGTCAACACCCGGACCTCGCCGGGCACGGAGTCCAGCATCGACAAAGTCGGCAAGGCGGTAGTGGACCGCCGCGTCACGTAAGGGGGAAAGCCATAGTCCTTGTCGATCAGCGTTCCATGCGCGCCTTCGCACAGCACCGAACGCCCATTCGCGAACGCCCGGGCCAGGTAGGATTGGCTGTCATCGATCCTGATTATGGCCTCGAATACCGCCCCGAGCGACGATAGATGGTCCTCTCCAAAGGGATCTTCCTTCAGACAGCGCAGCAAGTTCGCGGCGACGGGGTCCGGGTGTCGCGCAGCGATGTCCTCCGCGTCCGCCACTTTCGCGTCGAAGATCCGCGCGACTTTCCGGGCGAGCCCACGGGTGTCGCGGCAATCGGCGACCGTCAGGGCCAAGGCGGGATCACGCCGGGCGTCGAGGACGGCCTCCCCCACCCCTTGGCCCGTACTACCCCGGCGGCGGTCCCCGGCCACGACCTCCCGCAACTGGCCCACGATGGCGTGATACGGCAAGACGATCCCGGCGGACGGGTCCACCGACAGACCCGGTAGCGGCGAATAGCCGGTGTTCTGCTCGATCTGCTTCGCCTCGAGCAGGATGTTGTGAGGCTTAAGGGCGAAGTCGGCCCCCAAATGAGTCCGGGTCGCCGGCGACAGGTAGCTGCCGAAGGCGCTGACAGCGACATCCATGGCGCCGGTGGCCACATGGTGCACCGAGTTCGGCCCACCAGAATGCCTGTAGACGGTGTCGATTCCCAGTCTGTGGCAAAGGAGGTCGGCCACTGCGCCCTTGCCGCTGTCACCGTAGCCGAGATCCGTGACCACGATCGCGACCGGCCCGCCACGCATTACTTGCCCGTGAAACGTCTGATGGATTTCACCAGGTTGGAAAAACAGGAATCTTGTCTCGAACCGGAGAAGTCAGTGAAGTCGATGTACTGCAGCCCGTTGAATTCTGTGGGAATCTGCTCGAAGGTGAACTTCCCGATAACAATCGGGATCAAATTGCCGAGATACTGGCCCACGCGCCACTCGGCACGACACCAGCGACTCTTGAAACTTATCGGGGACCAGCAGGCTACCACGCTGCGCGCGCCCTTGAGCTGCTGATCGATGACTTCTCCAAATTCATCGCCAGCTTGTAAGGCCTCAAAATCGAAGAATACAGTGTAGCCCGCAGCGATAAGCGCGTTATTGATGGGTACGACCTCAGCTCTCGACTGGGACGGATAGGAAATGAACACATCAACCGTATGGGTTCGTGGCGCCAGGGGCGGGGCGCGGTGGTCCGGAGGTTCAAGATCGTGATGTACGCCGCGATTATTGTCGATCAGTTGTGTGACAAGATCCGGAAACGTCAATCGCTCGGTAGGATTCGGAAAATCGATATAATCCGATGTGTTCAGGAGCTTTTTTGCGCGGGCAAGGTCATCGTCGTTGGCCTCGTGGGTGGACGACCCCATCAGACGACTCCGAAATCCAATTCGTTGTCGATCGGATAGCTCCTCGTGACCGCCTGATGTGGCGCCGGTCCACCCCCGATCAGGGCAATCGCCTGATGCTCCAATCCGGCGAATAACTTGTCAACACCTCCGGACCGCGGACCTGCTCGTCTGCTTGGATCGGACCCTCCCAGATTCCATCCCGCGGGGAGCGCAGAGACGGGTCCATGTGTCAGCGGCGGAAATGGGGTCGGCTGCTCACGCCCGGTCTGTGCTTTACGACCACGCGCTTGGGTGGGGCGGGGGGTGGCGGGGGTGGGGCCGGCGGGGCCCAGGGGAAGACCTGGGGCCCGGCGGCTGGACCCTTGGCGAGGTTGGCGAGCTCGCGCAGGATCCGTTCGGCGGCGACGAGGCGTTGGGCGGGCGTCTCCCACTCGCCCTTGACCACCACCTTCTGGTCGGGGCGCAGGCGCCAGACGGCGGCGTTCTTCTGGACGAAGGCGACGAGGCCGGCGGGATTGGCGAAGTGGTCGCCGCGGAAG
>JAQGIW010000232.1 GCA_028290905.1 Caulobacteraceae bacterium | reverse complement strand
GCGCGACCGCTTCCGCGCCGCCTTGCGGGACCGCGCCGGCGCGCCGGCGGCCGCGAGCCCGGTGCGCATGCTGGAGAAGACGCCGAAGAACGCCCTCCGCATTCCCTTCCTCGCCGCGGTGTTCCCCGAGGCGCGCTTCATCTACCTCCATCGCGATCCGCGCCCGACCCTGGCGAGCATGATCGAGGGGTGGCTGTCGGGCGGGTTTCGAACCTACCCGGGACTGCCCGCCTGGACCGGCCCCGCCTGGTCGTTCCTGCTGACGCCGGGGTGGCGCGAACTGGTCGGGGCGCCCCTGAACCGCATCGTCGCCCGGCAATGGGCGGCGACCACCCGCATCCTGCTCGACGACCTGGCCGCCCTGCCCGCCGACCGCTGGGTGGCCGTGCGCTACGAAGCCTTCGTCGCCGCGCCGCAGCAGGAGACCCAGCGCCTGTGCCGAGCGATGGACGTCGACTGGGACCAGACCCTGGGGGCGAGCCTGCCGCTGGCGCGCCACACCCTCACGGCCCCTCACGCCGACAAATGGCGGGCGCGCGCCGGCGAGATCGAGGCGGTTCGGGCGGACTGGGCCCCGCAGCATGAGCGGGCCATGGAGGTTTTCGGCCCAGTCAGGGCCTGAGCCCTCAGAGCGTGAGGTGGAGGGCGGTGATTCCCTTGGCGAGGAGGCCGAGGCCCGAGGCGCCCAGCAACAGGAAGGTGACGCGCCGGAAGCTCACGTCCGACAGCGAGCGATAGAGGTTCACTCCCAGGAGGGTCCCCGGCAGGACCACCGGCACGGTGATCAGCAGGATGATCCAGAAGGTCTTGCTGAAGGTTTCCGGATGCTGGAAGGCCAGAAGGGTCAGGGAGACCACCTGCAGGCCCAGGATGTAGGGCTGGACGATCGAGCGCGATTCGCGCTTCGGCATCTGGCGCAGCCCGCTCCAGACCACCACCGCGGCGCCCGGAAAGGCCGTGAAGCCGCCGACCAGCCCGCCGACCATGCCGACCAGCCCCGACGTCAGCGGGTTGCCCTTTACCGAGACATGGAGTCCGGCGGGCTTGAGCATCGAATAGGCCGCATAGATCACCAGCACGCCGCCGAAGACCAGCATCAGGCTCGCTGTCGGCAGGGCGTGGAGGATCGCCAGGCCGATCGGCACGCCCAGGAGGCCGCCGAGCAGATAGGGCGTCGGACCGTCCGGCCACCACTCGCCCAGCGGCCGCAGGTCGGCCTTGAGCTGGCCCAGGGACATCAGCTGGTTGGCGGTGGACAGGCTCATCAGCAGGGGGACGCCCAACGTCGGCGGGATGAACCACAGGCTGAGCGCGCCGATGGCCGAAAACCCGAAACCCGAAAGCCCGCTCATCAGGCCGGATACCCCGAGGATTCCGCAGATCGGAATCATCGTCTGGAGCGAGTAACCACTGGGAATCAAACTGGACAGGTTCATGGAGAAGCGTTTCCGATCCTAGAGGGATGAAGATGACGAGGTCTCGCGGGCGAAGCCCCGAGTGCGGGCTTCCAGCCCGCCCTTCGATCGATCTCCGGACTAGGTTCCGTCGCGGCCCTGAAATCCTCTTATCGCCCATCCGGAAAAGGTGTTGGGAAGACCCTTGGCAAATACATTGTCCATCTATCGACTAACCCTTCCCGCCCAGTTCACGAAGCATTACTCGAGAACATATCTATTATTTAAACCTTTAGGCCCAAGGATTGGCGCTTTCGACGCCGACATCGCATCGCGCAGATACGCCTAGTCGGATCGCGTACGACCCGTCAATCACCTATCTCTGAATATGCCCGGACGGGGAAGCCGGCGCCTCGTTTTCCCGCAACTGCCCGCCGGAGCGGGTTGCGCCCTGAGCGGCCCGCCAGGTCTCCAGCGCGGGTCCGAGGGCCTCCTTCAGGGGTCCCAGCCAGGGTTCGAAGTGGCGCCATTGGTCGAGGCCCTGGCGGAAGATCGGCTGGCGCACCTGCTCGGAGCTGACCGTGCGAACCGCGCGGTCGTTCTCGTGAAACTTCAGGCACGCGACCTCGAACGGCAGGCCGCAGTAGTCGAGCAGCCGGCGAACCTCGGCTTCGGTATCGTCGACCATGTCCTCGTAGATAACGCGGTGTATCCGGCCGGGCAGGACGGCGTCGAAATGCGCCATCAGGTCCAGGTAGTCCTGGTAATAGCGGCCCAGGTCGGCGAGATCGTAGGAAAAGCTCTGCCCCTGGGCGAAATGCTGCTTGAAGGCGGAGAAGCAGGTGGCCAGCGGGTGGCGGCGGGCGTCGATGATCTTCGCCTTCGGCACGATCAGCTGGATGAGCCCGATGTGGCGGAAGTTGTTGGGCATCTTGTCGATGAAGAACGGCCGGCCGAGCTTGCGCTGGATGCGCGTGCGCTCGAGGAAGAGTTCGCCCAGCGAGCGCAGGTCCGCGCCGCCGAGGCCGGCTACGCACTCCGGATAGCTCCCCGCCCCCGCCTCGCCCAGGCTGTTGGCGAAGAGGCCGATCTCGGGCAGCTCCATGGTGCCTTCCACCGCTGAGTGGCTGGCGAGGATCTGCTCGATCAGGGTCGATCCGGACCTCGGCAGGCCGACGATGAAGATCGGGTCGGGGGCCGGCGAACCGGCGCCCGCCCGCGCGGCGAAGAAGGCCGGTGTGTAGAGCGCCACGGACCGGCGCGCGAAGGCGGTCTGCTCGCCGGCGTCATAGGCGAGCGTCCGCCGGCGCAGCGCCGCCCCGGTGGCATAGCGCTCGAAGGCGCCGGCGTAGGCGCCATGGTCCTCCAGGGCCTTGCCCAGGGCGTAGCAGAGATGGAGCCGGTCCTCCGGATCGAGGTCGGCGCGGGCCAGCTGGCCCTCGATGGCCGCCTCGTCGGCCGCGGACAGGGCGGCCACCTTGAGGTTGGCGAGGCTCCAGTAGGCGTCGCCCAGGCCCGGGGCCAGGGAGACGGCGCGACGATAGGCGTTCACTGCGTCCTCGCGCCGGCCGACGGTGCGCAGGACGTGGCCGTGGTTCAGCCAGATGCGCGCCTGCCGGCCATAGTTCGCCAGCAGGTCCTCGAAGGTCTCGATGGCCCGGTCGAACTCGCCCAGCAGGGCCAGGCAGCCGGCCAGCAGGTTGAGGTAGGCAGCCTCGCGGGGCGACAGCCTCAGGAGGGTCTCCACCTCGGCGAGAGCCGCCGCGCCCTTCTGCTGACGAAAGAGCGCCGTCGCATAGCTGAACTTGGCGCCGTGGTCGGCCGGATCGAGCAACAAGGCCTGGGCCAGGGCCGCCTCGGCCTCGCCGTGCCGCTCCTGGCGCAGGAGCGCCTCGCCCAGCAGCCGAAGCGCGACGGCGTCGCGGCCCTGGCGAAGCAGATGGGCGCGCAGCAGTTGTTCCGCCTGGGCCAGCCGGCCCTCGAACAGTGCGTCGGCGGCGGGCCGCAGCGCGGGGTTCTGGATGCTCGCCCGGCCGTGCTCGGCGAACGCGGCCTCGGCGCCGGCCGCGTCGCCCTCGAGGAACTGCAGGTCGCCGAGCGCCCGCCAAGCCTCGGGCAGGTCGCGGCGGAGCGCCACCGCCTTGCGCAGGGCGGCGATCGCCCCTCTCCGCTCGCCCACGGCCTCGAGCACGAGGCCCAGTTCGTACTGCGTGTGTGCAGCCCGCGGATAGGCCGCGGCCAGGGGCGCCAGGATCGCCTTCGCCCGGGCCACGTCGCCCAGTCGCCGTCGGGCCGAACCGGCGATCAGCCGGGCGCGGGGGTCGGCGGGCGCAAGCTTCAGGATCGCCTCGGCCTCGCGCAGGGCCCGGGGCGGATCCACGCCGAGAACGGCCGACGCGCGCTCAATGGCGGCGTTCAGCGATCCCGAAGACGCTACATTCATCCCGCCATCATCCCGGCTTCAAGAATACACCCGCCGCTCAATAGAGGATAAGGGCGGCCGGAAGCCAAGAGTTTGGGAGACGATGATGGTCGCGGCGCTGGCCGCGACCATCGGCGCCCGGCCTAGAAGTTGACCGTCACGCGGCCGTACCAGTAGCCGCCGTCCTGGCCCCAGGCGGCAAAGCCGTAGGGCACGTTGAACACGCGGCCGCCATCGATCGGCTTGCCGTTCGAACCGTTCGGGATCAGCGGCGGGATGATGTCGAACAGATTGTTCGCGCCCACGTCGAGCTTGAGCCAGGGCGTGAACTGGTAGCCGATGTCCAGATCGGTGATGCCGGTCGTGCCGATTTTCAGCAGAACCGGATTGGAGGTGGCGGTGTACTGGCTGGCGGGACCGTAGACCGTCTCGCGCAGGTTCACACTCAGCTTTTGCCAGGTCCAGTTGGCCTGCAGGATGACCTTCTCGCGCGGCGTTGCGCTGGTCAGGGCGCTGGAGGCCGCCAGCGTCAGGAAGTTGGTCTGTCCGAACGGGACGTTGACCACCTGAGCCGGCAGCGGATCGATCTTGGTGATCGTGGTCTTGTTGTAGTTGAAGCCGATCGACCAGTCGACGTGGCCGTAGTCGCCGAAATCGCTGGCGTAATTGGCGGTGACCTCGACGCCGTCGGTCCGGGTGTTGGCCGCGTTGGCGAACAGCGAAATGCCGGTGTAGCTCAGGCCCGAGTCGAGCGAGACGCCCTTGGCGGCGATGGCGTTCAGGACGCCCTGCGAGATCACCGCGGCGCCGGGCGACGAGCAGCAGGTGCCATAGAGGAAGCCGCTCTCCAGGATGCGATCACGGATGTCGATCTCGTAGAAGTCGCCGGTGATCTGCAGGCCCGGGACCGGGTGGGCCACGAAGCCGATGCTGTAGTTGTCCGACTTCTCGGGCTTCAGCGGGGCGAAGCCGGCCAACTGCGCCGGGGCCGAGTTGGGCGGCAGCACGACGTCGGCGGAGGTCGGGCTGACGTTGGTGCCGGAATAGTGTTCTTCCGCCAGGGTCGGCGCCCGGAAGCCGGTGCTGATCGTGCCACGGATGGCGATCATGCTGTTGAAGTCGTACCGCGCGGTGACCTTGCCAACCTCCGTGTCGCCGAAGTCGCTGTAGTGTTCGTAGCGGCCGGCCAGGTCGACGTGCAGTCCCTTCAACGGGTCGGTGGCCAGATCGATGTAGACGCCCTCGCTGTTGCGCGCGAAGCTGGCCTGGTCGAGGGGCGTGTAGCCGTCGAACGACTGGGCGCCGGCGCCGAAGTAGGATGACGGTTCACCCTGGGTGATGCCGAAGGTCTCGCGGCGGTACTCGGCGCCGATGGCGACGTTCAGGGGCGCCGCCAGGCCGATCGCGAAGCTGTTGTCGATGTCGAGGTTGTTGGTCCACTGGGTCTCGTCGAAGGCCCCGTTGTAGAAATTGGTTTGTGGGGTGATCGGTGTCGCCGACACCGCCTGCAACACCGGGAACAGCTGGGCGTTGCCCGAATTGACCACATAGACCTGGGTGTTGTTGCCGCCGTAGGTGCTCGACAGATCCCAGTGCCATGTCATGAAGTCGCCGCGGACGCCGCCGGTGAAGGAATAGTCCTTCTCGTCGAACTTCTCGCGCGGATCGAAACCGTTGGGGAACGGATAGACGATCGTCCCGGTGGATGTGACGCCTTGCACCTTGGTCGGCACCCGATAGTTTTCGTAGTGCTGGGCGCCCCTGTAGCTGTAGTTGCCGAACGCATAGACCTCGATATCGTCGGTAACGTGGTAACCGGCGTTCAAGAACCCATTGTAGAGGTTGAATTCGGGATCGCCATTCAAGCGGTTGATGTGCGGAAAATCGGGGTCCTTGGACGCGTTGCTGGTGGGGAACCCGAGGCCCGGTAGCAACGCGCCACTGGGGGTGGTGATCCGGTTGTCGCCGATGCCGAGGGTGCTGAAGTCGTGGTAACGCTCCTCGAAGGTGACGCTGACGAAACCCTTGTCACCGAGGGCGAAGCCATGGTTCACCGAGATGTCGGCCCGCGCGCCCTGACCGTTGTAGTATTCGCCGCCGCTGCCGACGATCGTCCCGCCGCTCGAATTGGTTTTCAGGATGATGTTCACCACCCCGGCGATGGCGTCGGTGCCGTATTGCGCGGCGGCGCCGTCGGTCAGCACCTCGACGTGGTCGATGGCGCCGACGGGGATGAA
>JAQGIW010000222.1 GCA_028290905.1 Caulobacteraceae bacterium | reverse complement strand
AACACCAGCCGGCGCAGCTCCGCCAGCGGCAAATCCTCCGATTCAGTGGGAGGTGGAGTCATCCACAGGATGAATCACGACCGCTCGGCTTTTAAAAGCCCCCCGCACGGGAATTTGCCCCGGTTACTCGAATTTTCCCTAAGTACTTGAAGAAATTGGCGCGCTCGGAGCGATTCGAACGCCCGACCCTCAGATTCGTAGTCTGATGCTCTATCCAGCTGAGCTACGAGCGCGCGCCGCCTGTCGGCGAAGGCGCGGAACCTAGTCGGGGCGGGTGAAAGATTCAAGGCGTCTCTTGACGGTGAGGCGCTTCGCCCGTTTCTTCCGCGCCGACCCCTCACCAAACAGGATGCCCCATGTCACGATACAAGGCCTTCGGACCGCTGCTTCTTTCCGGCGCCATTCTCATGGCGGGCGGCTCGGTCGCCGCCGGGCTGACCGGGGCCGAGGCGGCCAAGGCGCGCATCGATCACATGAAGGGTCAGGGCGCGGCGATGAAGGCCATCGCCGAGCACCTGAAGACCGGCGCTCCTGACATGTCCGTGGTCAAGGTCCAGGCGGCCAAGCTCGACGCGTCATCCAAGGAACTGACCACCTGGTTCCCGCCGGGCAGCGGCCAGAGCGCCTATGCTAAGAGCAAGGCGCTGCCGGTGGTCTGGACCGACAAGGCGAAGTTTGCCGAAAAGGCCGCCACGCTTCGGACGGCCGCCGCGAAGTTGAACGCCGACGCGCAGGCCGGAAGCGCCGCAGCCATCGGTCCCGGATTCAAGGCGACGGGCGCGGCGTGCAAGGGTTGCCACGAGAGCTTCGAAGCCAAGGACAAGACCTGAACCACCAGGTCCGCACGCGACCAACGTGATGGGAACGGACGTCCGCCGCGCGCCGGTCTGGGATCTTCCCGTGCGAGCCACACATTGGCTGCTCGTCCTCCTGATCCCCTTCTCGTGGTGGTCGGCGATGAACGACCACCTGCCGTGGCACCGGCTCTCCGGCTACACGATCCTGGGCCTGCTTACGTTTCGCGTGATCTGGGGAATCGTTGGCTCGCCGACCGCGAGGTTCGCCCAGTTCCTCCGAGGACCGCGCGGAGTAGTAGCCTATCTGGCCGGCAAGGCCGCGCCCGTCGTGGGCCACAATCCCCTGGGAGGGTGGAGCGTCGCCGCGATGCTGGTGGCGCTGGCCGCACAGGTCGGCCTGGGGCTGTTCTCGGTCGATGAGGACAGCATCGAGGCCGGGCCGCTCTCCAAGTTCGTGAACTTCGACACCAGCCGGGCGATCGCGCATCTGCACGCCCAGCTGTTCTGGGTGCTCCTGGGGCTTATCGGTCTCCACCTGGGCGCCGTCGCCGTCTATGCGTTTCGCCGGAGGAATCTGGTCTGGCCGATGATCACCGGAGTCGCCCCGCTGGGGCGGGACGTCCAACCGCGACCGCTGGCCCCGGCCTGGCGCATTCTCCCCGTCGCCGCGCTGGCCGCCGGCGTCGCCTGGTTCGTAGCCCATGGCCTCAAACCGTAGGCGTCAGGACCTGCCGCCGAGTTCCCGGCCGAAGAACTCCAAGTAGGTGCGCCAGAGCTGGAGTTGTCGCGGCTCGCCCTGGATCCCGTGTCGCTGGCCGGGGAAGAGCATCAGGTCGAAGGTCACGCTTCGAGCCTGCAGGGCGGCCATGACCGCGAACGAATTGGAGATCTGGACGTTGTCGTCGGCCATGCCCTGAAGCAGGAGCAGGCGGCCGGAGAGGGCGTCCAGATGGGGGATCACCGCCGCCGCGTCGTAGGCCGCCGCGTGGGTCTGAGGAAGCCCGAGGTATCGCTCCGTATAGTGAGTGTCGTACTCCCGCCAATCGGTGGGCGGGGCTCCGGCGGCGCCGGCCTTAAGATGCGTACGGCGGTCGGTCATCATCCGCAGGGTCATGTAGCCGCCGTAGGACCAGCCGGTCACCCCGATGCGCTGACCATCCACGAAGGGCTGGTCGCGAAGCCAGTTAAGGCCCACGACCTGATCGTCCACCTCGACGGAACCCAGACGTCCGGCGATGGCCGTCTCGAATCGGACGTCCCGATTGGCGGTGCCGCGATTGTCGAGCTGGAACAGCAGGTAGCCGGCTTCCAGATAGAGTTTCTCGGACGGGCTGCGCCACGAGCGGGTCACCGTCTGGACGTGGGGGCCGCCGTAGACCTCGACGATGGCCGGATACCGTCGGGCCGGATCGAAGCCGACAGGCTTCATCAGCAGATAGTGAAGATCCTGGCCATCGGCCGCATGCAGGATCCCGAACTCCGGCGCCGGATATCTTTTAGCATAGGGATGAAACGGATGGGTCTCGTCGACAGCGTTGCGCTCTATCCAGCGCAGTCGGTTTCCGGAGACGTCATAGAGCGCCGTCCGCGGTGGGGTGGCCGGATCAGAGTAGTAGCCGATGAAGGTCGTCGCCGATTTCGGCATGACCGCGGTCCACCAGCCGTGGCCGCCGGTGATCGCCCTTGGCGCCCCTGGATCCTGGAAGGAGACGACGTAGAGGTGACGTTCGATGGGCGTCTCTTCCGACGCCATGAAGTAGACCAGCCCCTGCTCCTCGTCGACGCCCGCGACGCCGGGCGCCCTGACGCCTGCGCCCCCGCCGGCGTGTGGCGTCGGGCCCGAGGTGACGGCGCGGACGAGGACGCCGTCGCGATCGTACAGGTAGAGCTGGTGGGCTCCGGTGCGGGCTGAGCCCCAGATGAAGGTCCCGTCCGTGAGGGCGCGGAAATCGTCGTCGAGATCGATCCAAGGCGTCTGGTGTTCGGTCAGGATCACGCGCGCCGCGCCTGTCGCGGGATCGATTCTCAACAGATCGAGCTGCTTCTGGTCGCGGCTCTGCCGCTCCAGGAACAGATCTCGTCCGTCGACGGACCAATGGACGCGGGCCACGTAGATGTGGTCTGAGTCGGGCCCCAGGTCGACCTCCACTGGCGCCACGCCGGGTGTGAGGGACTGGACGAACAGGCTAACCCTGGCGTTGGGCGTCCCCGCCCGAGGGTAGCGCTGGGGCGTGATCGTGGATCCCTGGACGCCGATCTCCAGGCGTTCGACGATCTCGACCGGGCTTTCGTCCACGCGGGCGTACGCGATAGCGGTGTCGCCGGGGGACCACCAGGCGCCGGTGTAGCGGCCCATCTCTTCCTGAGCGACGAACTCGGCGACGCCGAAGCTGACCGCGCCCTTGCCCTCGGTCGTGATCGCTCGCTCGCCTCCGTCGACCAGGTCGAGGATGTAAAGGTTCTGGTCCCGCACATAGCTCACCCAGCGCCCGAGTGGTGAGACCTGGGCGTCGAGCACGCCGGAACCGCCGGTCGCCAATCTGCTCACTGCGCTGCTCTGGGCGTCGGCCAGATAGAGCGCGCCACCGGCGGGGATCAGCAGGCGTCTGGACTGCTCATCCCAGTCATAGGCCACCACGCCGGACAAGGCCGCCACCCGCTGGCGCTCGCGGCGGCTGACTTCCTCCTCGCTCAGCGGGGCGCCCTCCGGTTCCACGCTCTCGCCGCCGACCAGCCGCCGCGCCTCTCCTCCGGACGTGGGCGCGATCCATAGATCGAGCTTGTACTGATTGCCCGGCGCCCCCTTCAGCCATGTCACCCATCGCCCGTCGGGCGAGACCGCGACGCCCCGTGCCGTCGGGCCCGACAGGGCCGGGCTGGCGAAGACGCGCTCAGGCGTGAGAGGCTGGGAAGCTTGCGCGAGCGTGGCGGTCATCAGGG
>JAQGIW010000196.1 GCA_028290905.1 Caulobacteraceae bacterium | reverse complement strand
TCCCTCGGGCGGGCCAACGCGATGCGCTCCTCCCCCGCGATTCGGCCGGCGTCGAGCACCAGCACCCGGTCGGCCAGGGTGATGGCCTCGTCCACGTCGTGAGTGACCAGAAGCACGGCCGGCCGGTGGGTCCGCCAGAGGGAGAGGACGAGGTCGTGCATGCGGATGCGGGTCAGGGCGTCGACCGAAGCGAAAGGCTCGTCAAGGAGCAGGAGTTCGGGCTCCCGCACCAGGGCGCGGGCCAACGCGGTGCGCTGGGCCTCGCCGCCCGAGAGGGTGGTCGGCCAGACATCCAGGCGATGGCCCAATCCCACCTCGGTGAGGGCGGCGCGGGCCCGGTCGCGCGCATCCGTGCCGGGCAGTCCCAGGGCGACGTTGCGCCAGACCCGCTTCCAGGGAAGCAGGCGCGGGTCCTGAAACACTACCGCGCGGCCGCCCGGGGTGACGACGTCCTGGCCATCGGCCGGATCGAGGCCGGCCAGGGTCCGCAGGAGCGTGGTCTTTCCCGAGCCGCTACGGCCGAGCAGCGCCACGAACTCACCGGCGGCGATCTCGAGATCGAGGTCGCGCAGCACGACCGTGTCGCCGAAACGGCGCGTGAAGGCGCGCAGACGAACCGACGGCTCGGCGCTCCCGCGCGAGGGCGGGATCACGGGCGCGGCGGGCGCCCGAGGCGCGAGCGCATGAAGGACGGCCTGGGCCATGGTGAGACTCCCGGTCACGACTTGATGAAGGAGGGCCGCCAGGCGAGAGCCCGGCGTTCGAGGGCGCGGACGATGGCGTCGGCCGACAGGCCCAGCAGGGCGTAGACGATCAGGCACACGACGATGGTGTCGGTGCGCGAGAAATCCCGGGCGTTGTTGATCAGATACCCCAGCCCCGCCGAGGCGTTGATCTGCTCGGCCACCACCAGGATCAGCCATGAACCGGCGAGGGCGAAGCGCAGGCCCAGGAGGAACGATGGCAGCGCCCCGGGCAGGATCACATGGACGACGAGGTCCCAGCCCCGGAGGCCGAAGCTGCGCGCGGCTTCGACGAGCTTGGGGTCGACGCCACGGATGCCATTGAAAAGGTTGAGATAGATCGGAAACAGCGTCCCCAGGGTGATCAGGGCGACCTTCGGGGTTTCGCCGATCCCGAACCAGACGATGAACAGCGGCGTCAGCGCCAGCGACGGCAGGGTGCGCAGCATCTGGATCGGCGGGTCCAGGGCGCTCTCCCCCGCGCGGGTCAGCCCCGCGGCGATGGCCAGGGCCGAGCCGAGGCCGACGCCCAGGGCCAGACCCGCCATCGCCCGGCCGAGCGAAACCAGCATGTTGGCCGGCAGTTCGCCGGAGACGATCATGTCCCACCCGTCGCTGATCACCGCCGAGGGCGCGGCGAGGATATGGCTGGGGATGAGGCCGGCCCGCGAACCCGCCTCCCACAGCAGGATCAGCACCAGCGGAGATATCCACCGCTGTCCCGCCAAGGCCGGAAGGGTGACCTTGTTAGATAAACTCATGGCCGAGTTCACAGACACTATCACACCCTTCAACTGATCGAATGCTGTATATCGTGCGGGATTGCCTTCCGCCAAAATGGCTCTTATGCCGACTGTTTCAATACACTTATCCTCAGGGGTAAGATTAGAGATTCTCATACCCCGGAGCCGGCCATGGCGGTCAACCTGCCGACGGAATTGCTGCGAAGCTTCGCAGCCATCGTGGACTCGGGCTCGATGCTGCGGGCTACCGAGCGCGTGTTCGTGACCCAGTCAGCGCTGAGCCTGCAGATGAAGCGGCTGGAGGAGACCCTCCAGACATCCCTGTTCCACCGCGACGGCCGCCGGCTGACCCTGACGCCGGCGGGCCAGACCCTGCTGGGCTTCGCCCGCGAGATCCTGAGCACCAATGACCGGGCCGTGGCGACCCTGACCGGCGACGCCCTGGCGGGGCCGGTGCGGGTGGGGCTGGTGCAGGATTTCGCCGAGACCCTGCTCAGCGGCCTGCTCTCGCGCTTTGCGAAGCTGCACGGGGAGGCGCAGCTGCAGGTCCGGGTGGCGGGGTCGGCGGAACTGCTGGAGCTGCTCGGCGCCGACCGACTCGACGTGGTGCTGTGCATGGGCGCGGCCGACGATCCAGCCGCCATGACGACCGTACCCATGGTCTGGCTGGGCGACCCCGCCCTGGCCGGGCTGAACGTGCTGCCCCTGGCCGTGCTCGAGCCGCCCTGCCGGTTTCGCGACGCGGCCCTGGCGGCGCTGGAAGCCGCCGGACGCCCCTACCGCATCGTGGTGGAGACGCCCAGCCTGTCGGCCCTGAGGGCGGCGCTGGACTCTGACCTCTGCGTCACCTGCCGGACCGACGTGGTCCTCAAGCGCGCGATCCATCCGAGCGAAGCGCCCGGCCTGCCGCCGCTGCCGTCGGTGAGCTTCACGCGCCACACCCGGGATGAGCCCCACCCGACGGTCCTGCGGCTGGCCGACCTCATCCGCGACGCGGTGCTGGCGCCGTAGGCGCACCCGGCGCTCGCGCGCTTCGGCCGAGTCCTATTTTCGGCGCTCATGGTCGTCATTGGCAGTAATGCTATGCAGGAATCTAGTATTAGTCAGAGAAAAACTGCTTATCCCGATCGTAGTTTCCCTGGTTTCTCCTCGGCGGCGACGCCTCGTGCGCCGGCCACCAGAGGAGAACCATGTCACGTTTCGCCAACCTGCCACAAACACATCGCCGCGCCCATCGGGTCCTATGGCCCTGGGCGGCGGCGACGGTCGCCGCCAGCCTGGCCCTGGCTGGCCGAACCACAGCCGCCGATGCGGCGAGCGACGCCACGGCGGCGGACGCCAGCGCGGCGGACGCCACCGCCGTTGATGCGATCGTGGTGACCGGCGTGCGCGGCGGCGTGGACCGGACGGCGCTCACCAGTCCGGCGCCCATCGACGTCTTCGGCGCGCCGCAACTCAACGCGACGGGCAAGGTGGGCTTGAAGGAGATCCTCAACACCCTGGAGCCGTCGTTCAACCTGCCCGGCATCAACGGCGGGGGCACCTCATGGACCGTGCGCGCCTTCACCCTGCGCGGCCTCAACGGCGACCAGGCCCTGTTCCTGGTCAACGGCAAGCGACGCCACACCACCGCGCTGATCAACAACCTCGCCGCGGTCGGCAACGGCGGCGTGCCGGTGGACCTGGACCTGATCCCGCTCGGCGCGATCGATCACATCGAGGTGCTCCGCGACGGCGCCGCGGCCCAGTACGGCTCGGACGCTATCGCTGGCGTCGTCAACATCATCCTGAAGACCGGCTCTCACGGCGGCGGCGCCAGCACGACGATCGGCGCCAACTACCAGGGCGACGGCCTGACCGAGCACGAGGCGCTGGACTATGGATTGAAGCTGCCGAACGACGGGTTCCTGCACCTGGCCTTCGACGCCAAGCACAACGACGCGGCGAGCCGGGCGGGGCCCACGACCAGCACGATCTTCGGATTCCCCACCACAGCCCCTTTCGGAACCAGCCCCCTGGACCTGACCGCGGACCGCTATCTGTACGGCCATTCCTATGGTCCGGGGGAGGAGGCAATCTACAGCGCCGCATACAACGCCGAACTGCCGATCAGCCGCGGCTTCACCCTCTATTCATTCTCGACCTTCAGCTATCGCGACTCCAAGAAGAACACCGGCAGTTTCCTGCCCAACAACAGCGATTCCCT
This sequence comes from Caulobacteraceae bacterium, assembly GCA_028290905.1. Classification (GTDB taxonomy): domain Bacteria; phylum Pseudomonadota; class Alphaproteobacteria; order Caulobacterales; family Caulobacteraceae; genus Acaudatibacter. Next base: position 3,605 of record JAQGIW010000196.1, on the reverse strand, counting down.
GCCACAGGTCTATCCGAACGGGGTCAACGCGCTGCGGCGGATCTTCGAGCCGGACTTCCAGGTCGCCGCGGGCGTCAAGGGATTGCTGGCGGGTTGGGATATGGACTTCAGCTCGACCTTCGGCCGCGACTTCGCCTATCTGAAAGGCGAGAACACGATCAACGCCTCGCTCGGCCCGAGCAGCCCCACCTCGTTTCACCTCGCGAACCAGATCTTCGATCAGCTGACCAGCACGCTGGATCTGTCGCGCAGCTTCAATGTCGGGCTCGCCAAGCCCTTGACCGTGGCGTTCGGGCTGGAACATCGCTTCGAGGAATACGACATCGAACCGGGCGATCCGGCCTCCTACGCCATCGGCAACTACATCATTCCATCCGGCCACTATGCCGGGCAGGTTCCGGCCCTGGGTCTGGCGTCCTATGCCGGCACGGCGCCGGCCGACTCGGGAAGCATCACGCGCCAGAACGTCGCCGCCTATGTGGACCTGGGCACCGAGCCGCTGAAGAACTGGTACCTGGGCCTGGCCGGACGGGCGGAGCACTACACCGGCGGCCCCGGCGACACCCTCAGCGGGAAGGTCTCCACGCGCTGGGAATTCCTGCCGGGCTATGCGGTCCGGGCCACGATATCGAACGGGTTCCGCGCGCCGTCACTGGCCCAGGACATCTTCGCCAGCGCGACGATCACTGGCCTGGTCTGCCCCTCCAGCGGCGTCCTGCAGGGCGCGCCGTGCGTCCCGGGCCAGTTCGTCACCCGCCCCACGAAGTTCCTGCCTGTCGGCTCGGCGGCGGCCCAGGCCCTGGGGGCCACGACCCTGCGTCCCGAAGAGTCGAACAACTACAGCGTCGGCCTCACGGCCCAGCCGATCCCGCGGCTGAGACTCACCGCGGACGCCTATGAAATCGACATCAGCAATCGCATCGTGGCGACCAGCAACCTGAACCTGTCGGGCGCCAACCTTGCCAGTTCGCCGGCCCTGAGCGCCCTCCTCATCCAGTTTCCCTTCGGCTTCGTCGCCCAGTACTTCACCAACGCCGTGTCGACGACGACGCGCGGGATCGATGTGGTGGCCGCCTACGACCTCAACCTGCACCGCTGGGGCCAGCTCGATCTCAGCGCCAGCTACTCCTACATCCAGACGGACATCACGCGCATCGCCGGGACGCCGCCGCAGCTCTCCGCCTTCGGCCTGACCCTCTACGATCGCCAGAAGCAGGCCAACCTCACCGTGGCGACGCCACGGGACAAGCTCGTGCTGCTGGCCAACTGGTCCGTGGGCGATTGGCGCTTCGATCTCAACGAGACCCGATACGGCCCCTACACCGAGGTCAATTCGCCCACCGACCCCAGCCTGGATCGGACCTACGGCGCCAAATGGATCACCGACCTCGAAGTTACCCGGACCTTCCCTCATGGTGTCGAACTCAGCCTGGGGGCGGAGAACCTGTTCGACGTCTATCCCAACCGGGTCGGGGTGGTGAACGCCCAGACGGGCGCCGGACAGTATGGCAACCTCTCCCCCTTCGGCATCACCGGCGGCTACTACTACGGCCGCGTGACCGTGGCGTTGTGAGCCTCATGAGACGCGTCCGCCCCGCCCTCGCCGCCGCCCTGGCCATTTCCCTTGCGGCCTGCCAGGGAAAGGCGCCGGACCAGCCGCAGACCTTAAAGATCGCCAGCCAGAAGGGCGGCACCAAGTCGCTGATGCTGGCCGCCCACGCCCTCGACGGCGCGCCCTACAAGGTCGAGTGGAGCGAGTTTCCGTCCGCCCAGGCGCTCCTGGAGGCCCTGGGCGCCGGCGCGGTGGACGCCGGGGCGGTCGGCGACGCGCCGTTCGTGTTCGCCTACGCCGCCGGTGCTCCGATCAAGGCCGTGCTGGCGACGCGGGCGTCGGGGGGCGGCGCCTCCACGGCCATACTCGTGAAAGCCGGCTCGCCGATCCGCGCGCCCGCCGATCTGAAGGGCAAGCGGATCGCGACGGGGCGCGGTTCGATCGGCCACTACCTGCTGATCCGGGTTCTCGAAAAGGCCGGGCTAACTCCCAGGGACGTCACCGTCGTCTACCTGAACCCCGGCGATTGCCGGGCGGCGTTCAGCAGCGGGGCGGTGGACGCCTGGGCCACCTGGGGCTCCTACGTGGGCCTGGCGCAATTGCATGACCGCACGCGCCTTCTTGCCGATGGGGACGGCCTGCTCACCGGCATCGGCTTCGAGGCCGCCACGGACACCGCCATCGCGGCCAAGCGCGCGCAACTGACCGACTTCCTCGCCCGCCTGGCGAGGGCGGAGCGTTGGGAGTCCAGCCATCAGGCCGAATACGCCGCCGTTCTGGCCAAGGAGACCGGCCTGCCGCAGGACGTCGCGCTCTACACTGTCTCCCGCGTGCGGGGGGCGCCCGTGCCCATGGACGGGACCATCGTCGCCGAGGAGCGCGACACGCTGAGCCGCTTCCTGCGGGCAGGCGTGATCACCGCGGCGCCGAACATCGACGGCGCGTTCGACTCCGCGTTCAACGCCGCGGTGGCGCAGCCGTGAGCGCCGGCGGCCTGTCTGACACCGCGGACATCAGGGCGGACGTACTGGTGATCGGTGGAGGCCTCGCCGGCGGCTGGGCGGCCATCGCCGCCGCCCGGGCGGGGGCCTCGGTCATCCTGGCCGAGAAGGGCTATTTCGGAACAAGCGGGGTCACGGCGGCCGCCGGACCGGGCCACTGGTGGGTTCCGCCCGACCCGCCGGAGGCGCGTCGTGAAGCCGTGGCCCAAAGAGCCGCGCGCGCCCTGGGGCTGGGCGACCCGCGGTGGATGGAGCGCATCATCGACCTGACGTGGCGCACGCTGCCGACCCTGGCGCCCTACTACGCCTTTTCCACCGACGAGCGCGGGCAGACACACTATCGGGGCATGCGGGGCCCGGAATATCTGCGCGCCCTTCGCCAATGGGCGGATCATCTCGGTGTTCGGATCCTGGATCATCATCCGGCGCTGGAACTGATCGCCGATACCGACGGCGCGGTGGTCGGGGCGAGCGGGATCAGGCGCCAGGTCGGCGGCCGCTGGACGATCCGCGCCCGCGCCGTGGTGCTGGCCACCGGCGGGTGCGCGTTCAAATCCCGCCTGCTGGGCTGCCACACCAATACCGGCGAGGGTCTGCTGATGGCGGTCGAGGCCGGCGCCGAACTCTCCGGCATGGAATTCTCCACCTATTACACGGTGGCGCCCGCGCGCTCGACGATGACGCGCTCGATGTCCTACATGTTCGCCCGCTATTTCGACGCCGACGACCGACCGCTGAACATCCAGCCCGGCCCAGACGCCACCCGCGCGCTGGCGGCCGCCCTTCTGGAGGGACCGGTCTTCTGCCGCCTCGACCGCACGCCCGAGGATGTCCAGGCGGTGATGCGTCAGGTGCAACCCAATTTCATGCTCCCCTTCGACCGCTGGGGCGTCGACCCGTACCGCGAGCGGTTCGAGGTAACCCTGCGCGGCGAAGGCACGGTGCGCGGCGTCGGCGGTCTGCGCATTGTCGACGACGCCTGCGGGGTGGGCGTGCCGGGGCTGTTCGCCGCCGGCGACGTCGCCTCCCGCGAGCCGGTGGCGGGCGCGACC
>JAQGIW010000188.1 GCA_028290905.1 Caulobacteraceae bacterium | reverse complement strand
GACTCACTCCGCCGGTTCCCTGGCCGGGAGGTTGGGGAGGGTCAGGGGCCTGGCGCGGGAGCCGTCGTAGAGGGCGGGGTCGGAGAGCGTGTTGAAACCGCCCTCGGGCGCGGCGCCCTGCCGGCCGATGGCCGAGCCCGGCGGCGGCGGCCGGCCGGCGGCGAAGCCGTCGAGGATCGCGTTCAGGGAGTCGACGGTAAGGTCCTCGTAGTAGTCGTCGTGGATGGCGACCATGGGGGCGTTGGCGCAGGCGCCCATGCACTCGACCTCCTCCCAGGAGAACCGTCCGTCGGCGGAGCGGTGGTCCTTGGGGCCGATGCGCCCGGCCAGCAGGCGCTTGAGGTCACCCGCCCCGCGCAGCATGCAGGGGGTGGTGCCGCAGACCTGGACGTGCGCGACCGATCCGACTGGCGAGAGCTGGAACATGGTGTAGAAGGTGACGATCTCCAGGACCCGGATCAGCGGCATGGAGAGAGTCTCGGCGACCACCCGCAGGGCGGGCTCGGGCACCCAGCCCTCCTGCTTCTGGACCAGCCACAGCAGGGGAATCACCGCGGACTGCTGGCGGCCTGCGGGGAACTTGGCGATCCACCAGCGGACCTGCTCCTGCGCCTCCGGTGTGAAGGCGAAGGACGCGGGCTGTTCCTTGGCGAGCCGGCGAACGCTCAACGGTCGATCTCCCCGAACACGATATCGAGCGAACCCAGGATGGCGCTGACGTCGGCCAGCATGTGGCCGCGGTTCATCCAGTCCATCGCCGAGAGGTGCGGATAGCTCGGCGCACGGATCTTGCAGCGGTAGGGTTTGTTGGATCCGTCGGCGACCAGGTAGACGCCGAACTCGCCCTTGGGGGCCTCGACGGCGGCGTAGACCTCGCCGGCGGGGACGTGGAAGCCCTCGCTGTAGAGCTTGAAGTGGTGGATCAGCGCCTCCATCGAGCGCTTCATCTCACCCCGCCGCGGCGGGGTGACCTTGTGGTCGTCGGAGAGGACGAGGCCGGGCGTTTTCCGCAGGCGATCGATGCACTGGACCATGATCCGCACGGACTGGCGCATCTCCTCCATGCGGCACAGGTAGCGGTCGTAGCAGTCGCTGTTGATGCCGACCGGGATGTCGAATTCGAGGTCGTCGTAGCATTCGTAGGGCTGGTTGCGGCGCAGGTCCCAGGCCACGCCCACGCCCCGCAGCATCACCCCGGTGAACCCCCAGGCCAGGGCCTGTTCCTTGCTCACCACGCCGATGTCGACGTTGCGCTGCTTGAAGATGCGGTTGCCGGTGATCAGCGTCTCGATATCGTCGAGCGCCTTGGGAAACAGGCCGCACCAACGGGCGATGTCGTCTATGAGCGCCTCGGGCAGGTCCTGGCGGACGCCGCCCGGCCGGAAGTAGTTGGCGTGCATGCGCGCGCCCGAGGCCCGCTCATAGAACACCATGAGCTTCTCGCGCTCCTCGAAACCCCAGCAGATCGGCGTGAGCGCGCCGACGTCCATGGCCTGGGTGGTCACGTTGAGCAGGTGGTTGAGGATGCGGCCGATCTCGCAATAGAGCACCCGGATCAGCTGCCCGCGGATCGGCACATCGAGGCCCATCAGCCGTTCGATGGCGATGACGAAGGCGTGCTCCTGGTTCATCGGCGCGACGTAGTCGAGCCGGTCGAAATAGGGAGTGTTCTGGGTGTAGGGCCGGGCCTCCATCAGCTTCTCGGTGCCGCGGTGGAGGAGGCCGATGTGCGGATCGACGCGCTCGACCAGCTCGCCGTCCAGCTCCAGGATCAGGCGCAGCACGCCGTGGGCGGCCGGGTGCTGGGGGCCGAAATTGATGCTGAACTTGCGGACCGGCGTCTCGACGGACGCCGCCGCGGGCACGGCCTGGACGTCCGGCGCGGGGGTCGTCTCGGCCGGGGCAGTCTCCGCAGAAACCGTCTTTGCCGGAGGCGGCGCGTGTTCGATGCTCATCGGCCCTCTCCGGCCTTCTCGTCGCCGGGCAGCTCGTAGGGATAGCCCTGCCCGGGCCTGGCGTACTCCGCGCCTTCCCACGGGGAGAGGAAATCCCAGTTGCGGAACTCCACCGATTTTACCGGCTCGTAGACGACGCGCTTGAGGTCGTCGTCGTAACGGACTTCCACATAGCCGGTCATGGGAAAGTCCTTACGCAAAGGGTGCCCGTGGAAGCCGTAGTCGGTGAGCAGGCGGCGCAGGTCGGGGTGGCCGGCGAAGAACACGCCGTACATGTCGAAGGCCTCGCGCTCGAACCATTCGGCGCCCGGGTGCACGCCCACGACCGACGGCACGGGGGTGTCCTCGTCGGTCTGCACCTTGATCCGGATGCGCCGGTTCTTGGTCATCGACAGCAGGTGGTAGACGACGTCGAAGCGCAGCGGCCGCTGGGGATAGTCGGCGCCGCAGAGGTCGATCAGCTGATGGAACTGCAGGCCCGGGTCGTCGCGCAGGAAGGTCAAGGCCTCGACGATCCTGTCCGCCGCGGCGTGCACGGTCAGCTCGCCATAGGCCACTATCGGGCGTTCGATGAGCCCAGCCGACCCCGCGACCACCGCCTCGCCAAGCGCGGTCAGAGCCTCATCGGAGACTGTCCAGATCATCGTCCCTTCCTCACCGCTCGATCGTGCCGGAGCGGCGGATCTTCTTCTGGAGCTGCAGGATGCCGTAGACCAGCGCCTCGGCGGTCGGAGGGCAGCCAGGCACGTAGATGTCGACCGGCACGATGCGGTCGCAGCCGCGGACCACCGAATAGCTGAAGTAATAGTAGCCGCCGCCATTGGCGCAGCTGCCCATGGAGATGACGTAGCGGGGCTCCGGCATCTGGTCGTAGACCTTGCGCATGGCGGGAGCCATCTTGTTGGTCAGGGTGCCGGCGACGATCATCAGATCGGACTGGCGCGGGCTGCCACGCGGGGCGACGCCGAAGCGCTCGATGTCGTAGCGGGGGTTGGCCGCCTGCATCATCTCCACCGCGCAACAGGCCAATCCGAAGCTCATGAACATCAACGAGCCGGTGCGGGCCCAGTTGATCAGGTCGTCGGCGGCGGCGACTACGAAGCCCTTGTCGGCCAGCTGACTGTTGACGCCATCGAAATAGGGGTCGTGCAGGGCCGGGTTGTAGCCCTCGACCGTGGTCCGCCCCGCGGTCAGCGCGGGCTTGGTGGGAACGATCACTCCCATTCCAGGGCTCCCTTCTTCCACTCGTAGATGAAGCCTACGGTGAGCACGCCCAGGAAGCCCATCATGCTCCAGAAGGCGAACTGGCCGGAAGCGTGCGGCAGCTTCATCAGGGCCACCGCCCAGGGAAACAGGAAGGCCACCTCCAGGTCGAAGATGATGAACAGGATGGAGACCAGGTAGAAGCGCACGTCAAACTTCATGCGAGCGTCGTCGAAGGCGTTGAAGCCGCACTCGTAGGACGAGAGCTTTTCCGGATCGGGGGCCTTGGGGGCGACGATCGCGGCGGCGGCGACGAAGGCGACGCCGATGAAGGCGGCGATGCCGAGGAAGATCACGATAGGCAGGTACTGCAGCAGGAAGGCGTTCATCGGCCGCTTTCTGGAGGGAAACGTGGGCGCTTCTAGCGCATGCGCAAGAGGCGTTCAAACTATGTTGCGGGTGCGTACGCGCGGGCCGGAAGCCCGCGCTCCGGCGGTTGACGACGCCCTCCGGCGGTCCTATCAGGCGCGTTCTCGCCGACCATGGCCCCTACCCTCGGGAAAGGGCGTCGGAATGCGGGTGTAGCTCAGTTGGTTAGAGCGCCGGCCTGTCACGCCGGAGGTCGCGGGTTCGAGTCCCGTCACTCGCGCCATTTCTGGCGCGCCATTTCATACCCCCCTGCCCTCCCGTCAGTGAAGGCGAATCACGCCGTCCACCGCCCGCCACTCCGAGGGTTTGATCAGCCGCTGGTGCGCCACGCGAACCGAATGGAGCGCGCCCTCCAGCTGCTCGCGCCAGTAGTCGAGGAAGTTCTGGAGGATGGGAAACTCAGGCGCGATGTCGTAGTCTTGCCAGACGAACAGTTGCAACAGCGACGGGTGATCGGGAAGCCGGTAGTGGATCTCGGCCGTGGTCAGTCGATAACCTTCCAACTGCCGCAGAAACATTCGGTCCGTCATATGTGCGCTCCCTTCTCAAGCGGCGTTGCCGGAATCACGTAATCTTAAGCGTCCGGTCGGGAAAATGTTCAGCCCCTCACCGGGTTGTGATCGAGTCCCGGAACCCTGCCGCGGCGGAATCCGCGCCACCCTGGTCATTGCGGCGGCCGTAGTGCCGAAAAATGAGGCTCGCAGAGGCTCGGATTACCTTGGTCCCACCCTGACCGGCAGCGGCAGGTTGCAGACGTCGATGTGTCCGGCCGCGACCTTGAACCAGGAGTCCCGCCGGAAGCGGCGATTCTGCACGACGGCGGCGAAGGTGGGGCTGTCGGTCTTCAGGACCTGGAAGGGCGTACGCCGCGCCGCCGGACGGTCGGCCGCGACCTCGAGACTGAGAATGGGGATTCGCTCTTCCGGCTTCTGGTAGAAGCCGATCTCGCCGTGGCCGCGAGGCAGGGCGGACAACGCCTCCATCCCGTCGATCACCCGGCCCACCAGGGTGACGTTGCGGTCGAGCTGACGCGGAGCCTGGCCGATCACCGCATAGAGTTCCGGCCCGCCCCCCGAATCGGCGTTGTTGTCGCGACCGGCGCCGACCATTCCGTAGCAGTGGGTGAGCCAGGTGAGGTGCGAGACCGGGTCCCGCGCCGCCGGGAAGTCGCCGGCGAAGCCGGTGACCGGTGCGTAGATGTCCGGATCCGGCAGCGGAACGAACGATTCGGCGGCGCCGTAGGGGCGATCGAACTCCGCCTCCAGCCTCAGGCGGCCCCCGCCGGTGGGGCGGGCGGCATTGGCGTCGCCCCACTGGACGACGTAGTTGTCCTGGACCCGCACCACGAACAGCCCGTCGTAGAAGCCGGCGCGGGCAAGGCGCTTGATGTTGGCGACGTGGCCCGGCGCGAAGGCGGGGGCCAGTTCGATGACCACGCGGCCCTGGGGCAGGGTCAGGTAGAGGGTGTCCTCGGGATCGACGGTCCGCCAGTCCGCCTCCGGAGAGGCGGCCAGGATTTCAACAAGCCCGGCGGGCGCCGCCGGGGCGGCGATTGGCGGCGCGACGAGCGCGACGCTCACGAGGAGGGCCGACGCAAGATCGAGCCCCCTTCGCATCCCCCGCGCCGCATGAGCCGGCATGCCTTCCCTCCCCGCTATTTCGGCTAGTGTGCTGGATTTGAAGTTCGCCGGTGTGTGGGGTCGGGCTGGGTGCGAACTTCAAATCCGAAAAGCACACTAGAATTCAAGGGCTTCTAGTGTGGCTTGAGATTCAGAAATTCGCTCCGGGGCTTCCACAAACAGCGGCGAATTTCTGAATCGCCACACTAGATTGGGTCAAGGACGCAGCGACGTCGAGTGGCCGCAAGCCAGGAGGAACCGCCGATGATCAAGCTCACGTTCCCTCCGTCCGCCGCGCGGAGCTGACCCGCGAGGCATTCCAGGCCTATTGAGTCGAGCGCCATGCGCCGCTGGTGGCCAGCGTGCGGGAGGTGCTGCGCATCAGGCGCTACGTAACCACAATCTGGACGGTTTATCTTGGTTTTGGCGGAACCGTGGTCATCCGTGGCCATTTTAGGACAGGAAGGGCGGGGGAGCTCTGGGTCGCGCGCATGAAAAAGCTTCTCGTGACGGCGGCGGTGCTGGTGGCCTCGACCGCGGCGCAGGCGTCAATCATCCCCGCGCTGACCAAGCCTGCGGCCATTGACCCCAACTACGAGACGTCCGGCCGGCCGTTCTCCGTCACCCCGCTCAACGGCGTGAGCGCGGAACCGATTTACGCCACGCTCTCCAACTTCGAGGCATTCAGCGCCGTGGCCGACAAGAACACAGGAATGACGGCAGGGATCCCAGGTTTTAATACCGGCGATCAGGGGGTGCTCACCGCCCTCGTCCCTGAACCGGCCGGCTGGGGCCTGATGCTGCTCGGCGCGGGATTGACGGGCGGGGCCCTGCGCAACCGACGCAGGTTGGCCGCCGCCTAAAAACAGGTCCTGCAAACCCTTGCGGGCAGGCGGCGCCCGCCCTCCAATTGGAACTTGGGAAAAGGGTGGTGGGCGGCGAGGGGTTCGAACCCCCGACCTTCTCGGTGTAAACGAGACGCTCTAACCAGCTGAGCTAGCCGCCCGCCTGGCGTCTCTGATGGCGCCGCCAGGAGGCGCGATTATCGCGGTCCCGGCGACGCCGTCAAACGAGACAGGAGCGCGGGCTGAAAGCCCGCGCTCCGTATCCTCGCGCCCATGTTTAATGAGCGATCAGGCCGCCGGTGGTGAGGTCGTCGCTGCCGGCCGGCGGCGCCAGGGCGGGGAGCTCGTCCTCCTCGGACCAGGAGATAGGGGTCATCGCGCCTGTGAGGGCGAGGGCCAGCACCTGGTCCACCGTGGAGACCGGGATGATCTCCAGGCCCGACTTCACATTCTCCGGCACTTCGGCGAGGTCCTTGGCGTTCTCCTGCGGGATGAGCACCGTCTTGATGCCCGAGCGCAAGGCGGCCAGCAGCTTCTCCTTGAGGCCGCCGATCGGCAACACCCGCCCGCGCAGCGTGATCTCGCCGGTCATGGCGAGGTCCTTGCGGATCGGAATGCCCGTCAGCACCGAGATGATCGCCACGGACATCGCCACGCCGGCCGAGGGCCCGTCCTTCGGCGTCGCGCCTTCCGGCACGTGCAGGTGGACATCGGTCTTGTCGAAGGTGCTCGGCTTGAGGCCGTAGGTGGTCGCCCGCGAGCGGACATAGGAGGCGGCCGCGGCGATCGACTCCTTCATCACCTCCTTCAGGTTGCCGGTGATCGACATGCGTCCCTTGCCGGGCATCTTGACCGCCTCGATGGTCAGGATGTCGCCGCCGAACTCGGTCCAGGCCAGGCCGGTGACGATGCCGACCTGATCCTCCTCGTCGGTGGCCCCGTAGTGGAACTTGCGCACGCCGGCGTAGCGGGCGAGCCGCTCGTCGTCGATCTCGACCGTCAGCACGTGTCCGCGGCTCATGTCGCGGACCGACTTGCGGGCAAGATTGCCCAGTTCCCGCTCCAGGGACCGGACGCCCGCCTCGCGGGTGTAGTAGCGGATCAGGTCGCGGATGGCCGCGTCCGGCACGATCCACTCGCCGTCCTTCAGCCCGTGGTTCTTGGCCAGTTTGGGCAGCAGGTGGCGCTTGGCGATCTCGATCTTCTCATCCTCGGTGTATCCGGGGATGCGGATGATCTCCATGCGGTCCAGCAGCGGCTGGGGCATGTTGAGCGAATTGGCCGTGGTCACGAACATCACGTTCGAGAGGTCGTAGTCGACCTCCAGATAGTGGTCGTTGAAGTTGGAGTTCTGTTCCGGGTCGAGCACCTCCAGCAGGGCGCTGGAGGGATCGCCGCGCCAGTCGGCCCCCATCTTCTCGATCTCGTCGAGCAGGAAGAACGTGTTGGTGGTCTTGGCCTTCTTCATCGACTGGATGATCTTGCCGGGCATGGAGCCGATGTAGGTGCGCCGGTGGCCGCGGATCTCGGCCTCGTCACGCACGCCGCCGAGGCTGAGGCGCACGAACTCGCGCCCCGTCGCCTTGGCGATCGAGCGTCCGAGCGAGGTCTTGCCTACCCCGGGAGGGCCGACGAGGCAGAGGATCGGTCCCTTGAGCGCGCCGGTGCGTGCCTGGACGGCGAGGTACTCGAGGATGCGCTCCTTGACCTTCTCCAGGCCGTAGTGGTCGTCCTCGAGGATCTGCTCGGCCCGCTCGATGTCGATCGGCTTGGTCTTGGCCTTGCCCCACGGGATCGACAGCAGCCAGTCGAGGTAGTTGCGCACCACCGTCGATTCGGCCGACATCGGGCTCATGTTGCGCAGCTTCTTGAGCTCGCCCTCGGCCTTGGCCCGCGCCTCCTTGGAGAGGCGGGTCTTCTTGATGCGCTTCTCGAGCTCGAGCAGTTCGTCGCGGGCGTCATCCTGTTCGCCCAGCTCGCGCTGGATCGCCTTCATCTGCTCGTTGAGGTAGTACTCGCGCTGGGTCTTCTCCATCTGGCGCTTGACCCGGCCGCGGATCTTCTTCTCGACCTGCAACACGCTCAGCTCGCCTTCGACAAGCGCAAAGACCTTCTCCAGGCGCTTGGCGACGTTGAAGATTTCCAGCAGCTGCTGGCGGTCGGCGATCTTCACCGCCAAGTGGGCGGCGATCGTGTCGGCCAGCTTGCCCGGATCGGTGATCTGGGGAATCGCCGCGGTGGCCTCCGGCGGGATCTTCTTGTTGAGCTTCACATAGGTTTCGAACTGCTCGATGACCGCGCGCGAGAGGGCCTCCACCTCGTGGGCGTCGCCGCCCTGCTCGGTGATGGCGGCGACCTCGGCCTCATAGAAGGCTTCCCGGTCGGTGAACTTCAGCACGGCAGCGCGGGCGCGGCCCTCCACCAGCACCTTGACGGTGCCGTCGGGCAGCTTGAGCAGTTGCAGCACGGTGGCGAGGACCCCGACCTCGTAGATGTCGGCGGGCGTCGGATCGTCCTGGTCGCGATCCTTCTGGGTCACCAGCAGGATCTGCTTGTCGGTCTTCATCACCTCTTCGAGGGCGCTGACCGACTTCTCCCGCCCGACGAAAAGCGGCACCACCATGTGGGGAAAGACCACGATGTCGCGCAGCGGCAGTACGGGGAGGGTATTAATCGTTGCCATGTTACTTTCACTCCTGGCCGGCGCTCAAAAATCGGTGCGCGCCTGGCGTCTGGCCAGCCATCGGGGCGGCCTCATTCAGGGGAGTATGTGGAGGTTTGCAGTCGCAGTTCAAGCGAAGCCATCCGCACACCCGCGACCGGGCCACGTTCAGCGATAGAGATCGCGGTGGTCCTCGCGCAGCCGCGCCTTCTGCACCTTGCCCATGGCGTTGCGCGGCAGGTCGGTAACGAACAGCACCCGCTTGGGTTGCTTGAAGCGGGCCAGGCGGGGGGCGATGGCCTCCAGAACGGCCGATTCGGTGAGCTGATTCGCAGAGGAGCCCGCGCCCACGGCGACGACCGCAGTCACGCCCTCTCCGAAATCCGCGTGCGGCAGGCCGATCACGGCCGATTCGACCACGCCCGGCAGGGCGTCGATCTCAGCCTCGACCTCCTTGGGATAGACGTTGAGGCCGCCGGTGATGATCAGATCCTTGCCTCGGCCAACGATGGACACATAGCCGCGCGCGTCCCTTTGTCCCAGGTCGCCGGTGATGAAGTAGCCGTCGGGCCGGAACGCCTCGGCGGTCTTCTCGGGATTGCGCCAGTAGCCGGCGCAGACGTTGGGGCCTTTGACCTCGATGACGCCGATCTCGCCGTCGGGGACATCGCCCCCGGTCGCCTCGTCGACGATTCGCAGGGCGACGTCCGGCAAGGGAAAACCCACCGTGCCCGCCACGCGCTCGCGGTCGTAGGGGTTGGACGTGTTCATGCCGGTTTCGGTCGTGCCGTAACGCTCGAGGATCGGCTTGCCGGTGCGCTCCGTCCAGTCGTGGTGGGTCTGGGCCAGCAGGGGCGCGGAGCCGCTGATGAACAGGCGCATGCCGGCGACCGCTTCGCGCGTCAGCCCCGGGTGAGCGAGCAGGCGGGTGTAGAAGGTGGGGATGCCCATCAGCGAGGTGGCCCGGGCCATGGCCGCGACTACCGCCCCCGGCTCGAACTTCGGCTGCAGGATCATGGAGGCGCCGGCCATCAGGGCGACGTTGGTGGCCACGAAGAGGCCGTGCACATGGTAGACCGGCAGGGCGTGGACGAGGACGTCGGCAGGCGTGAAGCGCCAGAGGTCGACAAGGGTCGCGGCGTTGGATGCCAGGGCGCGGTGGGTGAGCATCGCGCCTTTGGACCGTCCGGTCGTACCGGAGGTGTAGCAGATCGCCGCCAGGTCGTCCTCGGTGCGCGGTCGGGTCTCGAAGACGTCCGGCTGGGACGAGGACAGGTCGGCAAGACTCCCCTCCCCTGCCGCATCGAGGGTCTCGACCCGGGCGATGCCCGCGACGCCCGCCACGCCTGCCCGTGCGACCGGGTCGCCGACGATCAGGGCCGGTTCCGCGTCGCCGATGAAGTAGGCGAGCTCCGCCAGGGTGTAGGCGGTGTTGAGCGGCAGATAGACCGCGCCGGCGCGGACGGCGGCGAGGTAGAGCAGCAGGTTGACGGCCGACTTCTCGACCTGGACGGCGACGCGGTCGCCCGGGCGCACCCCTAGGCCGACCAGGGCGTTCGCCAGCCGCGCGCTTTCGCGGTCGAGGTCAGCGTAAGCGTAGCGGCGGGTGTCTGTCTCGATCGCCAAGCCGGATGGGCGCCCGGCCGCCAGCAGGCGGTCGAACAGGAGATTGCCGGTCATTGCGGCCAGGGTCGGGGCCGCCGGCTCAGGCCGACGCAGCGCCGCTCATCTTCTCGGCGTAGATCATCAGGGGCTGGCCGCGTCCCTCGACCACCTCGGTATTGACCACTACCTCCTCGACTCCCTGAAGGGTCGGCAGCTCGAACATGGTCTCGAGCAGGATGCCCTCCAGGATCGAGCGCAGGCCGCGCGCGCCGGTCTTGCGGAGGATGGCCTTGCGGGCGACGGCCTTGAGGGCGTCGTCGGTGAAGGCGAGGCCGACGTTCTCCATCTCGAACAGGCGCTGGTACTGCTTGACCAGGGCGTTCTTCGGCTCGGTGAGGATTCTCACCAGGGCCGCCTCGTCCAGGTCGTCGAGGGTGGCGATCACCGGCAGTCGGCCGATGAACTCGGGGATCAGGCCGAAGCGCTGGAGATCGTCGGGTTCGACCTGGCGCAACACTTCGCCCGTGCGGCGGTCGTCGGGATCCGAGACCTTCGCCGAAAAGCCGATCGATGTGCCCTTGCCCCGGCTGGAAATGATTTTTTCCAGGCCGGCGAAGGCGCCGCCGCAGATGAACAGCATGTTGGTGGTGTCCACCTGCAGGAACTCCTGCTGGGGATGTTTGCGGCCGCCCTGCGGCGGCACGGAGGCGACAGTGCCCTCCATGATCTTCAGCAGGGCCTGCTGCACGCCCTCGCCGGAGACATCGCGGGTGATCGAGGGGTTGTCGGACTTGCGGCTGATCTTGTCGACCTCGTCGATGTAGACGATGCCGCGCTGCGCCCGCTCGACGTTGTAGTCGGCCGCCTGGAGCAGCTTGAGAATGATGTTCTCCACGTCCTCGCCGACGTAACCCGCCTCGGTGAGGGTGGTGGCGTCGGCCATGGTGAAGGGGACGTCGATGATTCTCGCCAGCGTCTGGGCCAGCAGCGTCTTGCCGACGCCGGTGGGACCGACCAGCAGGATGTTCGACTTGGCGAGCTCGACGTCGTTGTTCTTTTGGGCGTGGTTTAGCCGCTTGTAGTGGTTGTGCACCGCGACCGACAGCACCTTCTTGGCGTGCTCCTGCCCGATTACGTAATCGTCCAGCACATCGCGGATTTCGCGAGGAGTTGGGACCCCGTCCTTATTCTTCACGAAGGCGATCTTGTGCTCTTCGCGAATGATGTCCATGCAGAGCTCGACGCACTCATCGCAGATGAACACCGTCGGGCCCGCGATCAGCTTGCGGACTTCATGTTGGCTCTTGCCGCAGAAAGAGCAATACAGGGTGCTCTTACTGTCGCTGCCGGCGGCTTTCGTCATCGTCTGCTCTCACTCTCCGAGGTCCGCGGCGTGGATGGGATCGCATCCGCCGCGTGCCTTCCTCGGCGCACGGCCCCGCACGCCACACGCCACCGCGCGGAGTTTCCCCGATCCCGCGCCAGATCACAAGCCTGCTGCGTCAATTGGCTTGCGTAAGCGTGCCGCGTATCGCATCTGGGACGCCCCGTCAGCGGGCGTTACAGGAGATGGGAACGACCGGCATGCTTCGCCAGCCCCACCCCGCGGCCGGCCCCCTGGTGGCGTTCGACTTCGACGGCACCCTGACCTGCCGGGACAGTTTCATGGACTTCCTGGCGTGGCGCGCCGGCCCCCTGGGTTTCGCGGCGGGGCTCGCGGCCTCGGCGCCGGCCCTGCTGGCCTGGGGTCTGCACCGCGACCGCGGGCGCCTGAAGGCCGCCATCGCCAAGCGGTTCTTCGGGGGGACCAAGCGCGACCAGCTGGAGACGGAGGCGCGGCGCTTCGCGGTTGATCGTTTCGACGCCCTGATCAGGCCCGACGCCCTGGCGTGCTGGCGCGACTGGCGGGAGCGCGGCGCGCGCCTCTTCATCGTCACCGCGTCGCCGGACATCCTTGTCGCGCCGTTCGCCGAACGCCTGGGCGCCCAGCAACTGATCGGCACGCGCCTGGGGTTCGACGCCGACGGCAGGTTCACCGGCGCGCTCGAGGGCGCCAATTGCCGCGGCGAAGAGAAGGTGGCGCGACTACGCGCCGCACTCGGGCAGGATCTGCGACTCGACGCCGCCTATGGCGACACCGCGGGTGATCGCGAGATGCTGGCCCTGGCGGACAGGCCAGGGCTCAGGGTCTTCACCGCCCGCCCATGAGGCTCTCTGGACCATGAAGCACGCCGGCGCCCAGGCCCTTGACGCCCTCGAACCCCTGCTGGAGCGGCTGCGCGATCTGGGCGGCCTGCGCGAGAAGACCCGCGGCGTCTTCTACCTGAAGTCGCGGTCCTTCCTGCATTTCCACGAGGATCCGAGCGGGTTCTACGCCGACATCCGCGCGCCAGACGGCGGCGACTTCGACCGGCTGAAACTGGAGGGCCCCGAGGCCGAGGCGGCGCTCGTCGCGCGCGCCTCGGCCGCCTTACGCCGGAACGGCGATCTGACGGAATCAGATCGCCGCTCTAGTTCTTTGCTTTGACGCGCGTTTCTAACCGAAAACCGGTTCCTACTTTTCGGAACGCGCCCTTGACCTGGGTTAGACCGCCGCCGCGGCTTCGGAGGCGGCGCGGTTTTCGTAGACGTGGTCGATGATGCCCCAGGCCTTGGCTTCCTGGGCGTCCATGAAGTGGTCGCGGTCGAGGGTGCGGTCGACCTCTTCATAGGTGCGGCCGCAGTGCTTGGCGTAGAGCTCATTCAGCCGGCGCTTGGTCTTGAGGATGTCCTCGGCGTGACGCTCGATGTCGGAAGCCTTGCCCTGGAAGCCGCCGGAGGGCTGGTGGAGCATGATCCGGGCGTTGGGCAGGGCGACGCGCAGCCCCGGTTCACCGGCCATAAGCAGGAACGAGCCCATCGAGGCGGCCATCCCCATGCAGGTGGTCGCCACCGGGCAGCGGATGTACTGCATGGTGTCGTAGATCGCCAGGCCCGAGGAGACCACGCCGCCCGGCGAGTTGATGTACATGTCGATCTGCTTCTTGGGGAACTCGGACTCGAGATAGAGCAGCTGGGCGCAGATCAGCGCCGACATGCCGTCATCCACCGGACCGTTGAGGAAGACCACCCGCTCGCGCAGCAGGCGCGAAAAGATATCGAACGCGCGCTCGCCGCGGCTCGATTGCTCAACCACCATGGGCACGAGGTTTAGGGCGGTGGTGAAGGTATCGTTCATGATCAAAAAAAACCTTGTTGGAATCTGGCGCTGGATATCGCCCCGCGCCGGGGGCGGCGCAAGGCTGGGGCCCTACTCGTCTGTCGGCTCCGCCGCCGGAGTCTCTGATTCGACGTCCGCCTTGGGCTTGGCGGCCCGGCGCTTCTTCGGGGCGGCGGCCTCCGCGGCGCCCGGCGCCTCGGCCTCGGGTTCGGGTTCGGGGGCGGCCCTGGGCTTCGGCTTGGCCTTGGCTTTCGCCTTCGGCTTAGCTTCGGACTCGGCTTGCGGCTCGGCCTCGGGTTCGGCCGAGGTCTCGGGGGCGCCATAGCCCTCGGGGAGGTCGTCCTCGCGCAGCAGCTCCTCCTTCGGAACCTCGCGGTCGGTCACGGTGGCGCGGCCGACGATGAAGTCGACCACCTTCTCCTCGTAGAGCGGCGCGCGCATCTGGGCCTGGATATCGGGGTTGCGGCGCAACAGGTCGAAGATCTCCTGGGCCTGCGCGCCGTAGCGCATGGCCTCGGCGCGCATGGCGTCGCCCAACTCGGCGTCGGTGACATTGATGGTCTCGCGCCGACCGATCTCGGCGAGGACGAGGCCCAGGCGGACCCGGCGCTCGGCGATCTTGCGATATTCGGCCCGAAGCTCCCCCTCGCTCTTGCCGGCGTCCTCGGGCGAGGTCTGGCCCTCGGTCCGGTCCTTCTCGACCTGCTGCCAGATGCCGTCGAACTCAGCCTCCACCATGCGCGGTGGCAGGGGGATGTCATGGGAGGTGTCGAGCACGTCGAGCAGGGCCCGCTTGAGCTTGAAGCGCGAGGCGGAGACGTACTGCCGGTCGAGGTTCTCGCGCAGGGCGGCCTTGAGCGCTTCGAGGTCGGCCATGCCCAGGCGCTCGGCCAGGGCGTCGTCGGCCTCCGCGGCCTTGGGGGCCCGGACCTCTTTGACGGTAACCTCGAAGGCGGCCGCCTTACCCTTGAGGCGGTCCACCTGGTAGTCATCCGGGAAGCTGACGTTGACCGTAACCTCGTCGCCCGCCTTGGCGCCGACCAGCTGTTCCTCGAAGCCGGGGATGAACTGGCCGGAGCCCAGGACGATCTCGGCGTCCGCCGCCGAGCCGCCCTCGAAGGCCTCGCCATCGATGCGGCCGACGAAATCCATGAGGAGCTGATCGCCGTCCTGGGCGGCCTCCCCTTCCCCGCGCGCTTCGAAGGTGCGGTTCTGGGCCACCACCTCGGCCAGGGCCACCTCCAGCTCCTCGTCGCTGGAATGGTAGGCGAGCCGCTCGAGCTTTAGGGTCGAGACGTCGATGGGCTCGAAGTCGGGCATCACCTCGACCTCAATGTCGTAGGCGAGGTCCTCCCGGCCGGCGAGCACCTGATCCATGTCGGAGACCGGCTTGAGATCCGGGCGCGAGGCAATGCGCAGCTGGTTGTCGCTCAGGACCTGCTGGGAGGTGTCGTTGAGGGTCTTTTCGACGACCTCGCTCATCAGCGCCTTGCCGTAGAGACGGCGGACGTGGGCCTGGGGCACCTTGCCCGGCCGGAAGCCCTTGAGCCTGAGCGTCGGGGTGATTTCGGCGATCCGCGCGTCCAGGGCGGCGCCGAGCTCGGCGGCCGGCACCGTCACGCCATAGCTGCGGCTCAGACCTTCGCCAGGCTTTTCAACAACTTGCATCAACGTGTCCCGAATGCAGGCGCAGGTACGGCCAGGCGCCCAAAGAAAAAGCCGCCGCCCAGATCCGTCCTGGCCGGCGGCGCGAAACGAACGCGCCTTATGTCACGGCGGCGGAGGGGTCTCAAGTGTGGTGTCGGGCGGCGGCTTGAAGCTTGGAGGCGAGGCTCTCTTCGCGGCCGAAAGAGTCCTAACTTCCCGCTGCGAAGGGCCTCGCTACTTCGGCCCGGAGAGGAGGATCTGCCCTGCGAAGCCCGTAGGGCGAAGCAGGTGGTGCGGATGAGAGGACTCGAACCTCCACGCCTTACGGCTCTGGAACCTAAATCCAGTGCGTCTACCAGTTCCGCCACATCCGCGCTGCAGCGGCTCTACATGAACCGCCGCTTTGCGAACACCCATCGGCACGAGCGCCGATCACCGACGCCTATGCAACTCCACCGCCTTCTCGGCGATGTGCCGGGCCGTAAGCCCGTACTTCTCCATCAGGTACGGCGTGGTCCCGCCCTCGGCGAAGACGTCGCGGACGCCGACCATGGCGAACCTGGTCGCCACGCCGGCGAGGGCCAGGGTCTCGGCGACCGCGGAGCCCAGGCCGCCGATGATGGAGTGGTTCTCGGCGGTGATCATCGCCGGATGCTGGCGCGCCAGGCGCTCCACGAGGGCCGTGTCGAAGGGCTTGAGGCTGGCCATATTGGCGACGGTGGCCGAGATTCCCAGCTCTGCCAGCTGGTCCGCCGCCGCCAGGGCCTGGGCGACCATGCTCCCGCTGGCCAGGATGGCGACGTCGGTCCCCTCGCGCACGACAAGCCCCTTGCCGAGTTCGAGCGGGACCAGCGGCGTCGTCTCGTCCGGCTTGGCGCGGGCGATGGAGAGACGCAGGTAGACCGGCCCGTCGTAGTCGAGCGCGGCGGTCAGGGCCGCGCCGATCTGCTCGGGGCCGGAGGGCTCGATCACCGCCATGTTGGGCAGGGCGCGCATCAGGGCGATGTCGTCGATGGCCTGGTGCGAGACGCCCAGCTCGGTCGCCAGCCCCGGGATGAAGCCCACCAGTTTCACCGGCAGCTTGGGATACGCCGCCTGCATGGCGATCTGGTCGTAGACGCGGCGGGTGATGAAGACGCAGAAGCTGTGGGCGAAGGGGATGTCGCCGGCCCGCGCCATGCCGCCCGCCACCCCCACCATGTTGGCTTCCTGGATGCCGAGCATGAAGAAGCGCTCGGGGATCTGGTCGCGGAAAAGGTAGGTCTCGGTAGGCTGCGTGAGGTCGGCGCCCAGGCAGACGATGCGCTCGTCGGCCTTGGCCGCGGCGAGCAGGGCCTGGCCGTAGGAGCGCGCGCCGAGCGCCTCCTGGCGATAGAACTTGGCGTCCTTGAAGCCGCCCATGCCGGCGATGGAAGTCTCGGTCATGCGGCGACTCCGTTGAGGGCGTCCATCGCCCGCTTCGCCTCGTCGGGGGTTATCCGGGCCACGTGCCGAAGCTGGCCTTCGAGGAAGGGGACGCCGGCGCCGGCCGTCGTATGGGCGACGATCACGGTCGGCCTGTCGGTGGTCCCTCGGGCCCGGTCGAGGGCCTCGACGATGGCGGCCATGCGGTTGCCGTCGATCTCCAGGGCGTTCCAGCCGAACGCCGCGAACTTGGCGCCGATCGGGTCCATGGGCACCACCTTGTCGGTGTGGCCCTCCACCTGCATGGCGTTGCGGTCGATGACCATGCAGAGGTTGCCCAGGCCGTGGCCGCCGGCGCTGAGCGCCGCCTCCCAGACCTGGCCTTCCTGCAACTCGCCGTCGCCGAGGATCACATAGACCCGGCTGGGATGGTCTTGACGCCGCAGGCTGAGCGCCATGCCGACGGCCACCGAGAGTCCCTGGCCCAGAGAACCGCAGGTGGCCTCGACCAGCGAGCCCAGGCGTTCGGAAGCGTTGACCTCGAGCGGCGAGCCGTCCTCGGTGTAGTGCTCGAGCAGCGCCGGCGCGATCAGGCCGCGCTCGGCGAAGGTGGCGTACAACAGCGCCGTGTTGTGCGCGGTCGAGAGGATGCAGCGGTCGCGGACCGGCCAATCGGGATCATCTTCGCGCAAACGCAGTTCGCCGAAATAGACGGCCGCGAAGATGTCCGCCGCGCCCAGGCCCTGCTGCAGGTAGCCCACGCGGATCTTCTCGATCATCTGGACGACGCGCCGGCGCAGGGCGAGGGCGCGCTCTTCCAGATCGGCGACGGAAAGGGAATTTCGGGTCATTGGCTCGAGGCGGCTTCCTGTTTGGGTTCCAAGTCTTCCGGCAAGAAGGTGCGAAAGTAGGCGATCACCGCCCGCGTCGCCTCCTCCTCATAGACAGGGGTAATATACCCGTGTTCATCGAGCGAGGTCCGCCACACCGCATCGCCGATCGCCAGGACGATCAAGAATTTCCGATGCGGGTCTTGAATATACGGAAGCTCATACATACGGCGGAAAGCCTCCACCGTCTGATCTGTTACGATGCGATTGACGGAAGAATCCGATTTACGAATTTCCATGAAGGGTTGTGATCCCAGGATCAACTTCATGGAGGCTGGATGGCTGTTGTAGAATTCGACGCTTATTCTGTGTCCGGCTGCCACGAAATCCTGCCATCGCGGAAAGTCGCAGTTCGCAGTAAATCTCTCAGCCTCGCGTGTGAAATGTTCGAAATATCGATCCGCCAGAGCCGCCACCAAGGCGTCTCTGGAAGGAAAGAAATGATAGATGGACGCTGCGGGCATGCGCGCCCGTTCTACGATCTGGTAGTATCCGATCTGATCCCAATCGGTCTCGGCCAGCAGCGACTCGAGAACGTTCAGTATAGTTTCGTAGCGAGCCCGGCCTCTTTCCTGCTGGGGCTTGCGCGGCGTGGTCCGGCGCGGCGCGCGCCGCCTCGGCTCGTCTGTCGGACTTTTCGACGAGGCGGTCGACGCGCTTTCAGCCATAGTCGATGGCGAAGCTCAGGTCGGGGTCACCGTGCAGATGCCAATAGCGCTCCCAGATGCGCCGGGTGACCGGACCGACCTTGCCTGCGCCCACGGGATGATTGTCCAGGGTGGTGATCGGCATGATACCGCCCGCGGTGGAGCTGAGGAAAATCTCGTCGGCATCGTAAAGCGAGCCGAGGGGGACGTCCTCCATGCGCACCACCCATCCCTCCGACCGGGCGATCTGCATGGCCGTCTGCCGGGTGACGCCTTCCAGCACACCCCGCGACGGCGTACGGAGCACGTCATCGTGGACGGTGAAGATGTTGTAGCAGCCCTCGGTGATGTGTCCGTCACCGTCCGGCAGAAGCGGCAGGTTGGCGCCGCGGTCGAAGGCCTCGAAGAAACCACGGCTGAGATCACCCCACTGCAGGTTCTTTATGGTCGGGTCCATGGAGCCCGGCGGGGTGCGCCTGACGTCGCGGGTGACGACGGCGCTGCCGCCGACCTCGTGAACCACCAGGGGCAGGATCCAGATGTAGGGGACCACGAAGGCGTAGATCGCGGGCTTGGCGAGACGGACATCGCGCTGACCCTTCGGCGCCGCCCCCCGCGTGACGATCACGTCGACATAGGCGTCGCGTAGCTGGGTTAGGCGAACCAGTTCGATCAGCATCTCGCGAATCTGCGCGGTCGGCATGGGCGGCTCGAGGCGCAGCTTGGCGCAACTCCGCTCGAGGCGCGCGAGGTGGTCGTCGAGGCGGAAGAAGCGGCCGTTCCAGACGGCGGGCACGTCGTAGGTCAGGTCAGAACGTAGAAAGCCGTAGTCGAACAGCGGCACCGTGGCCTCGGCCGCCGGCACGAATTCGCCGCGGACGAACGCCGCTCCCTCGACGTAGGGTCCGACCCTCAGCGCATGTTCCGCGACTCGCGCTTCGTAGGCGTCCAGAAGAGACGAGAAGGGACTCAAGGCTTCCTGCTCCGCTGGCTTCATAATCCGACGCGCATTCCCGGCGTCGCTCCGCGACCGCCCCTGAAAATCGATATTTATCGGGTATGGTTGGCCTAGCTGGGGGTGTCAACACGGCAGTGCAAAATTCGGGCTGCAGGAGGGCGATTGGCGCGCTCGACGGCGCAAAACCGGGAAAAACCGCTTTACAGCAGAAGACGATTGGGCTCTCGCCCGACTATCGCTAGTAGCGACAAAACCGCCGCGCCGGGCGTCAGAGGTCACGAACCGCATGGACATCGCCAAGGACCTCCAGACGCCGGCGGAGGTCGATTCCTTCGGCTATCGGCAGGAGCTGAAGCGGTCGCTCAGTCCGATCGACCTGCTGGTCTATGGCCTGGTGTTCATCACCCCCATCGCGCCCTGGAGCTCGTTCGGTTTCGTGTTCAACGCCAGCCACGGCATGGTGCCGCTGGTCTATGTCGTGGGCCTGGTGGCGATGCTGTTCACGGCGCTGAGCTACATGACGATGTCGGCCGCCTTTCCGGTGGCGGGGTCGGTCTACGCCTACGCCGGGCGAGGCATCGGCGAGAGCGCGGGGTTCCTGGCCGGCTGGGCCCTGCTGCTGGACTACCTGCTGCTGCCGACCCTGATCTATGTGATCTGCGCCGTCTCGGTGCACGCCGTGGCTCCGGCGCTCCCGAAGCCTCTGCTGGTGGCGGTCTTCCTCGGCTTCAACACGGCGATCAATCTGGGGGGAATCGAGAGCACCGCCCGCCTCAGCATGATCATGCTTTGGCTGCAGCTGGCGCTGCTGGGCCTCTTCATGGTGCTCGGCGTCGCGGCGCTCGTGCATGGGGTGAACGGCGCGCACCTGTCGCTGGCCCCGCTCTACGACGCCCACAAGGTCAACCCGTCGCTGATCTTCGGCGCCCTGTCGCTGGCGGTGCTGAGTTTCCTCGGTTTCGACGCCATCTCGACCCTGACCGAAGAGGCCAAGGGCGGGGCCAAGGCGGTCGGCCTGGCGACGATGCTCTCCCTGCTGCTCGCGGCGGGCCTGTTCGTCGCACAGACCTATCTCGCCTCGCTGTTCGTGCTGGATCGCGTACGCTTCAAGCCCGGCGACGAGGCGGCGAACGCCTTCCTCCTCATCGCCAAGACGGTGGGCGGCGAGCCGTTCCGCTTCGCGGTGTCGATCCTGGGCGTGCTGTTCTCCGGGCTGGCCGCGGCCCTGACCGCCCAGGCCGCCACCGCCCGGCTGATCTACAGCATGGCGCGCGACCGCATGCTCCCCAAGGCCCTGGCCCACGTGGCGGCCCGCCGCCAGACGCCGGACCGCGCCATCCTGCTGACGGCGGGGATCACCCTGTTCCTCGGGC
This sequence comes from Caulobacteraceae bacterium, assembly GCA_028290905.1. Classification (GTDB taxonomy): domain Bacteria; phylum Pseudomonadota; class Alphaproteobacteria; order Caulobacterales; family Caulobacteraceae; genus Acaudatibacter. Next base: position 20,653 of record JAQGIW010000188.1, on the reverse strand, counting down.
TCTTCCTGGTGAACCAGCTGGAACTGCTGACCTCCATGGTCAACTTCGGGGCGCTGAGCGGCTTCCTGGCCCTGCACCTGTCGGTGGTGATCCACTTCATGGTGCGCCAGAAGAGCCGACGGTGGATCCGGCACCTCGTGTTCCCGGTGATCGGCTTCGCCATCGTCGCCTATGTGCTGGTCAACGCCCAGACGAACGCCAAGATCGCCGGGCTCATCTGGATGGCCGTCGGCCTCGCGACCGTCCTGCTGCTCAAGGTCAGCGGCCGGTCCGCGGGCAAGCTTCTGGAGGAGGAAACCTAAGGTGGCGATCGGACCGCCTCTCTAGGTTCTCCCTGTTTTCGCGCTTCCTGTTCCGGAATCCAGCGCCCACGTTTCGGAAAGCGCTCCAGCCCCATCCTGGCCTTGGGTCGGCGCCGTCGGAGGGTTATATCGGCGCGGCACAGCCTCTTTCCCGCGATCGGCCCCATGACGCGCATTCTCGCTATCGAGGACGACGAGATCACCGCGCGGGAGATCGTCGCCGAGTTCACCCGCCGCGGATACGAGGTCGAATGCGTCGCCGACGGCCGCGAGGGGCTGGTGCGCGCGGTGAGCGGCGAGTTCGAGGCCGTCACCCTCGATCGCATGCTGCCCAATGTCGACGGGCTGACGATCGTCAGCGTGATGCGCAAGGCGGGAATAGACATTCCGGTGCTGATGATCAGCGCCCTGACGGACGTCGACGAGCGCATCCGCGGCCTGAGGGCCGGCGGCGACGACTACATGACCAAGCCTTTCGCCTCGGAGGAGATGTCGGCGCGGCTGGAGGTGCTGCTGCGCCGGGCGCGGGCGCAGCCGCGCGAGACCATGTTGCGGGTGCAGGACCTGGAGCTCGATCTGGTCACGCGCGAGGCGCGCCGCGGCGGACGCGAGATCGCCCTGCTGCCCACCGAGTTCAAGCTCCTGGAATATCTGATGCGCAACGCGGGCGAGGTGCTGACCCGGACCATGATCTTCGAGGCCATCTGGGGCTATCACTTCGACCCAGGCACCAATCTGATCGACGTGCACCTCAGCGGCCTGCGCCGGAAGGTCGACGCACCGGGGCTGACGCCGCTGATCAGGACCATCCGCGGCTCCGGGTACGCGCTCAGTGCAACGGCTTGAGATCTGGCGGACCACCACGTTCCGCCTGACGCTGGTCTACGGGCTGGCGTTCGCCATCGGCGTCGTGGCGGTGCTCGGCCTGACCTACGCCAGCACGGCGGTGTTCATGACCCGCCAGATGAACCAGATCGTCGTCGGCCAGGCTCGCGGGCTGCAGGGCGTTCCCCCCAGGGCGCTGGCGGAGACGTTCCGGCAGCTTGAAGAACAGGACGTTCGCCACGTCTACTATTTCGGTCTTTTCCGCCGAGACGGCGCGTGGATCGCCGGCAACGTGCATCGGCTGCCGCCAGGCACGCCCCAGGACGGCCTGCCGCGGCCCCTGCGCGAGCCAGGCTTCCAGCCGGGGGCCCGGGCGCTGGCCGAGCGCCTGCCCTCGGGCGAGATCCTCTTCGTCGGCTTCGACGCGAAGGTGCTCTCCGGGTTGCGCGCCATCATCCTCAGCGCGCTGCTGTTGAGCGGCGCCCTGGTCATTGTGTTGGGCCTCGCCGTCGGGGCGGCGCTGAGCCTGGCCCCGCTGAGGCGGATTCGCGCGATGCAACAGGCCAGCCAGCCGATCCTCGACGGCGAACTGAGCGCGCGCCTGCCGACCTCGAACAAGGGCGACGAGATCGACCTGCTGGCCGGCATTGCCAACGGCATGATGGACGAGGTCGAACGATTGCTATGGGCTGTCAAGAGCGTCGGCGACAACGTCGCCCATGACCTTCGTACGCCGCTGACCCGCCTGCGCGCCCTCCTGTATCGCGTGCGCGAGGAAACCGGTCCGAGCGCCGCCCACGCCGACATGATCGACCAGGCCCTCTCCGAGACCGACGCCCTGCTCACCCGCTTCAAGGCCCTCCAGCGGATTTCCGAGATCGACCGGCGCGAGCGGCGGGCCGGCTTCGCCTCCGTGCGCCTGCAGGCGCTGGTGGAACAGATCGGCGAACTCTACGCGCCCCTCGCGGAACAGCATGGCCAGCGCCTGTTGGTCGAGGCCGAGGACGCCTGCGAGATCCTGGCTGACCGCGATCTGCTGTTCGAGGCCTTCAGCAATCTGATGAGCAACGCGGTCAAGTTCACCCCCGCGGGCGGCGTGGTCCGCCTGAAGCTGACCCGACGGACCGAAGGGCCCCGGCTGGAAGTGATCGACACCGGCCCCGGGGTGCCGGAGGCCGAGCGGGAGGCGGTGCTGGAGCGCTTCTACCGCGGCCGCGAGGCCGGCCGGGCGCCGGGCTGCGGACTCGGCCTGAGCATCGTCGCCGCCGTCGCCCGGCTGCACAACTTCCGCCTGGAGCTGGGCGACGCCGCGCCCGGGCTGCGGGTGACGCTGGATTGCTGGGCGCCGGCCATGGGTCGCTGATCGCCGTGCGCCTGCTCTATGCGACCGATCGCCGGATCGATCCCTATCTGGTGAACGCGCTACGCGAAGCCGGCCACGTGGTGGAGGCCACCGACCGGCCCGCGGACGGCCTGGCGATGGCCGGCGAGAGCGACTACGGGGCGATCGTGCTGGACTGGTGGAGTGGTCCCGCCGTGGGCGCCGGGCGCTTCGCCCAGGCGTCGGAGTCGCTGCTGGTGGTGATCGCGGCCCCCGCCGAAGCCGGACCGGCCGACGTGCTTGCCGCCGGCGCCGACGCCGTTTTCACGCGCCCTGTGTCGTTCAGCGAATTGGAAGCGCGCCTGGAGGCCCTCGAACGCCTCCTGTCCCGCGCCCGACCGAAGCCGGTGGCCGCGGCGGCAGAGATGATCGCGGCCGAACAGGCGATCCGCGTGCAGGGCCGCCAGCTCGTCCTCTCCGGGCGGGACTACGCGGTGATGGCGCACATGGTCGCTCACGCCGGCGAAGTCGTCAGCCTCGAGCAGCTCCAGCAGCAGGTCTGGGGGGACGAGGTCGAGCCCCGGCCGGACCTGATTCGCGCCCGCCTTTCGCGTTTGCGTCGCCGGCTGGCGGCGGCGGGGCTGGACGGCCGCCTGAGGAGCATAGCGGGTCACGGCTACCTGTTCGAAGTCGCCACGGCCACGTCGGCCGCCTTCACGAAGGGCGAGCAGCGCAAGATGAAGTTGTCTTAATCGGCGCGACTTGGTCGGTTTAGACGCTGCAGCGCAATACGTGCGGCGCAGCACAACGCTGCTCTGTCCCGCGCCCCACCGTTTCCTCCTCCCCCCACCCTCCGGGAGCGGTCGGGCGCGGGACTTCGCCTTGCCCGCTCGTGAAACCACGCCGCCATGCTCTGGATCGTCCGCGTCGCCCTGCAGCGGCCCTACACGTTCATCGTGCTGGCCCTGCTGATCCTGATCATCGGACCGCTCGCGGCGCTGAACACCCCGACCGACATCTTCCCGAACATCCGCGTGCCGGTGATCGGGGTCGCCTGGCAGTTCACCGGCCTGTCGCCCGAGGAGATGGCCGGGCGGATCATCGCGCCCTATGAGCGATCCCTGACCACCACGGTCAACGACATCGAGCACAGCGAGAGCCAGTCCCTGCCGGGGATCGGCATCGTCAAGATCTACTTCCAGCCGGACGTCGACATCCGGACCGCGACGGCCCAGGTCACCTCGGTCTCGCAGAGCGTCCTCAAGCAGATGCCGCCCGGGATCACCCCGCCGCTGATCCTCAACTACAACGCCTCGACGGTCCCGATCCTGCAGCTGGCGACCTCGAGCCAGAGCCTCTCCGAGCAGCAGGTGCTGGACCTGACGCAGAACTTCATGCGTCCGGTCCTGACGTCGGTTCCGGGGGCGGCCATTCCCTACGCCTACGGCGGGCGCGTGCGCCAGGTACAGATCGACCTCGATCCGCAGGCGTTGCAGGCCAAGGGGCTCTCCGCCCAGGACGTCGAGACGGCCATCGCCAGCCAGGACCAGATCATCCCGGCGGGCACGGCCAAGATCGGCTCCATGCAGTACACGGTGAAGCTCAACGACTCGCCGGACACCGTCGAGGAGCTCAACGACGTGCCGGTCAAGTCGGTGGGCGGCGCCACCATCTACATGCGCGACGTCGGCCACGTGCGCGACGGCTCGCCGCCGCAGCAGAGCCTGGTGCACGTCAACGGCTCGCGGGCGGTGCTGACCACCATCCTCAAGGCGGGTCAGGTCTCCACGCTGGCCATCATCCAGGGGGTCAAGGACGCTCTGCCGAAGATCCAGGCGACGCTGCCGTCCAGCTTCCACGTCGCCGCGCTCAACGACCAGTCGCTGTTCGTCAAGGCGGCGATCTCCGGTGTGATCCGCGAGGGTGTGATCGCCGCCGCCCTGACCAGCCTGATGATCCTGCTGTTTCTGGGCAGCTGGCGGTCGACTCTGATCATCGCCACCTCGATTCCGCTGTCGATCCTCTGCGCCCTGATCGGGCTGAACCTGGCCGGTCAGACGCTGAACATCATGACCCTGGGCGGCCTGGCGCTGGCGGTGGGCATCCTCGTCGACGACGGGACCGTGACCATTGAGAACATCAACTGGCACCTGGAGCACGGCAAGGACGTCAACACCGCCATTCTAGATGGCGCCCAGCAGATCGTCGTCCCCGCCTTCGTGAGCCTTCTGTGCATCTGCATCGTGTTCGTGCCGATGTTCGCCCTCAAGGGGGTAGCCGGCTTCCTGTTCGTGCCGATGGCCGAGTCGGTGGTGTTCGCGATGATCGCCTCGTTCGTGTTGTCGCGGACGCTGATCCCGACCATGGCCATGTATCTCCTGAGGCCGCACGCGCCGGGCGAGGCCGCCGGCGCGCCCGCCTCCGGTCCGGCCTGGCTGCGCCCGCTCAGGGCCTTCCAGCGCGCTTTCGAGGCCGCCTTCGAGCGCTTCCGCGAGGCCTATCGCAACCTTCTGGCCATGGCCCTGGCCCACCGGCGGCGGTTCGTGATCGGATTCCTCGGCGTGGTGTTCGCCTCGTTCGCGCTCACGCCGTTCCTGGGCGCGAACTTCTTCCCCTCGGTGGATTCGGGCCAGATCACCCTGCACGTCCGCCCGCCGGTCGGCACCCGCATCGAGGACGCCTCGGCGATGTTCGGCGACATCGAGCAGCGGATTCGCCAGACGATCCCGCCGGACGAGCTGGGCTCGATCGTTGACAACATCGGCCTGCCGACCAGCGCCATCAACACGATCTACAACAACTCCGGCCTGATCGGCTATCAGGACGGCGACATCTACATCAGCCTGGGCAAGAGCCATCGCCCGACGGCCGACTATGTCCGTCGCCTGCGCGAGCAGCTGCCCCGCGCCTTCCCCGGGGCCACCTTCTCGTTCCCGCCCGCCGACATCATCAGCCAGATCCTGAATTTCGGGTCTCCGGCCCCGCTGGACGTGCAGGTGATCGGGCCGAACATCCAGGCCGACCAAGCCTATGCTCTAGAGCTGCTGCGCGCGATGCGGAAGATCCGCGGCGTCGCCGACGCCCGCATGCAGCAATCCCTGGACAACCCGCAGCTGCGGGTCGACGTCGACCGCTCGCGGATGGCCCAGTACGGGCTCACCGAGCAGGACGTGACCAACGCCGTCACCACCTCGCTTGCGGGCAGCAGCCAGACGGCGCCGGTGTTCTGGCTGGACCGCAAGAACGGGGTCTCCTATCCGGTCGTCGCCCAGACGCCGGAATACAAGGTCGACACGCTGCCGGGGCTGGAGAACATCCCGGTGACCGCCCGCGCGCCCGGTGGGGGCGTGCAGGTGCTAGGCGGCCTCGGCAAGATCAGCCGCGAGCAGACGCCGGCGGTCGTCAGCCACTACAACGTGCAGCCGACCATCGACCTGTTCGCCACCAACCAGGACCGTGACCTGGCCGCCGTCGCCGCCGACGTGCACGCCCTGATCAAGGCCACGGCCAAGGACGCGCCGCGAGGCGCCACGGTCACGCTGCGCGGCCAGGTGCAGACCATGAACGCCGCCTTCGCGGGCCTCGGCTTCGGCCTGCTGGGCGCGATCGTGCTGATCTATCTGGTGATCGTGGTGAACTTCCAGTCGTGGCTGGATCCATTCGTGATCATCACCGCCCTGCCGGCCGCCCTGGCCGGCATCGCCTGGATGCTGTTCGCCACCCACACCACCCTGTCGGTCCCGGCGCTCACCGGCACGATCATGTGCATGGGGGTGGCCACGGCCAATTCCATTCTGGTGGTCAGCTTCGCCCGCGAGCGGCTGGCGGCCACCGGCGACGCCGCGGTCGCCGCCATGGAGGCCGGCTTCACGCGATGCCGGCCCGTGGTGATGACGGCGTTGGCGATGATCATCGGCATGGCCCCGATGGCGCTGGGCCTGGGCGAAGGGGGCGAGCAGAACGCCCCGCTCGGCCGCGCCGTGATCGGCGGCCTGGTGTTCGCCACCTGCGCCACCCTGATGTTCGTGCCGGTCGTGTTCAGCATCGTCCACGGCCGCGAGGCCGCGCGCGCCGCGAAAGCGCGCGACAGCCAAGCCCCGCACTCCGGAGAAGCCTATGCGTGACATGCCCGATCAGCTCGACGCCGCGCCTGCCGGTCAGGCCGCGATCCTGAACCACGAGCCGCCCCGACGCCTGAAAGCAGTGGGCCTCGCCGCCCTCTGCGTGGCCGCGGGGATCGTCGCCTTCGGCGCGCTGAGCCGTGTCCAGGCCGACCAGAACCTGAGGCGCTGGACCACCGCCCAGGCCACGCCTGTGGTCCGGCTGGCGAGCGTCGCCGGCTTGAACGGTCAAAGTCTGGTCCTGCCCGGCGCGGTCCAGGCCTTCTACAACGCACCGATCCACGCCCGCGTCGCCGGCTATCTCAAGCGCTGGTACGCCGACATCGGCAGTCCGGTGAAGGCCGGCCAGGTCCTCGCCGAGATTGACACCCCGGACCTGGACCAGCAACTGAACCAGGCCAAGGCGGACCTGGCCACCGCCGTGGCCAACCAGCAGCTCTCGCAGATCACCGCCCAGCGCTGGGCCGGCCTGCTGGCCAAGGACGCCGTCGCGCGCCAGGACGCGGACAACAAGAACGGCGACCTCGCGGCCAAGACCACCCTGGTGGCGTCGGCCCGCGCCAACGTGCAGCGGCTGCAGGCCCTGGAGGGCTTCAAGCGCATCACCGCCCCCTTCGACGGCGTGGTCACCACCCGCTCCACCGACATCGGGGCCCTGATCAGCGTCGGCGGCCCAACCGACACCCCGCTGTTCACCGTCGCCGACGAGAAGCGCCTGAGGATCTATGTCCAGGTGCCGCAGAACTATTCGGCGGACGTCAGGCCCGGCATGACCGCCAGCTTCACGGTGCCGGAGCATCCAGGCAAGGTCTTCACCGCCAATGTGGCCGCGAGCGCCGACGCCATCACCCCCCAGTCCGGCTCGCTTCTGGTGCAGCTGCAGATCGACAACACCGACCGCCAGCTGAAGCCCGGCGACTACGCCCAGGTCCGCTTCGCCCTGCCCTCCGACAACGGCGCCATCCGGGCGCCGGCCAGCGCCCTGATGTTCCGCGACGCCGGCATGTCGGTGGCCGTGGTCGGATCGGGCGGGCGCGTGGCGATCAGGCCGGTCACCATCGGCCGCGACCTGGGGGCCACCGTGGAGATCGCCTCCGGCCTCACCGCCGCCGACCGGGTGATCGACAATCCCCCCGACAGCCTGCGCGCCGGGGACCTGGTCCGCGTCGCCGCGCCTCAGGCGGGTCGAACCGGGGCGCCGGCCCATGCGACGCTCTAGCCACGCCGCCGGCCCGCTTGCGCTCGTCGGGGCGGTGGCGGCGGCGCTGGCCGGCTGCTCCCTGGCCCCGGCCTATACGCCGCTGACGCTGGCCACGCCGCCCGCCTTCAAGGAAACGGGGCCGTGGACGCCGGCCAGCCCGGACGACGCCGCCCCGCGCGGCGACTGGTGGACCGTCTACGGCGACCGGACTCTCGACGGTCTCGAGCAGAGGATCGAGACGTCCAATCCCGACCTCGCCATCGCCCTGGCGCGCTACGACGAGGCCCGCGCCCTGGCGGCCCAGGCCCGTGCCGCCCAGTTGCCGCAGCTGACCGCGTCGGCCAGCGAAACCTACAACCGGCAGTCCGACCGCCGCCCCCTTCGCCGCGGCGGCGTCAGCAACTACGACGACGACATCGTCGGCGCCAGCACCTCCTATGAGCTCGACCTGTGGGGCCGTGTGCGCAACATGGTCGCCGCGGGGAAGGCCCAGGCCCAGGCCAGCGCCGCCGACGCCGCCTCCGTGCGTCTCAGCCTGGAGGCGCAGCTGGCCGACGCCTATCTGGGCTTGCGGGGGCTGGACGCCCAGGACAAGGTGCTCTCCGACGCCGTTGTCGCCTACGCCAAGGCGCTCGCCCTGACCCGGGACCTGCATGACGGGGGCGCCGTGGCGGGCCTGGACGTCGGCCGGGCCCAGACCCAGCTGGAGACCGCCCGCGCCCAGCGGATCGACGTCGCCGCCCAGCGCGCGCTGCTGGAGCACGAGATCGCCGCCCTGGTCGGCGAGCCGGCGTCGACGTTCTCGCTGCCGGCCGACCCCATCATGCTGGACCCGCCCCACACGCCCGTGGCGGCCCCTTCCCTGTTGCTGCAGCGTCGTCCGGACATCGCAGCGGCGGAGCGGCGGGCGGCGGCCGCCAACGCCGGCATCGGCGTGGCCAGGGCCGCCTTCTACCCGAGCATCACCCTGGGCGGCGCCGCCGGCTTCGAGAGCGCCGGGGGCGTCAACCTGCTGCAGGCCGCCAACAGCTGGTGGACCCTTGGGCCGAACGTCACCTTGCCCCTGTTCGACGGCGGACGGCGCAAGGCGACGCTGCGCCAGGCCCGCGACCAGTTCGACGAGGCCAGCGCCGGCTACCGCTCCATCGTGCTGGCCGCGTTCCAGCAGGTCGAGGACAATCTGGCCCTGTGCAACCGGCTGGCCGACGAGGCCCGCGCGGAAACCGCCGCGCTCGAGGCCGCGCGCCGCACCGAATCCCTGGCGACGATCCAGTACCAGATGGGCGCGGTCACCTATCTCGACGTGGTCACCGCCCAGACCGCCGATCTCGACGCCCAGCGCGCCGCCCTGATGATCGCCACCCGCCGCCTGCAGGCGAGCGTCGATCTGCTGCGGGCGCTGGGCGGCGGCTGGGGCGGGATGTCTCAGACGCAGGTGGCGTCGCGGGGCTGACCGTTCCTTCGACTAATAATTGTCGAAGCTGAGCAGAGCCTCCTTCCTCAGGTCGCCAGATGCGGTCCTTTACGAATGAAGGACGCATCCTCCAAGTGATCGACCATGAAGGCGGCGACGTCGGCCCTGGAGATCGGGCCGGCTTTGGCCGGGAGACCGTCCAGGTCGACGCGATATCGTCCCGAAGCGGGTCCATTGGTAAGGAATGGCGGCCGCACGATGGTGTAGTCGAGGCCGCTGGCCTCGATCTGCCGCTCCTGCGCCGCTTGGTCGCGCCTGACGTTGCGCAGCAGGGTGGACATGAGAACCCGAAGCATGGCGCGGCCAACAGGGCCCTGGCGAACCCCGGCGTCATGCAGGGCCCCGGCGGCGCTCAGGGCAATCAGGCGCCGAACACCGTAGCGCTCCATGGCGGCGATGACGTTGCGGCTGCTCACCTCCAACAGATCGCTCGTGCCAAGCGAGCGCGAGCCCAGGGCGAGCAGGACGGCATCGTGGTCAATGATCGCGGCGCTCACCGCGGCGGCATCGCGCGCGTCACCATGGACGGCGCGGACCCCCTCCAGCGTGGGCGCACTTGGATTGCGGACGAAGGCGGTAATGGTATGGCCGCGCTCGAGCGACCGTCGAACCAGGAGAGCGCCGGTAGCGCCGGCGGCGCCGAAGACGATTACCTTCATCACGCGGCCGCGGTCTTGGCGGGACGGCGGGGCGCCGCCGCGCTCATTTGAGCCCCGCCCAGGCGAAGGCGCCCGTCGCCGCTAGCGCCAGCACGGTGCGGCCGGCGTGAAGCCGTCCCCATTTTTCTACCAGCGCGCGACTGGCCGGCCCAGCCTCGGCCGGCGCTGTCGCCAGGAGTTGGCGGTTGGTCGATCCAATCAGGATCAGGGTGAAGGGGATGTTGGCGCCCAGCAGAACCGCGCCAAAGGCCCACACCAGCCTGCCGCTCATCCACCAGGCCGCCAGGCCGAGCCCGACCCCCAGGATCGCCTGCGCTGGCGCCGATCTCTGCGCGCGGGTGAACGACGCCTTCCACTGGATGAGCATCGCCTCGGGGTTCAGCGCGAGCCGGGCTGGTTGTTCGGCGAGCGCCACGTGCAACGCGCCGCCGGCGAACAGGGCCGCCGCGATCAGAGCCAATTGTCCAGCCCACATTTCGAGTCCCTTCGCGGCCTGCGCGATCGCTCGAAAGCGCGCGAGAGGCGCGCCCGTACGGCGGGGGGACACTGTGCGCCCAACCCAACACAGATGCACGCCCGGTTGACGGGGCCAGAAAACGATCACGATACGCGCGTAGCGAGCTTCAGCGCCGGCTGGAATTTCCGCTCCCCACCAGCGCGTGCCGCCACTCCAACTGTCAGCTATGGCGGCCGGGCAGTGGTTCGGAATCAAAACCTTGGCGATGGGAGCCCAACCGAACGCGGCGAGAATGCCCCGGGGGAGCGTCCACACCATCGTTTCTGGAGCCGTGGCAATTTCCGCACGTGGCGGCACGGGGTCGTGGTGAGCCGACGTTGAATCCGCTAGCGCGCCTCCAACATCTCCAGCACAGGGCAGGAGGGCGCGGACATATGACCTTTGCACCGGCTCAAGGTCTCCGCGAGGATGGCCTCCAGACGGGCGAGGTCGGCGAGCTTGGCTCGCACCTCGTGAAGGTGCGAGGCGGCGATTGGCTGAACCTCTTCGCACGACCGATGGTCAGGCTCGGCAAGGCTGAGCAGAGCCCGGATGGATTCGATCCCGAAGCCCAGTTCCCGTCCTCTCCGAATGAACGATAGACGCCGTTCGTGCGCCTCGTCGTAAAGGCGGTGTCCACCCTCCGTACGGTCCGGCGCAGGCATCAGGCCGATGCGCTCATAGTAACGGATGGTCTCGAGGTTCACCCGGCTCAGGGCGGCGAGGCGGCCGATGGTGAGCCCTCGCGGAGCACGCATCATTTTCTCCTTGATCCCGTAGTGGCTACGGGTTGCAGGTTGGGCTCGAACCCGTTCGAGAGCCACTCCCATGAGCCAATTGTCCGACCCTCGGAGACCACCCCACGATCTCGCTTTCGGCTGGACGGCGCTGGGCGCCGCCGCCCTTGCGGTGTTCGCCTGGGCGGCCTGTTGCGTGCTGCCGCTTGCACTCTCGATCGCCGGCCTGAGCGTGGCGGGCACGGCGGTCATCGCCGGTCAGCGGACCTGGTTCACCTTGGGCGCGGTCATCGTTCTGGGGCGCCGGCTGGTGGATGGCTTGGCGGCGCCGCAGGGCCTGCGCCGCCGACGCAACTTGCGCGCCGCCGTCGCGGCTGATGATTTTCTTGTTGGCGGCCGCGACGATCCTGACCTCGGTGGCCTTCGCCTGGGGTCCGTTCGTCGAACCCTGGGCGCTGCGACTCCTGCGGGACGTGCGTGGATGAGCCTCGTTGAAGTCCAACCGACGTCGACCCTGACGTGCCCGCTGTGTGGGCATCGGGAGACGGAGACCATGCCTACCGACGCCTGCCAGTACTTCTACGACTGCAGGGGATGCGGAGCCCTGCTCAAGCCGAAGGCTGGCGACTGCTGCGTCTTCTGCTCCTACGGCGACGTCGCGTGTCCGCCGATCCAGGCGGGGGTCGCCGAGGCCGGCAGGGCATGCTGCCCGTGACCATACTGGTGCTGGCCTTGCTCTCGTTCGTGCCCGAAATGGTCCCGAAGCGCTACGCCTGAACTCTCCGTGGTGCGGGAAGAGTGGTGGTTTGCCGACACGCACCAGCGAGGGGCGAAGTCGGCTGAACGACGACCACCTTCCCCTTGGCGCGGCCGCTTTCGACGTAGTCGAGGGCCTCGGCGATTTCGGCGAAGGGGTAGATCTTGTTGATGACGACCCGAAGTTCGCCCTGCTCGATCAGGTCCGCGAGTTGGGCCAGATCGTTCCCGCTCGGATGCATCAACAGGTATCTGTAGCCAACGCCCGCACGCCGCGCCCGCTGTCTGACGCCGTAGCTGATCAGCCAAAAGACCGCCGCCAGAGTTCTGCGACCGCCGAGATCCAGCAGCGCCGTTTGCGGCTCTGGAACGGCGGCGACCGAAACGACCTTGCTCCCAGGCTTCATGATCCTGAGCATCTTGTCCAAGGTCTCGCCCCCGATCAGATCAAGGCCCGCGTCAAATTTCTTCCCGATCCTGGAAAGATCGTCCGTCGTGTAGTCGATCACCTCATCGGCTCCGAGGGAGCGCACCAACGCCTCTCCCCGCTTCGAAGCTGTCGTCGTCACGTGGGCGCCCAGCCATTTGGCGATCTGGATGGCGAACGTGCCGACCCCCCCGGCGCCGCCCGAAATGAACACCTTCTGTTCCGGCTTCAGACCAAGTTCGTCCCTCAGCGCCTGGAGAGCGGTGAGCGCCGCAAGGGGCACGGCCGCCGCGGCCTCGAAATCGAGGCCCGGGGGCACGAGGGCGGCGCAGTCTTCGCCGACGGCGGCCCGCTCCGCGAAGGCGCCGAGCCGATCCTTCTCAACACGGGCAAACACCCGGTCCCCTGCGGAGAACCGTGTGACCTCATCGCCGACAGCGACCACCTCGCCAGCGAACTCGTTGCCGAGCACGAGCGGAAGCCTCGGCCGATGGATGGCGCGTAACCTCCCCTGCCGGAATTTGAAATCCACGGGGTTCAGACCCACCGCACGCACGTCGACGAGAATGTCGCGCGGCCGCGGCGTCGGGGCCGGGACCTCCATCAACATCGAGCCTTCAGGGCGGCCGTAACGCCTGAGAATGTAGGCAAGCATGGGTCTTTTCGCTCCTGGACCGCCATCCCCCTAACCTTTAAGTGAGGTTGAGGGTCAAGCGGTGAGGAGGGTGTCTTGCGGATCGGCGAGTTGGCCAAGCGAACCGGCCTTAGTGCGTCCCGCATCCGCTTCTACGAAGCGCAGGGGCTGATCAGCATCACCCGCCGGGCCAACGGCTATCGGGCCTATTCGGCTGAGGCGCTCGTGGCGCTGAACATCATCATCAGCGCCCAGGACGCCGGTTTCACGCTCGGAGAGATTCGTCGCCTCATGCCGGGCGACTTGTCCAGCTGGCGCGACGGGGCGCTGCTTGACGCTCTGCGCAAGAGAGTCGACGACATCACGGCGATAGAGAAGCGCCTGGCGCGGACGCGATTCCAAATCGAGGCCTTGATCGCCGACATCGAGGACAGGCCAGATGGGATGACCTGTGAAGCGAACACCGATCGCCTCCTGAAGCCGTTCAAGGGCATCCGCCTCGCCCCTGGCGATAAGGTCGGCGTCCCTTGACATTGGACTCTACATATTGCAAACTTCTGGTCAGCTTCGCTCTTTGCCATCGTGAACCCGCCAATGCCTCGAAGCCGCGCGAGCGGCGGCCTGCCGCGTTCGGCCGCGCCGCCAGGGCGTCAGACTTCCCTCCGAGAGGCCCGCAAATGCGCCGCCGGAGCAGGTTCTGTCAAAAAACCACGTGATTTCAGTCGCCTGCGGTGTCTTCGGCGCCCTGCCGGGGTACCGAAGACTCCCCAGAGGCTCCCAAAAAGCGCCCGGCGGACACCCCCGCGGATCCCCAAAAGCGCCCCGCCAGCGCCCCGGAATCTCCCTGGACGCTCCCCCGACTCTCCCCGCGCGCTCCCCCTGACGCCCGAACCTGCGGAACTTGATCCTCTTCGGAATCAGCGAGTCCGCCCACCGTATCAACGGTCAACAACGGTGGATCCCAGCGGTCAGGCAACCCGGTAGCGGGGCGCGGGTGTGCTGCGGGAGAGGTTCGGCATCAACGTCTGGCGCGCGGCCTCATAGGCGTTCCAGTCGGCGGCGTCCGGCAGGGAGGGGATGGTGACCAGTTCTCCCTGGTCGAAGCCGGCCAGCGCGGCGTCGACCAGATCCTCGGCCCGCATGACGATCTCGTTCGGGAGATGCTCGACAGGGGTCCCGGCGATGCCCCAGAACTCCGTGGCGGTGGCGCCGGGCAGAACCGCCTGGACGCGGATATTCTTGTCGGCGAGTTCGTGGTGCAGGGACTGGCTGAACGCCAGGACGAAGGCCTTCGCGCCGCCGTAGACGCCGTTGAGGATTTCCGGGCCCACGCCCACGATCGAACTGATGTTGACGATCGCGCCGCCGCCTCGGGCGACGAACCCCGGGGCGGCTGCATAGGTCAGTCGCATCAGGGCGGTGACGTCGAGATCGATCAGCTCCTCCATCTTGTCGACGTCGCTCGCCAGCAGCGGGCCGGTCGCGCCGACGCCGGCGTTGTTGACCAGCACCGTGATGCTGGCGTCGGTGCGCAGGATGTCCTCGACCCGGGCGAGGTCCGCCTTGTCGTTGAGATCGGCGGCGACCACCTCGATCGCCCGTCCGGTCTGATCGGAGAGCTGTTTGGCCAGGCCGTCGAGGCGTGTGCGATTGCGCGCCACCAGGATCAGGTCGTAGCCCCGGCGGGCCAGCCGGTCGGCGTAGATCGCCCCGATGCCGGAGGAGGCGCCGGTGACGAGCGCCACGCCCTTGGAGAGAGTTCCAGTCATATCCGTGTTCCTCATTTGCGCCGGGCCACCATCGGCCGACGCAGGAGGGAATAGACCGGCTGGCCAATGTCTCAAATGTCGTATAAACCACGTTTTAGGACATAGGAGGACGCCATGCATCGGATCGGATTCACCGTGTTCCCCGGGTTCCAGGTGATGGGGTTCGCGGCCGTCACGGCCTTCGAGGTAGCCAACGCGGTCGCTGGCGAGGCCTTCTACGAGCTTACCCTCCTCTCCGAATCCGGTGGCCCCGTGCGCGCCTCTGCCGGCTTTGCGGTGGAGACCGAGCCGTTCGGCGAGCGCGTGTTCGACACCGTGATGTTCGGCGCGGGCCTGGCGATCGAGCCGATGACACCCGGCCTCCTGGCGTTCGCGCGCCAGTCGATGCAGACCGCGCGACGGGTCGCCGCGCCCTGTACCGGCGCCTTCGTCCTCGCCGAGGCGGGTATCCTCGACGGCCGCCGGGTGACGACCCACTGGGCGTTCGCGCGCGACCTCCAAAGCCGGTTCCCCAAGTTGAAGGTCGAGGAGGACCGCATCTTCATCATCGACGGCCCGGTGTGGACTTCGGCCGGCATGACCGCCGGGATCGACCTGGCCCTCGCCATGATCGAGAAGGACCTCGGGCCGGACATGGCGCATGCAGTGGCGCGCAAGCTCGTCGTCTATCACCGGCGCGGTGGCGGCCAGTCGCAGTTCTCGGCCCTCCTGGAGCTGGAAGCGAAGTCCGACCGCGTCCAGAGCGCCCTCGACTACGCACGGCGGAACCTTCGCGAGCCGCTCTCCGTGGAGCAGCTGGCCGAGGCGGCGCGCCTCAGCCCGCGCCAGTTCAGCCGCGCCTTCCGCGCCGAGACCGGGCAGTCACCGGCCAAGGCGGTGGAAAACCTGCGCGTGGAGACCGCGCGGACGATGATGGAACAGGGCCGCCACTCGATGGACGTGATCGCCGCCGAGACCGGCTTCGCCGACCGCGAGCGCATGCGCCGCGCCTTCCTGCGCGCCTTCGGCCAGCCGCCACAGGCGATCCGCCGCAACGCCCGGAGCGAGGCGGCCTGAACGGCGGCGGCTTGCTCATACGACCGGCCCCGCGCAGCATGCCTTGAACGCCGGCCGGGCCAGCAATCGTTCATACCAGGCGTGGAGATGCGGCGCCTCCGGCCGGTTGACCGCCATGGTGAACCAGCGATGCACATGCGGACCGAAGGTCATGTCGGCCAGGGTGAGTTCGTCGCCCGCGAGGTAGAACTGGTTTGCGAGGCGCGCATCCAGGATCGCCCAGATGGCGGCGGCTTCGCGGGCGGCGGCGGCGATCGCGGCGTCGTCGCGCTGGCCGGGCGCGGTGCGGATCAGGCCCTGGAAGACGACCGATTGAGGCCGATTGAGAGCTGTCTGCTGGAAGTCCATCCACGCCTCGATCGTCGCCCGCGGCCGGGGCGCGGCCGGATAGAAGGCGGTGTCCGGCGCATGGGCGTTGCAGACATAACGCAGGATCACGTTGCTCTCGAACAGGGTGAACGCGTCCTCCTCGAGCGAAGGGACCAGGCCGAGGGGGTTGATCGCCCGGTACTCGGGCGTCGCCGTGCCCCCGAACGGTCCGCCGACATCGGCGCGTTCGTAGGCCAGACCGAGTTCCTCCAACAGCCAGATCACCTTCATGACGTTGCTGGACGTCTTGCGGCCCCAAAGCTTGATCATCAGGTTGAGCCTCCGGAGCCACTGCCCTTGCCAAATGGCGCGCCAGGCTTCGGGCAATGCCGTCGTCCCACCCGCAGCCCATCTTCTTGGGGTCGAAGAGCCGCTCTGGCAACGACCGTTGGACCGGTCGGCGGCCTTCACGCCCTCGTGAAAACGGTTTAAGCCAGCGCACTGGCGGGGGGCGGTCAGCAACAGGTGGGCACGACAGGTTGATGGACGGCGGCGGCGCAACGACGATCGATCCCGGCGCCAGCGCCTTCGCCTTCGTCCTGCAGTTGCTGGGGATTCCGGCCAATCCTTCTGAAATCCTGCATCACAGCGGCCGCCCTGCAATGGGCGAGGACGATCTTCTCCGCGCCGCCAAACGATTTCCGCTAAAGGCCCGGGCGATCGACACCACGCTCGCCCGCCTGGAGGCGACGCCGCTACCCGCCCTGGCCGCCCTCAAGGACGGGGCCTGGATGGTCATCGGCAAGGTGGCCGAGGGCAAGATCCTGGTGCAGGATCCGCGCAAGCCCAAGCCCGAGATGCTCACCTCCGAAACCCTGGCGGAGCGCTGGACCGGGCGGATGATCCTGCTGACCCGGCGGGCGAGCCTGAACGATCCCTACCGCCGGTTCGGGGTCGGTTGGTTCGTGGACGCGGTGAAGAAGTACCGCGCGCCGCTGACCGACGTCCTGATCGGCTCGTTCTTCCTGCAGGTGTTCGGCCTGCTGGCGCCGCTGTTCTTCCAGGTGATCATCGACAAGGTGTTCGTCCACCGCGGCTTCTCTACCCTGCAGGTGTTGGCGCTGGGCCTGGGCGTGCTGTCGCTGTTCGAGGTGATCCTGGGCGGCCTCAGGACTTACCTCTTCGCCCACACCTCCAACCGGATCGACGTGGAGCTCGGGGCGCGGCTGTTCCGGCACCTGTTCGCCCTGCCGATGGCCTATTTCCAGGCGAGGCGCGTCGGCGACACGGTGGCGCGGGTCCGCGAGCTGGACACCATCCGCCAGTTCCTGACCTCCTCGGCCATCACCCTGGCGCTGGACCTGTTCTTCTCGGTGATCTTCCTGGTGGTGCTGTACATCTACAGTCCCTTGCTGACCCTGGTGGTGGCCGGCGCCCTGCCTCTCTATGTGCTCCTCAGCCTCGGCCTGACCCCCATCTTCCGCGAGCGCCTGAACGAGCGTTTCAAGCGGGGCGCCGACAACCAGGCGTTCCTGGTCGAGGCGGTCTCCGGGGTCGAGACCGTCAAGTCCATGGCCCTGGAGCCGGTGATGCAGCGGCGCTGGGAGGAGCAGCTGGCCGGCTACGTCACCTCGGCTTTCAGGGTGGTGGGGGTGGGCAACCTCGCCACCCAGACCACCACCCTGATCAACAAGATCACCACGGTGCTGATCCTGTTCCTGGGCGCGGGGCTGGTCATCCACAACAAGCTGACCGTCGGCGAGCTGGTCGCCTTCAACATGATCTCCTCGCAATTGTCGGCGCCGGTCCTGCGGCTGGCCCAGCTGTGGCAGGACTTCCAGCAGGTGCGCATTTCCATCGACCGGCTGGGCGACATCCTCAACACCACCCCCGAGCCCGGCCAGAGCGCCCAGGCCAGCCTGCCGGCGATCCGGGGCGATGTCCGCCTGGAGGCGGTGAGCTTCCGGTATCGCGTCGACGGGGCGCAGGTGCTGCACGAGATCTCGCTGCATGTGCCCGCCGGCCAGGTCCTGGGCATCGTCGGCTCGTCCGGCTCCGGCAAGAGCACCTTGGCCAAGCTTATCCAGCGGCTCTATGTGCCCGAGTCCGGCCGGGTGCTTATCGACGGGGTGGATCTGTCGATGGTCGATCCGGCCTGGCTGCGCCGGCAGATCGGGGTGGTGCTGCAGGAGAACGTGCTCTTCAACCGCACCGTGCGCGAGAACATCGCCCTGGGCGATCCCGGTATGAACCTGGACCGCGTGATCGCGGCCGCCGAGCTGGCCGGGGCGCACGACTTCATCCTGGCCCTGCCGGAGGGATATGAGACGATGATCGGCGAGCGCGGCGCCTCGCTCTCCGGCGGCCAGCGCCAGCGCATCGCCATCGCTCGGGCCCTGGTCGGCGCCCCGCGCATTCTGATCTTCGACGAGGCCACCTCGGCCCTGGACTATGAAAGCGAGGCGGCGATCCAGGCCAACATGCGCCGCATTACCCAAAACCGCACCGTGATCGTGATCGCCCACCGCCTCTCGACCCTGCGCCTGGCCAACACCATCGTCACCATCGAGGGCGGACGGCTGATCGAGCAGGGCGACCACGCCAGCCTGCTCAAGGCCGGCGGCCGCTACGCCGAGCTGTGGCGCCTGCAGTCCGGCTTCGGCGAACGGGCGGAGTCCGTGTCTTGAGCGAGCTGTCGCGGGGCGCTCTGACGACGGTCTTGCGGCGGGGCGTCGAGAGTTTCGAGCGCAATGACGAGCGCGAGTTCCTGCCGGCCGCCCTGGAGGTGCTGGAAACCCCGCCCTCTCCTGCCGGACGCTTGCTGGCGATCCTGATCGGGGCCTTCTTCACGATCGCGGTGGCCTGGGCGTTCCTCGGCAAGGTGGACGTCATCGCCACCGCGCCCGGGCGGGTGCTGCCGAGCGGCAAGACCAAGGTGATCCAGCCCCTCGACCCCGGGACCGTCAAGACCATCGCCGTCCAGGACGGCGACCACGTCAAGGCAGGCCAGCTGTTGATCGCCCTCGATCCAACCACGACGAGCGCCGACCGCGATCGGCTGACCCACGACCTCGTCCAGACCCGGCTCGACGTCGCACGCCTCTCGGCGCTGGCGCCGGTGGCCGAGGGTCGTGGAGGCCCTGGTCAGATCGGCGCGGTCGAGGGCGCCACCCCCGACGACCTGGCCCAGGCCAGGGCCGCCCTGCGCGCCCAGCTGGACGCCCAGGCGGCCAAGGTCGCCGGCCTGGACCAGCAGACCAGCGAAAAGCGCGCCGAGGCCGCCGAGGTCACCGCCCTGATCGCCAAGACCAACGCGAGCCTGCCGATGCTGACCGAAAAGGCGCGCCTGCACGAGAAGCTCCGCCAGCAGGGATTCGGCACCAGCTTCGCCAACCTGGACGCCCAGCAACAGCTCAGCGATGCGCACCGCGACCTGGAGGTCCAGGCCAAGCGCCTGGACCAGTCGCGCGCCTATGCGGCGGCCCTACAGCGCCAGCGCGCCCAGGCGGCCTCGGAGTTCGACGCCGGCGTGCTCTCGGACCTGCAAAAGGCCCGGGAGAAGGAAAACCAGCTGTCGCAGGACCTGATCAAGGCGCAGCAGAAGTCGACCCAGACCGAGATCCGCTCCCCCATCGACGGGGTGGTCGAGGAGCTGGCTCTGCACACGGTCGGTGGCGTGGTGACCCCGGCCGAGCGGCTGATGATCGTGGTGCCGGACACCCGCAAGCTGATGGTGGAGGCGCAGCTGGCCAACCGCGATGTCGGCTTCGTCCATACCGGGCAGGACGTTTCGGTTAAGATCGAGACCTTCAATTTCACCCGCTACGGCCTGGTGCATGGCAAGGTGATCGACGTCAGCCGCGACGCCGTGGCGGCGGCCACCCGGCAGGCAGACGAGTCGAGCGGCGCGTCGGCGCAGCAGCAGCAGCAGCCCGCGTCGCCCGCCTCGCCAACCTATATGGCCCGGGTCAGCCTGGACCGCACGAGCATGGTTGTGGACGGCCGCCGAGAACCCCTGATCCCCGGCATGTCCGTCACCGCCGAGGTCAAGACCGGACGGCGCACCATCATCAACTACCTGCTCTCGCCCCTGGCGCGGAAGAGCAACGAGGCCCTGCACGAACGGTAGGGACGACTAGTTCGCGGTCCAGCCGCGCCACGCGAGAGCGCTGCGGAGAATGAGCCCGAGGTCGTCGTAGCGGGGCCGCCAGCCGAGGGTCGCCGCCAGCCGCTCGACATCGCCCACGGCGCTGGGAACGTCCCCCATCCGTCGGGGGCCGGGGCGCCGCGGTATCGGTCGGCCGACAATGGCCTCGAGCGCCGCCAGCACCTCCAGGACCGTGTGACCACGCCCGGAACCGCAATTGAGCACCACACCCCGGCCGCCCGCCTCGAGGTAGCGCATGGCCGCCAGATGGACGTCCGCGACGTCGGAGACGTGGATGTAGTCGCGCTCCCCGGCGCCATCGCGCGTGTCGTAGTCGTCCCCCCAGATGTCGAGCGCCGCGCACCGCCCGAGGGCAGCGTCGACGGCGCGGTCGATCAGGCCGGCGCCGCCCCGCCCGC
>JAQGIW010000114.1 GCA_028290905.1 Caulobacteraceae bacterium | reverse complement strand
CCAGTCCAGGCCGGCGGTCTCGGCGAAGCCCAGGAAATTCTTCAGGTCCTGCACCGTCGACAGCGTGTAGGAGCCGCTTCCGTCCGGGGTGAAACCGTAATTCGCCAGGCTCAGCGTCATGCCGTGGCTGAACCAGTCATTGTATTGGCTGTGGTATAGGCCGCCGACCGTCAGCTGCGAGGCGCCGTTGATCAGGATCGTGTCGATATCGTAGTGGGAATTTGAGATCGTCACGCCCGGGACGATGTAGCCCACCAGGCCGCCGACATTGGTGACCCCGGTCACCGAGCCCGTCGAATAGTAGGAATCGCTCAGCGAGGCGTTGTTCTCCATCTCTCCGACAAGGCCGCCGACCTGGTCGCCGGTGGCGGTGACCACCCCCGTGGCGTAGGCGCTGGCGATCGAGTTGGTCGAATAGCCCACCAGGCCGCCCACGCGGTTGCGGCCCGAGACCCCGCCCGTGGCGTAGACCGAAGTCAACGCGGCGTGATTTTCGCCGATCAGGCCGCCGATCATATCGTAGTTGGCGGTCACGCCGCCCGTCGCATAGGCCGTGGTGATGGCCCCCTGGTTGTAGCCGAGCAGACCGCCGGAATCGGTGCCGCCGCCGGAAACCGAGCCGGTGGCGTAGACATTGGTCAGCGAATTGTTGTTTTGCCCCACCAGGCCGCCGACGAATGTGCCGTTGTTGCTGGTCACCACGCCGGTCGCCGAGGCGTCGGCGATCTGATTGTCGCTGTAGCCGACCAGGCCGCCGACATAGTAGCCGCCGCTCACGGCGCCGCTGGCGTTGACGTTCGAGACGAGCTGGCCCCCCTGGGCGACGCCGATCAGACCGCCGGTGTAGTTCCCGTTGTTCGACACCGCGCCGGTGGCGTGGTCGCCCGCAATGACCCCGCTGTTCTGCCATCCAACCAGGCCGCCGGCGCCATCCCCGTTGCCCGAAACCTGGCCGGCGGCGTAGGAATTGGTGATCGAGCTGTAGTCCTGGCCGACCAGGCCGCCCGTGCGGTCGCCGTTCCCCGTCACCTGGCCGGTGGCGTAGGACGAATCGATCGAGGTGAATTCGCTGTGCCCGACCAGGCCGCCGACCTGGCTGTTGCCGGTGACGGGCGCCGCGCTGAAAGTCCCGAACACCGCGCCCGAACCCTGCGCGTAGCCCACCAGTCCGCCCACAAAGGCGGCGCCGGTGACGCCGCCGCCGACCAGTCCCACGTTCCGGATCGTGGCCCCGGAACTGACATAGCCGAACAGGCCGACGAAGTTCGTCGACGGCAGGTTGACGGTCAGGTTTGAAATCGTGTGGCCAAGACCGTCGAATGCGCCGGTGAAGCCTTGATTCTGCACGTTGCCCGCGCCGTCGGTGCCGATCGGCGCCCATCCGCTGACCGAGGTCGCATCCACGGAATTGGCAAGGGCGTAGTCGCCCGCCAGCGACGCGTTGACGCCTTGCAAGTCGTTCATGGAATAGAGGAGCGTCATTGTCTGGCCGTTGATCGTCAGCGACTGCCCTGTATTCGACGTTCCCGTAAAGGACAAACTCCCCGAAAACCCGGCGGGTCCGAGCCCAAAGTTATAGGTCCCACCAACGCCGCCATCATTGGTCAGCATAACGACGCCGCCCGGGCCGGAGACGGTGATCGGCGCGGTTATGTTGAGGCTGTGATAAGCATCCAGCGTCAGGGTGGAGCCCGAAGACCACGAGATCGGGGCGATGATGTTGATATCCCCGACGCCGCTCGGGTTAGCGGTCCCCGGCCCGCTCGACCCTGAGGCCGTGGTCTGCAGGATGACGCTGGTGTTGGCCAGGTTGACGCTGATCGTGTCGGCCGCGGCCGAATCCACTGTCAGGTCCGTGGGGTCGACCAGCCACCGACCCGCCGCTCCGTGGGGCGCCAAGGTGTTGATCACCGCGCCGTCGAAATTGACACGCGTTCCTGAGGTCTCGACGAGGCCTCCATCGCCGCCTAAGGGCCCGCCCCGGGCGAGCGCGACGCCCGAAAAGATCGTGCTGGCGCTGTCCACCAGGATGTGACCGCCGTTTCCGGCGCCGTTGGCTGACGAGTCGAGCGTCGCGCCCGGCGACACCTCGACCGAACCGCCCGGTGCGGCGAGCATGATCGAACCGCCCGCGCCCGAGACCTCCGTGGCGCGGATCACGCCCGTGGTGTTGCCGGCCAGGGCATAGATATTGCCCTGTTCCGCCCGCAACTCGGCTGCCGCGGCCGAGATTGTTCCCGCATTGGTTGCCGAGGTCCCCGCGCCGCCGACCTTGACCGCGAAATGGCCGTCGGCGTCGGCCCGGTCCTTCAGCAGCACCTGGTAGCCGGCCAGTAGGCCGACGGCCCCGTTCGGGGCCTCGATCGCGCCCTGATTTTCGACCCTCGAGGCGATCAGCACGACGTCGCCGCCGAGCGCGCCGATTCGCCCGTAGTTCACCACCGCCCCGTTGGAGCCGCCGTTGAAGGTCAGCGATCCCCCCGCCAGGAAGCCGCTGTCGGTGATGTTCTGGGTCGAGGCGGCGAAGGTCCCGCCGACCTTGATCACGCCGGTCTTGCCCACGATGACGCCCGAGGGATTGATCAGATAGACGCTGCCGGTGGCCGACAGGGTTCCGTCGAGGGCGGAGATCGGGCCGCCGGTCGACACCCGGTTCAACGTCGCCCCGGAGCCGTTGTCGAACGTCACCGTGGCCCCCTGGCCGATCGAGAAGCTTGACCAGTTGATCACCGCGCGACCGCCGGTCTGCTGGACAGTGAGCGCTCCGGCGCGGGGAGATGAGATACTGGCCGCGCCCGCCGCGACGACTCCGCCCGTGGGCAGGGCGCCGCCGCCTCCGCCGGAGCCAGCCGCGACCGCGCCGAGCGGAAAGCCGGAGAGCGCCGCCGCCATGCCGGCCGAGCACATCAGCCGTCCCCGCAGGGCCGTCGTCGCACGCGCGCCGCTGCTGTGCGGGTGCGCATTTCCCACTTTGGCCATCGCCCCTCGCTGCGGTGTATTCGGGCGTTCGATGCCGCCCGCGAATGCAGCTGTAGAATGTTAACTATTGGCACACCAGATGTAATTATTCGGACCTTTTGACGCAGGGTATCTTGCATCGAATTCTTATTAATTATTAAAGTTACGTCTATTGCGTATTTGATTCAATTCCAGCCAATTGAAATCGATTCGATTTTTATCAATGCAAGAGAGTTGTCCCTTGTCTCGCATAGCTCGCGACGCGGCTCGAGCCGGCTGAGAGGCTGCGGCTGAAGTGCGCCGCCTAAAGCCCGAACATCGCCCGCTTCGCCGGGCTCACCCGCGAGGGACGGCGAGGCAGGTCGGCCATGATCGCCGCCCGTTCCGCCTCCCCCAGCCGCGACCAGCCGGCCACTTCCGCGAGGGTGCGGTAGCAGCCGAGGCACAGCCCGCTCTCGCCGTCGACGACGCACACCTTGACGCAGGGCGTGGAAATAGGGCGCGGCGCGACGTTCATGGGCCGAGCATGCCGTGCCGCCGCGGCCGGCGCAACGTTCGCCACGGAGATGAAGGCCCTGTAATGTGAACGGTGTAATAATACAGCTTGGTAAAGGTTAAATTTCCGTAATCCCCAACATTTACTATAATTAATTTGCATTTTGATCAAGAGAAAAACATAAAGCGGTCACCAACCCCCAGGACGAGGAAACCAATTATGTCGATGCTCAAGGCTCTCATCATCGTCGCGCCGCTGGTGCTGTCGACCGCGGCCCTCGCCGCGCCGCAGCGGCTCACCGACGCGCAATACATCGCCGCCGCACGCTGCCAGGCGCTGATGGCGTCTTCGGCCCTGGGGACTGTAGACATGCACGCCGTCGATGCCGTCATGAAGACGGAGGGCGCCACGCGCTCCCCCGCGGTCGCCGACCGCGCCGACAACGCCCGCGCCCAGGCCGACCGCGCCGCCCGCCACGCCGGCCCCGACACCAAGGCGACCCTGATCGCCGAGCGCAACGGCCCTTGCCACAGCCTGCTCGCCGGCGGGCCCATGTCGGCGGCTATCGACGCCCACGGATCCACGCGGACGAACTGACGAGAA
>JAQGIW010000103.1 GCA_028290905.1 Caulobacteraceae bacterium | reverse complement strand
TCTCCTTCCGGATCAAAGACCTGCACCCGGCTCCTGCGGCCCGGGTCATTGACCTTGCGGTGCTCGGCGATCTGGCCCGGGACCGTCATGTAAGGGTGCATGGCGCCACCCTTGAAGTCCACGACCAGAAGCCGACCGTCCGGGGTCTGCGCGACCGCGTGGGGAGAGTTGAACTGCCCGGGCGCGTCGCCCCAGCCGCCGATCTCGCGGATGTACTCGCCCTTTGGCGAATACCAGATCATCCGCGAATTCCAGTAGCCATCAGTGACGACGATATTGGCGTTCTTCTGGACCACGACGCCCGTCGGACCATTGAACAGGTAAGGGCTGTCGCCGGATTTCCCGAGCGTGCCGAGGCTGAGAAGTAGCTGGCCATCCTTGGAGTACTTCTTGATCATGTGGCCATCACGGTCGACGGTCCAAAAGCACCCGTCGATGAAGTAGAGCGTATGGGCGCCGAGGGCGAAGCCCGGCTCGTCGGACGGCCCCCATTTTCCCAGATAGTTCCCGTCCCGATCGAACATGGAAACGCTGCTTTTGCCCATCTTGACGCTCATGGCGAGCGGATGGGCGGCCCAGTGCTCGAGATCGCGCGTGAACAGGAAGATGACGCCCTGGTCGTCGACGGCGACCCCAGATCCCATCTCGAAATCCATGTCTTTCGGATACCGCGGCCAGTCTGGGACCAGCCGGTACTTGCCGCCCATGGCTTGCTCCCGGTTCGACCTTGCTTCGATGCGTGTCCCGTCCCTCGAAAGGGAAGACCTGTTTCGATGTTAATCGATGGTGGCCCGACGCGCCAATGGTCGCGCGCCCGAGCGTTCACGCTCGCTCCGCCGCACTAGCCTACGGCATGCAGAGCGGCCCCGAGCAGCGTAGGTTCATATAAAGCTCGCCGCGTAGTCGCTGCCGTAGCGGCTCTCGCCGCGCGCTTCGCGCTTGAGCGCCGTCCAGGTTCCATGCTCGACGGCGTGGACGCCCTGTTCCGACATCGCGACGCTCTCCGGCCACGCGAACGTAGGTGACGAGGCGGGGTCGGCGAAGTCCTGGGCGAAGAACTGCGCCAGGCCCGCCTTAGCCTTTAGGGGACAGGACTAACCTGTCCCCCTTCTCCCAATTCTCAAGGCTTAGGCTTAGTCGGGTCGTCCGCCGGGTTGACGTAGACCATCGCGAACGGTCCCTCGGCAGAAACCTGGATCACCGCGCCGCCCTTCGACCAAGCATAGTGGTTCATGTTGGCGCCGGCCATGGCGAACCCGCCTGGCGCGAGCGCGGCCCCCTTGGCCTCGTCGAGTTTGTCGCCCATGCCCAAGGACAGGTCGCCGAGAAGCACCGTAACGTATTCGTCGGTAGGGTGGTGATGGGCGGCGATCCTATAGTCGGCGGGAAACTTCAGCCGGATCACAAACTCGCCGGTCTTCGAAGGGTCTCCCGAAATCACGGCCATCTGAGCGCCCTTTGGAAAGACGGTCGGCGCGGGGCCCCATTTCAGGTCTTGCGAATTGACCTGAGCCTGAGTCCCGCCCGCGAGGCAGACCAGAATACCAACTCCGAGCGCGATCGACTTCATGGCTTCCTCCTTGCTCTGGCGTGCAGGCGCTGATCCTGCGTCGCGCCCGCCGCCAGCAAGCCTAAGCGCACCAGGCGACCGAAGTCGAGCGTCGGCGGATTTAGTGTTCACCTCACCGTCCCTCTCGTGTCACCGTCCGGCGAGTTGTGGAATCGCGCGCCAGGAGGAGCCCAACGATGCGAACACTCGCGGCGACCGTCTTGAGCGCCATGATCTTGTCGACGTCGTCGCCGACGTCGGCCCTGGCGCAGGTCCCGCCCTATCCGGCTGGCTTCAAGACTCAGATGATCGCCACCAACGGCGCTCTGATCTTCGTGCGGGTCGGCGGCCATGGGCCGGCGGTGGTGCTGCTGCACGGCTATGGCGAGACGGGCGACATGTGGGCCTCCCTCGCCGCCCGCCTGGCGCCCGATCATACCGTGATCGTCCCAGATCTGCGTGGGATGGGGCTGTCCGACCATCCGGCCGGCGGCTACGACAAGAAGACCCAGGGCAAGGACGTCTCCGGGGTCCTCGACACGCTGAATGTCGGCAAGGTCGAGCTGGTGACTCACGACATCGGCAATATGGTCGGCTTCGCCTTCGCCGAGGAGCAGCCTGACCGGGTGACCAAGTTCGTGCTCATGGACGCGCCGGTGCCGGGCGTCGGCCCGTGGGAGGAGATCCTCAAGAACCCCCTCCTCTGGCACTTCCGCTTCGGCGGTCCGGACATGGAGCGCCTGGTCCAGGGCCGCGAGCGCATCTACCTCGACCGCTTTTGGAACGAGTTCTCGGCCGATCCGAAGAATTTCGACGAAGCCTCGCGCGAGCACTACGCCAGGCTCTACGCGCTGCCGGGGGCCATGCACTCCGGCTTCGAGCAGTTCCACGCCTTCGACCAGGACGCCCTCGATAACAAGGCCTTCGTGGCGAGGGGCCCGCTCACCATGCCGATCCTGGCCATTGGCGGCGAAAAGTCGTTCGGCCCGACCATGGCCGTGGTCATGCGCGCCGCCGCCAGTAACGTTCAGTCCGCGGTTATTCCCCACGCCGGCCATTGGCTGATGGAGGAAAACCCTTCCGACACCGTCAACGCCGTGGTCGAGTTCCTGCGGTAGTTTGGCGTGGGCCTGGAAGCGCCGACCGCCCTGGGCTAAGGCGGCAGGATATCCGGGCTGCAAGAACCCGGACACGCCCATGTAAAGGAAACCAACCGCATGTTCGCCTGGAATTTCGGGGATATCATCGACGGCATATCGGCGGTGCTGCCGCCGGACGCGCCGGCCCTGATCCACGGTGAGCGGGTGATCCCGTGGGAGGAGGCGACGGCGCGCTCGAACCGGCTGGCCCGGGCCCTGATCGCACTGGGGGCGGCGCCCGGCGACAAGGTCGCCTTCTACATGCACAACCGCCCGGAATACACCGAGACCCTGGCGGCCTGCTTCAAGGCGCGGCTCGTCCACGTCAACGTCAATTACCGCTACACCCCGGACGAGGTGCACTACATCTTCGACAATTCCGACGCCGCCATCGTGGTTTACGGCGAGGAGTTCCGACGCAACATCGAAGCCATCCGCCCGCGCCTGACCAAGGTCAGAGCCTTCGTCGAGGTCGGTCCCGGCGGGGATTTCGCCGAGCCGTTCGAGGCCCTGGCTACGATGGGCGATCCCTCGCCGCTTGGGATCGAACGCAGCCCCGACGACCTCTTCTTCATCTACACCGGGGGCACTACCGGCATGCCCAAGGGCGTGATGTGGACCCACAACGACATCCGGCAGATCACCCTGGCCGCCGCGCGCGCGCTGGGGCCGGTGCCGGAGACCCTCGACGAACTGGTCGCCGCCACGCGCCAGACCGGTCCGGGGCCGGCCAGCGTCATCGCCCCGCCGCTGATGCACGGCACCGGCCTCCTGACCGCCATGGGCGGCCTCCTGGGCGGCGGGGCGGTGATCACCCTCCCCTCCCTGCACTTCACCGCCACCGAGATGTTGGACGCCATCGACCGTTGGAAGCCCGCCAACCTGACCATTGTCGGCGATCCCTTCGCCCGGCCGCTGGCGGAGGCCCTCGAGCGCGAGCCCGGCCGCTGGGACGTCTCCAGCGTCCAGCGGATCACCTCGTCAGGGGTGATGTGGAGCCTGGACGTCAAGCGCGCCCTGCTGCGCCACATCCCGGGAGCCGCCTTGGCCGACGCCTTCTCCTCGTCGGAGGCCCTGGGGCTGGGGACATCGATCATGACCGCCGCCGGCGAAATCCAGACGGCGAAGTTCGCCCTCGGCCCCCGCGCCCGGGTGTTCGACGAGAACGACCAGCAGGTCCTTCCCGGCTCGGGCGTGCGCGGCATGGTAGCCGTGGGGCCGCCCCATCCAGTCGGCTACTACAAGGATCCGGAGAAGACCGCCCGGACGTTCCGGGTGATCGACGGCGTCAAATACTCCATTCCGGGCGACTGGTGCGTGGTGGAGGCCGACGGGACCCTGACGCTGCTTGGCCGCGGCAACGCCTGCATCAACACCGCGGGCGAGAAGGTCTTCCCCGAGGAGGTCGAGGAGGTCCTAAAGACCCACCCGGACGTCCAGGACGCCCTGGTCGTCGGCCTCCCCGACCCGAAATGGGGCCAGTCGGTCACCGGCGTCGTGCAACTCCATCCTGGCAAGGCCCTGGACGAGAGCGCACTGATCGCCCACGTCCGCCACACCCTGGCGGCCTACAAGTCCCCTAAGCGCATAGTGACCGGCGAGGTGAACCTGCGCGCGCCCAACGGCAAGGCCGACTACAAGAGCGCTACGGCCTTCGCGGCGGAGCGGCTGGCGCCCGCGCCGGCCTGACGGGAAGGTTCGGCCGCTTGCCGCCGCCAGCATCAGCGCGTCCCGGCCGCAACGATCCCTGTCCGTGCGGCAGTCGGCGCAAGTACAAGCATTGCTGCGAGGCGACGGATCGGGCCTCCGCGCCTACGGTGCTTCCGACGGCCAAGGCTCCGCCGAAAGGTCCGCCGACGGAGAATCTGCGGCAAATGGCCGGCCGCCTGGTCGCCAGCGGAAGGCTCCGGGAAGCGATCCCGGTATTCGAGCGGATCGTACGGCTGAGCCCAAACGAGGCCACCGCCCACTTCAATCTCGGCGCCGCCTATCTCGATGCAGGACGACCGGGAGTGGCGGCAGCTGGGTTTCGCCGGGCCGTCGCCCTTAAGCCGACCTACGCCGAGGCGCTCTTCAATCTCGGTGTCGTGCTGGAACAGATGTCTCAACCGCGCGAGGCGATTGCGGCTTTGCGCAAGGCGGTGGAAATCAAGCCCAGGATGGCCCCGGCCCACTATCTGCTCGGGCTTCTGCTGAGCAGCGAGGGCCTGAACGCGGAAGCGGCCCAGGCCTTCCGGCGGGCCGCCGCCGTGGGGCCGGAGACGAGCGTGGGCCGGCTCGGCAGAGCTCGCGTACTTATGGCGGAGCAGCAGTACGCGGAGGCGGAAGCATGCCTCCGCCAAGCCCTTGAGCGGGACTCCGGCAACCGCGCCTTGCACCGGCTGCTCGCCAACCTGCTGGCCGAGGCGGGGCGGTTCGAAGAGGCGGAGTCGTCTTTCAAGCAGGCAATCGCCCTCGGTCCGGACAATGTCGCCGTCTATCGCGAATTCCTGCAGTCCAAGAAGCTGGCGCCGTCGGACCGCCCCCTGCTGACCCAGATGATCGACCTGGTCGAGCGGGGCGGCGGAAT
Source organism: Caulobacteraceae bacterium (assembly GCA_028290905.1). GTDB lineage: Bacteria > Pseudomonadota > Alphaproteobacteria > Caulobacterales > Caulobacteraceae > Acaudatibacter. The sequence goes on along the minus strand of JAQGIW010000103.1, from coordinate 25,816 downwards.
TGGCGCCCGCCGGGCGGAACTGCTGTTCGCGATCGGCAAAGGCCACGATGACCTGGGCGACTACGAAGCGGCCATGCGCTGCTTCGACGAGGCCAACGCCATCCGTCGGATGACCGCCGCCTTCGACCGGGACGCCCAGACTCGCCGGGCGAATGAGATCATCGCGGGCTTCCCCCCTGACCTGCTGGCCCAGGCGGCCGAGTTGGGCGACGCGGACCACCGCCCCGTCATGATCCTGGGCATGCCGCGATCGGGAACGACGCTGGTTGAGCAGATCATTTCAAGCCACTCTCAAATCGCGGCCGGTGGGGAACTGCAGTATTGGGTCTCGCGCACAATGTCGCTCGATACGAAAAGCCTGGGCGATAGCGTCGGCGGGTTGATCGCCGAACTGGCGGCCGGATACCGCGCCGAACTCGATCGTGTCTCGCCCGACGTCCTGCGCATCACCGATAAGAATCCCTACAACTTCGAGTGGATCGGCCTGATCAGGCTGGTCTTCCCCAACGCCCGCATCATTCATTGCCGGCGTCATCCGGTTGACACCTGCCTGTCGATTTATGCCACCCCCTTTTCAACCCGCACCGACTACGCCACCGACCGCGGGGACATCGTCTTCCTCTATCGCCAGTATCTGAAGTACATGCAGCACTGGCGGCAGGCGCTACCGCCGGGTGCGATATTCGACGCCCCCTACGAGGCCATCGTCGCCGACCCCGAGACCTGGAGCCGCGCTCTGATCGAATTCTGCGGACTCGAATGGGAGGACGCCTGCCTGCGTCCGGACACCAATCCTCGCGTGGTCAGGACCGCCAGCCTTTGGCAGGTGCGCCAGCCGATCTATTCCGGATCCGTCGAACGCTGGCGGCGCTACGAGCCGTGGCTCGGCGAATTGCGGGAACTCCTGACCGAGCCCGCCTGATCAGCCGACCCGCCCCTCCCGGATGAACGCCCGGTCGGCCCAGACCGCGTGGGCGCCGCTGCACAGCTTGTGAGGGAGGGCGACGCGGACGACGGGGCCCTCCTCGAAGCGCCGGGCGTCGATGAGGATGCATTCGGAGCGACCGGTATTCTCGTCGGTGACGAAGCTGACGAGATAGCCGTCGTCCTCCTCAGTAGCGCCGATGCGCGGCGCGAAGGGCGCTTCGCTGCCGTAGCGCCCCTCGGGCAGGTCGACTTGCCAGGACTGGCCGGTCTCCAGGTCGTGCTTGACGAAGCCGGTGAACAGGAACCAGCCGGGCTTGGCGATGGTGGAATAGGCGTAGCGATAAGGCCGCCCCGCGAAGCGCTGGTTGAAGGTGCCGAACTCCAGCACCCGCTCGTCCAGGTGGCCCTCGCCGGTCTCGCCGGTCTTCAGGTTGAACCGCCAGCGGTGCAACCTGGGCTGGAAGCTGTATTCGTCGAGGAACGCCATCAGGTGGCCGTAGCCGTCGGGGGCGCTCTTCACCGGCCTGGGCGTCGGATTCTCCTGGAAATAGCCGTCCATCACCAGCTCGTCGCCGTCCTCGTAGGCGTTGAGGAAGTGTAGGATGTAGCAGGGCGCCGCGTCGAACCAGCGGATGTCCTCCGGGCGCCCGTGGCGCGGGATCACTCCGAAGCGCGCCGGCAGGCCCTCGTGTAGGCGCACCGCGTGGACACCCTTCTTCAAAAGCTCGACGTCCCAGAACACCGGCAGGTCGTTGACGATCGAGAAGCGCTCGCTGAAGGCCATATCGTGCGGCAGTCGAGGCCCGGCCAGGGGCACGGGGATGTAGTTGGAGATCTTCCCCGCCGGGTCCACGACCCCATAGTGCATGTACGGCGCGTACACCGAATAGTTGAAGAACAGCATCTCGCCAGTGCGTTCGTCGACCTTCGCATGGGCCGAGACGCCGTCCAGCGGCGCCCAGGCCGCGACGCCCAACTGCTCGAGGCTCTCGGGTTCCAGCTGATAGGCCTCGCCGCACTGATAGAAGGTGCAGACGACCTTGCCGCCATGCACGACCACGTCGGTGGAGGCGGTGTCCTTCAGGCCGCCGTGGGCGCCGAAGCCGGGCCGCTTGGAGACGCCCGGCCCATCCATCAGCCCGCCCCACAGCGAGCCACCGGACTCCTGCTCGGCCTGGAAGCCCCGGGTGCGCACCCAGCGGTTGCGGTAGCTGGCGCGCCCGTCCCTGAAGTCGATCTGGTGCAGCATGCCGTCGCCGTCGAAGGGATGGAAGCGGCCGAGCGGCTGGTGGATCTGGTTCTCGGTGTTGCGGATGTAGAGGCCGTCGATGTCGGTGGGGATGGCGCCTTCGATGACGTCCAGCTCCCAGGCGTCCACCTCCTCGCGCAGGGGCGTCCACGCCCCGTTCAGATAGGGATGGTTGCTGGGCTGCAGTGTGGTGAGGATCGACGGCAGGCGTTCGAACTTCATCGCGCATCCTCCCGGGAGCGGGGGTGACCATAGCGCCCCCTCCGTCCCGCCGCTACGCGTCGCGCCGCCTCCCCAGCTGCGCGCACAGAAGGAGAAAAAGCGCCGTTCCTCCTCTCCTGCGAAGCAGCTGCGAAGCGGGGGAGGTGTCGCGCGCCAAGGGCGCGTGACGGAAGGGGCGTTCAGCCGCCGTAGAAGAACCGCTCCTCGGCGATCTTGCCGTTCTTGACGGTGTAGAGGGCGATCTCGTCCATCGCCATTTGCTGGCCGGTGGCCTTGACGGTGACGTCCATGTGGAAGCGCACGGTGAACTGGTCGCCGTTCACCCACGGCCCCTCGACGCTGGTGCTGTTGATGGTGTGGGCGCCTTCCCACCAGTCGCCCTTGGCGGCGGCCGCCGCCTTGCCGCGGCTCACGGGATCCATGCCCGGCGGGCCACCGGCCTCGACGCTGACCACGTCGTCGGCCCAGTATTTGTCGCCCGGAGTCTTGAAGTCGCCGGTCTTGCAGATGGCGACGAGGTCCTGCGCGATTTCATTGACGGTCATGGCGATGCTCCCTGGCGTTTGCCGAAGATGCCGGAATATCGTGACGATTATCGGACGGTCCCGCAGATTTCAGAACACCGGGGCCACTGCGTCAGTACCTGAGCGTCGCCGCCATGCCGATGGTCCGGGGCCGCAGGGTAGTGGCCTCGTAGAGGGTGGTGGCGCTGTCCTGGTGGGTGAGGTTGAGGACCGGATGGGCGTTCAGCAGGTTGTTGGCGTACAGCGCCAGATCCCAGGCGCCCAGGGCGACGCCGGCGCGCATCGAGACCTGGTGTGTCGCCGGATTGGGGACCAGGCCAGGGTCGTAGAAGGCGGTGGCCGGATCCTCGTTGGGGATCGGCGCCGTCCGCTTGCTGGCGAACTCGTAGTCGGCGCGCACAAAGGCGTCGCGCCCCAGGACTGAGAAGTCGTACTGGGCCGCCACGGTCACGGTCCAGGGCGCGAGGTCCAGAGCGTCGCCCTTCACGTTGAGCACGTCGCCGTTGGCGTCCAGGGCGGTCTTGGAGAACCTGGCGTCGGTGTAGCCGACACTCAGTTCCAGATCCAACGCGCGGGTGACCTGCCACTGCGACTGCAGGTCGAAACCTTTGCTGACCGCTTTGCCCGCGTTGGTCGTGAACTGGATGCCGCAGGCGGGCACGTAGAACGCCTGCTGGATATTGCTCCAGTCGACATAGAAGGCGCTGGCGGAGACCTGCAGCGCGCGGTCCAGGAATCGATCCTTCGTGCCGACCTCGTAGCTCCATAGGGAGTCCGAATTGTAGGAGGTCGGGAAGCCGGAGCCGCAGTTGGGCGGAAGTGGGGGCGTGGCGCCGCCGATGCGATATCCCTTCGAGGCCGTGGCGTAGATCAGGTCGTCCGGCGTCAGCTGGTAAGACAGGCTGAACTTCGGCGTGAAGGGCTGTTCGCTCTTGCCGCCGCCGGCCAGCCCGCCATTGTCGAAGCTGGGCGGACCGCCCAGCAGATCCTGAGCACCGTCGTTGGTGTTGGCGAAGACGAACTTCGTCCAGGCGTAGCGTAAGCCGATGTTCAGCTTGAGCCGCTCGGTGATTGCGTAGGTGGCGTCGGCGAACAGGGCCTCTTGCCGGTCGTGGGCGCGTGTATTGTTGATGTAGTCATCGCCGTTAGCCAGAAGGTTTTCACCCCACGCGGTGAGCATATCCTCTCCCCACAACAGCTGCGTCAGCTGTGGCAGCATGGGGTCGCGGATTTCTTCCTTGCTCTGCTGGCGGTCGAACGAATAGAAAAATCCGACAGTCCATTGTAAGCGCGAATCGAACGCGTCGGATTGAACGCGGATCTCCTGGGTGAAGTTCTGTTGTGCATTGGTGATCAGGTTCTGGGCATAGTAGTTGCTGAGCCCCGGCACATTGGGCCCGGTCGGCGTCAACAGCGGAAAAAAGGATCCGCAACCGTTTGTACAGGCTATGCCCTGGGGGTCGGTGGCGAAGGAGTTCCCATACTGGTTGACGCTGGGATCCGAGCTGAGAAAGTGCTGGAAGAACGAAAGGTTGTAGAGCGTTCCGCTGTAGCCGTTCACCCGTTCGAGCCGGTCATAGTAGGACGTGTTGGAGATCACTTTCAGCCGTCCCACATCATATTCGACCTTTAGGGTCGGCAGGTAGAAACGGTCGGCGTCGGCCATGCGGTCGGGCGTGCCGCTGACGAAATGGCCGGGGCTGGAGAGGCTCACCCAGTAGTAGTCGTAGTTGTGCTGGTCGCGCTTCTGGTAGTCGATCCCCGGTGTGATGGTCAGGTTGGCCGAAGGGGCCCAGGTCATGGCCGCGCGCAGGACGTAGGTGTCGACGCGGTTGGCGTTGCTGTCGGTGGTGGCGAGGGTCCGGTAGTCGACCCGGTCGATCCAGCCCCCGTCCCGGCGCGCCCAGGCGCTGAAGCGGAAGCCCAGCTTGTCGGGAATCAGGGGACCGCCCTCGGCGATGCCACCCTCGTAGCTGGCGGCCCCGTTCTGAGTGAAGGCCAGTTCGGCGTGGGCGAAGCCCGAGAAGTGGGTCAGGCTCGGCTGGTTCGTGATGTAGCGGATGGTGCCACCCTCGGACCCGGCCCCGAACAGGGTGCCCTGCGGCCCGCGCAGCACCTCGACCCGGCTGAGGTCGAACACGGCCGGCAGGGTGTTGTTGGCGTTGAGACCCAGGTTGCGGACCTGGATCGGCGTGTCGTCGATGTAGATGCCAGTGGTGCCCGACCCCGCCGTCGATTCGATCCCGCGGATCGAGATGTTGTGGCTGTCGGGCGCGTAGGTGATGCCCGGCGTGAACTTGGCGATGTCCGCGAAGTTCTTGATGTCGAGGACGTCCATCTTGGCGGCGGTGAAGGCGCTGACGCTCTCTGGGACCTTGCTGAGGCTCTCTTCCTTGCGCGTGGCGGTCACCACGATTTCGCCGACGGCGGTGGGCGCGTGGGCGCCCCCGGGCTCGGCTTCGCCGGAGGCGGCGGCGGCGACGCCTGCGCACATGAGCGGCGCGACGGCGACGGTCATCAGGCTGGACCTGAACAAGGCGCCCTTCTTCATCATGTCCGGAATGATCCCCGATTGTTTTGTCTGATTGGCGGGACCGTCCACCGCCGCCGGGGGTGGCGTCAAGAGTCTGTGATCACATCCGAGCGACCGCGACGGCTGGCGCCTATCGAGGCGTCAAGCTATGCTACCTGCCTGGGTGTAGTTGAAAAGGCGTTCTGGCGGGGCGTTCCACGACCTGCCGCGGTATGATCAGTCACCGGACTCTCCGACCGACCGGTAAACGCGACCCCGACGGCTAGCGGCGATCGCGGGCCTCCGCAGTTCCGCGCCATCTCCGCAACGCCCTTTCCCCGAAAAAGCCCATGGCCAAAAAATCAAAGACCCGCCCCGATTCGAGCCCAGTCACAGCGACTGCGAACGGCGCGAAGCCTATCACCAACGTCGCCCAGGCCCGCAAATGGGCCGCCGCTCGCGGCGTCACCGAGATCGAGTGCCTGGTGCCGGACCTCGCCGGCGTCGCCCGCGGCAAGATAATGCCCGCCTCCAAGTTCTTCGACGACACGGGCATGGCCCTGCCCTCGTCGATCTTCATGCAGACCATCTCGGGCGAGTATCCCGACGAAGACCGCGACTTTAGATACGATCCCTCGGATGGCGACATCGAGCTGCGGCCAGACTTTTCCACCCTTTGCCTGGTCCCCTGGGCCCAGGATCCGACGGCCCAGGTGATCCACGACGCCCTCTATCACGACGGCCGCCCCGTCGAGATTGCCCCGCGCCAGGTGCTTAAGCGCATCATCGCCCTCTATGAGGAGCAGGGCTGGAAGCCGGTGGTGGCGCCGGAGATCGAGTTCTATCTCGTCAAGCGCAATACCGACCCGGACTATCCCCTCGAGCCGCCGATCGGCCGCTCGGGCCGGGCGGAAGCCGGCCGCCGATCCTATTCCATTTCGGCGGTCAACGAGTTCGACGCCATCTTCGAAGACATCTACGCCTTCGCCGAGGCCCAGCAGCTGGAGGTCGACACCCTGATCCACGAGGAAGGGGCGGCCCAGATGGAGATCAACCTGCGCCACGGCGATCCCCTGGCTCTCTCCGACCAGGTCTTCCTGCTCAAGCGGACGATTCGGGAGGCGGCCCTGGCGCACGACATCTACGCGACCTTCATGGCCAAGCCGATCGCCCACGAGCCGGGTTCGGCCATGCACATCCACCAGTCGATCCTCTCCACCGAGACGGGCGAGAACATCTTCACCGACGCCGACGGCCGGCCCACCCCGGAGTTCTTCCAGTTCCTGGCCGGCCAGCAGCGCTATGTGCCGGCGGTGACCTGCATGCTCGCGCCCTATGTGAATTCCTACCGCCGGCTGGTGAAGGGACTCTCGGCGCCGGTGAACGTGCAGTGGGGCTATGACAACCGCACCACCGGCCTGCGCATCCCCCCTTCCTCCCCCGCCAACCGTCGGGTCGAGAACCGTGTCCCCTCCTCCGACGCCAACCCCTACCTGGCGATGGCCGCCTCCCTCGCCTGCGGTTACCTGGGCCTCACCCGCCACCTGACGCCCAGCGAGCCGGTAAACGGCTCGGCGGTGTCCGAGGAGTTCGATCTTCCCGTCGGCCTTTTGGAAGCCGTCGGCCTGTTCGAGGACACCGAAGAACTGGCGGATGTCTTCGGACGCACCTTCGTCACCACCTTCGCCGCCGTGAAGCGCGCCGAATTCGCCACCTTCATGCGCGTCATCAGCCCCTGGGAACGCGAGTTCTTGCTGCTGAACGTGTGACGGCGCGGGCCGCGCTTCAGAGACTCAACAACTCCCCCACCGCCCGGTGGGCCTGGTCAATGGCGCAGTCGGTGTAGGCGGCGGCCCCCGCGTCGGCGTTGGCGATGGCGATGCGGCCGAAGCGGGCGTGGCCGATCTCGTTGGGCGCCTCGCCCGGCGGATAGACCTGTCCCCAAAGCGGGTTCCATTCGGGCGCATAGCCGTGGGGCCAGCGGTTCACAGTGATGGCGGTGATGTCCCGGGCCGGATCAAAGCCACCGTCGGCCAGCGTGCGGCCGAGCTGCCTGCGGATCTCCCGCTCGAAGGTCTCGAAGGGCGTCGCCAGCAATTCCGTCCGCCCGGCGCGGTTCTGGTCGTGCTCCGGCAGGCCCGGCTTGCAGGGCGTACGGGTCATGTGGAGCAGGATCGGCTTCTCTGGCGACCGCTCGGCCTCGTAGCTGCCGATATCCACCGGCCAGTTCAGGCCGAACGATGTGTGATAGCCGCCGGGGGCGGTGACGCTCGAGATCCCGAGGCGCTGGAACGCCGTCCAGTCGCGCAAGGCGACGCTGGTATACACCAGCGGCGTCTTGACGATCTGGTGCAGCGCCGCCTTCTGCGGCTCGGGCAGGTCCGGGCAGAGGTAGGGAATCATCATGTTCCACGAGGCCAGCACGCAGGCCTTTCCCCGCACGCGATAGACCCCGTCTGCCCGGGCGTAGGCCACCTCCGCCCCCCTCGAGGCGCCCGGGTCGCCCATGTTGCGCGCCCTCACGCAGACGCTCGAGAGCCTGATCCGCACGGCGTTGTCCGGCCGGTCGAGCCGTCCGTAGTCGGCCCGCGCGACGACGACGTCCCGGCAATCCCCTCCCGGGATGGCGCCCGGAACCAGGGACCGCACCAGCAGCCGGGCGATGGAGGCGTTCCCGTCCGGGAAGTGGAAGACGTAGGATCCGCCAGTCTCCTTGTACCCGGCCGGCGTGAAGCTCATCCGCGGCGCCGTGCGCCCCTCCAGGTTCAGTCCCTGGAAGCCCGGCATGTAGAATCCCCAGCAGTCCAGGGCCGAAACGGCGTCGATGCCCACCCCCCATTCGCCCTGGGTATGGGTCTGGTAGAAGGCGGCCGTCATCGGTTGAACCTTAGCGATTTCCAGCAGATAGGCTCGGTAGCTCATACGCGACAGCCGGTCCTTCTTCTCGTCGGAGGTGACGCCCGGCATGTAGTCGATCTTGGCGGTCTCGATCCGTAGGATGTCGGCCCGCGCCTCCGGCGACAGTGGCGCCTTGGCCAGGAAGTCCCCCCACGAGCCGCCCTGGCCCTCGTACCGGGACGGCGCGCCCGTCACCAGGCGGTCCGACCCGAAGGTCTCCTTGTCGAAGAAGACACCGTGCTTGAGCCCGAGAGAAGGATAGGTCTTGGGGCGGTCGCACGCCTCGGCGAGTGCGACCGGCTCGACCCCCAGGGACCTCAGGAGCCCGTCCGCGGCGGGACTGTAGGGGCGCGGGCTGTCGATCTCCAGCGTGCCGCCATTCAGCAGGTGCAGCTTGCCGTCCAGCCAGAACTCGTTGCGCTTGGCGTGGCCACCGAAGTCGTCGTGGTTGTCGAGGATCAGGATGCGGGCGTCGGGCCGGGCGGCGCGAAAGAAATGCGCCGCCGCCAGACCGCTGATGCCACCGCCGACGACGACGAGGTCATAGTCCTCGCCGGTGTCGCTGATCCCGGAGGCGGCCGACCAGAAGTCGCCGTCCTTGAGGGCGTGGGCGTTCTCGAAGGAGCCCGGGTGGCTGCCGCGAAGGCCGGTGAGGAGCGGCGGATAGTAGTCCTGCCCATCCTGCGGCCAGGCAGGGGCGGCTGCGGCGCCGCCGGCCACGCCCGTTCCCAAGGCCCCGATGGCGAAGGCCACGCCGTTCAAGAAATCGCGCCGGTCGATCCGGCGGTCCATCCCCAGCGCTTCATCGTCGCGGCGCGAGCTATCGGCCATGAATTCCCTCTCTCAAAGACGGTCTCTGAGCGCGTACCAGAGCATGCCAAGCACGTGCAGTGGGCCGCGCAGGGCGACGCCCCCGGGAAACGGCGGAGGCTCCAGAGCGGCGAAAAGATCGAAACGTTCGTGCTTTCCGAGGATCTCCTCGACCAGCAGCTTGCCCGCCAGGGTCGAGAGCACGACGCCCAGGCCCGAATAGCCGTGGGCGAACAGCACCTCGCCCTGGCGTCCCACGTGCGGCAGGCGGGTCTGGGTGACCGACACCAGTCCACCCCAGGCGTGGTCGATCGGCACGCCCCGGACCTGCGGGAATACCGCCTCCATGTGGCCGCGCACGAAGGCGGCCATGTCCCGCGGCGGCTCGGGGTTGTAGCGCTCGCCGCCGCCGAACAGCAGGCGGCCGTCGGCGCTGAGGCGATAGTAGTTGACCACGAAGCGGCTGTCGGAGACCGCTACATCGTGCGGGATCAGGGCGGCTGGGTCCGGAAGGGGCGCGGTCGCCGCGATATAGTTGGCCACCGGCATGATCCGCTGGTTCACGCGGGGGCAGAGGCCCTGGAGCAGGGCGTCGCCGGCCAGAACGGCGTGGCGCGCGCGAACGGCGCCGGCCGGGGTCCGGACGCGCACCCCGCCGGCCGTGGCCAGCCCCGTTACCTCCGAGCGCTCATGGATGACGGCGCCCGCCGCCAGGGCCGCCTCTGCGAGGCCGAGCGTGTAGTTCAGCGGATGCATGTGGCCGCCCCGCCGGTCGAGCAAGCCGCCGTGGTAGGCCGTCGCCACCTCCTCGCGCACCCCATCGACCGAGAGCAGGTCGACGTACGGATAGTTCATCACCGTGGCGAGGCATTCGGCTTCGGCCTCCATCCAGGCCATATCCCGGGCCTTGGCGGCGCCGAGCAGATGCCCGGTGGTCTTGAGATCACAGGCGATCCTGGTCTCTTCGATCAGGCGGACCACCAGGTCGCGGGCCTCGAAAGCCAGGTCCAGAAGCGCCCGGGCGCGTTCGACGCCATGGAGCCGCGCCAGCTCCGCTGCACCCTTGCGAAGTCCGGGGATGATCTGGCCGCCGTTGCGCCCCGACGCCCCCCACCCCACCTTGCCGCCCTCCAGCACCACCACCGACAGCCCCGCCTGGGCGGCGTGCAGGGCGGCGGAGAGACCGGTGCAGCCCCCCCCGACCACCACCAGGTCGGCCTCGCGCTCCCCCTCCAGCGCCGGCTGCTCCCGCCAGGGGTTGGCCGTCGCCGCATAGTAGGACGACGCCATGCCCAGGCCGTCGTTGAAGCCCACCGCGGTCAGACCTTCAGCAGCAAATGGTCGCGCTCCCACGAGCTGATCACGCCGCGGTAGGCCTCCAGCTCCGCCTCCTTGATGGCGGCGAAGGAGCGGAAGAAGGGCTCGCCCAGCAGGGTGCGGACAGGGGCGCACGCGCCGAACCGCTCCATGGCCTCCTCGAGCGTCTTGGGCAGGGTGCGGGGGCGGTGATAGGCGTTGCCGCCCTCCGGGGCGCTCGGCTCGATGGCCTTCTCGATCCCCAGCCAGCCGCAGATCAGGGCCGCCGCCATGGCGAGGTAGGGGTTGGCGTCGGCGCCCGGCAGGCGGTTCTCGATCCGCCGGTTCTCCCGGTCGGAGAGCGGCACGCGCAGGCCGCAGGATCGGTTGTCCCGCCCCCACTGCACATTGATCGGGGCGCTGTGGCTGGGCCGCATGCGGCGGAAGGAATTGACGTTGGGCGCGAACAGCGGCGCGGCGCTGGGCAGATAGGTCTGCAGGCCGCCGATGAACTGGCGGAACATCGCGGTGTCCTCGCCCGAGGGGTCGGCGAACAGATTGGCCCCCGTGGCCTCGTCCACCAGCGAGATATGCAGGTGCATGGCGCTCCCGGGCTGGTGCTCCATGGGCTTGGCCATGAAGGTGCCGTAAACTCCGTGGTTCAGGGCCACCTGCCGGACGATGCGCTTGAACACCAGCACCTGGTCGGCGAGGGTGATCGGGTCGCCGTGAATGAAATTCACCTCGAGCTGCGCCGCGCCGGATTCGTGGATCAGGGTGTCCACGTCCAGGGCGGCGACCTCGGAGAACTCGTAGATGGCGTCGATCAGGTCCTCGTACTCGGTGATCGCCTCCAGGCCATAGGGCTGCGGCGAGGACTCGGCCCGGCCCGAGCGTCCGGTCGGCGACGTCAGCGGCAGATCCGGGTCGGGGTTGAGGGCGGTGAGGTAGAACTCGAGTTCCGGCGCCACGACCGGGCGCCAACCCCGGGCGCGGTAGAGCTCGACCACCGAAGCCAGCACGTGCCGCGGCGAGGACGCCCACGGTCGGCCGTCGGGATGCTGGGCGTCGGCGAACACGAAGGCGGTGGGGGTCTTCAGGCCGGGCGCTACCCGGGCCGTGGCGACGTCCGGCCGCAGGACCATGTCGGGATCGGAGAAGGCCTCATCGTCGCCCTCCACGTCGGCGTACTCCCCCGTCACGGTGACCGCGAACACGCTGCTGGGCAGCCGCAGGGCGCCGTCGCGCGAGGATTGCAGGAACTTGGCTGCCGGCAGCACCTTGCCGCGCAGCACGCCGTTGAGGTCAGGAATCAGGCACTCGACCTCGGCGATGCCGTTGTCCTTGACCCAACGCGTCAGTTCGTCCATCGCCGCTCCTGCGATCACAGCTCGCGAGGCCACGTTGTCGCCAGCGAGGCCTCGCCGTCAATGGTCGCCGGCGCCAGTTTGGCCCAAGGGGCGCGGCGGGCGGAGGGAAGGATGCGAACGGCTACAGCGGCCCAGATCCACGCCGACGGGCCCACGGCGGATGGCGCCCGGACCGAGGGTGCGCCCCTCCATGCGAGCGTCTACGAGGAGCTGCGCCGCCGGCTGATCACCGGCAAGATCACGCCCGGGGTCGGCCTCTCCACCCGGGGCCTCGCCCTGGAGCTCGGCGTCAGCCAGATGCCGGTCCGTGACGCCCTCAGCCGCCTTGCCGCCGAGGGCGCGGTGGTGATCCGCTCCAAGCGCCGGATCGAGGTCGCGCCGATGACGGCCGATCGCTTCGCCGACCTGCTGGCCTGCCGCCTGCTGCTGGAGCCCGAGGCGGCGGTGGCCGCCCTCCCCCGCCTGGACGCCAGGGCGATCCGCCGCCTGCGCGCGATCGACACTGAGCTGGACCGGGCCATCGAGGGCGGCGACGTCATCGCCTACATGGAATGCAACTTCGCTTTCCATTTCGGCCTCTACCGCGCCAACGGCCGGGCCACGCTCAACCGCCTGATCGAAGCCCTGTGGCTGCAGTTCGGCCCGTTCATGCGCACCGTCTACGGCTACTACGGCGCCGCCAACCTGGTCGACCAGCACCGCCTCGCCCTCGACGCGCTGGAGGCCGGCGACGCAGACGCCCTCAGGGCCGCCATCGCCGCCGATATCGCCGACGGCATGGGCCTGATCGGCAGGAGCCGGCTGGAGACGCGGGTCGAGACGCGTCTTGATGTATCATGATGCGGCATGATAGCTGCGGCGGCGCCCTCGGAGATCCCAATGGCCAGTCAAGCTCGCGAAAAGTTCGCCACCCAAGTGGACAGTGAAGTCCTGGCCGCAGTTCGCGACCTTGCGCGAAGCGAGGGGCGGCAACTCCAAGCGCTCGTCGACGAGGCGCTCGCCGACCTGCTGGAAAAGCGCAGGCAGGGCCGTCCGCGCGCGCACGTGATGCAGGCTTACATGGCCAGCCACGGACAGTTCGCCGAGCTCTATAAGAAACTCGCGGAGTGACCGACTATCTGACGATGGCCGAAGTCCTGGCCATCCACGCCGACCAGATCGACCGCTACGGCGGAGCGAACGGGGTGCGGGATCTCGGCCTGCTGGAAGCGGCGCTGTTCCGCCCCCAGACAGGCTACTACGCCGACCTGATCGAAGAAGCGGCCGCGCTTTGGGAGAGCCTCGCGCAGACCCATCCCTTCGCCGACGGAAACAAGCGCTGCGCCTTCGCCGCGACCTACACCTTCCTGGCGATCAACGGCGGCCAGATGAGGATCGATGCGGCCGAAGCCTTCGCCTTCATCAGTGGGCTCTATGAAACCCACACCTTCGACTTTGCGCGCCTCACGCCCTGGCTGCGAGCCCATGTGCGCCTGGACCCTTAGGGTCGTCCCGCGTCGCCCGCGACACGGCTGCTAGCGGGACTTTCCGCCATCGGCTGGGCCACGCCGCGAGTTTGCATCGGGTCGGTCTCTTCCGTTTGCATCAGTCCGCAGAGCGGACTCTACACGGCGCAAGAGCTTTCGTCGGGCTGGTGCTCGGGTCGCCGCCGGCGGCCCTGCTGGCGCTTGCTGGGATTCAGGGCGGTTTTTGGCGGTTTTTGGCGCCTTTGGGCGCGGCGCGGGCGGTTCGAGACGAGATTTTCGTCGGCTCAAGGGGCCTCCGCGAGTTCTAAATCAAGGTTCTCGTCGTCCGAATCGTCGACTCCTCGAGCTCGCGATCATAGGCGCGCCCGCCGCACGTCGGCATTTCACGATTGACGATGAGAAAGAGCGAATTGATGGTTGCATTTTGCAATATTATGCGTTGATAGTCAATAGCAAACCGAAGTTCGGCCACGCTATGCTTCCGACCCCTTCGCTTCAGCCATGACGCTCGCGGGGCTGTCGCCGAGGAGGTAACGGGGACCGGCGCCTCTTCGCCGCGCGCCGTCGCCGGGGTTGTAGAGGGCGCAGGTGTCAAGGGAGAGGCAGCCGCAGCCGATGCAGGAGGCCAGGGCGTCGCGCAGCCGGGTCAGGGCCGCGATCCGAGCCTCGATCAGGGGCGTCCAGGCGCTCGACAACTCGGCCCAGTCCTCGCGCGTGGGCGTGCGCTCCTCGGGGAGAGTGGCGAGCGCGGCGCGGATCTCCCCGAGGGTCAGACCGACCGCCTGGGCGGCGCGCACGAAGGCGACCCTGCGCAGAGTGGAGCGTGGAAAGTGCCGCCGCCCGCCAGCCTGGCGCGCGGCGCGGATCAGGCCCTGGTCCTCGTAGAACCGCAGCGCGCTGGCGGCGACGCCCGACCGCTTCGCGAGACTGGCGATATCGATAAAGCCTTCGACCATGCGCGGATGCCTCTTGACCTCAAGTTCACTTGAACTTGCACAAAGCGGCCCATCGCACAAGGAAACACGGCCATGCAAGACTCGGCGGTCCTTCTCCGCGCCCTCCCTGGGGAGGTCCTCGACAACCCCCGGCCCGGCGACGCCTGGGAGCGGTGCGCTCTGGCGGGGTCCAGCGACCGCGCACTCGTCGACGCCGTCGCCAAGGCGATCACACCGCCGAAGATCACCGCCTCGTCCTCCTTCGTCCTGCACGCGCCGATGGAACTGATAGCCCGCGCCCGATTACTCCGCCTGGCGCCACCGGCGTCGCGGCCGGAAGGCCGGCGTCGGATCGCCGAGATCGCCACGCGCTACGCCCGCTCCGGGTCGGAGATCGAAGCCGCCCCGCGGTCCTACGCCGACGAGACGCCGGCGCTGAACGCCCTGACGGCGGCCATTCCCGCGGGCGATGTCGCCGAGGCGGATGGCGCCCTCGCCTGGCTGCTCGATCGCGTATCCAGCCCAGCGCTCATCGCCGGCCTCGCGGACGCGGTGATTCCCGCCCTCGGCGCGGCGGCCCACGCCCCCATCCTGCTGGCGATGTTCCTGAACTCGCCGAAGATGGGTGAAGCGTACGGCGGCCTCCTCCGGGCTCCGGTGCGCTATCTGACGTTGCAAGGGGCGGCGCGCCTCACCTGGCCGACGAGCGCCGTATCATCGACCACCCCGAGCGGCGACCTGTTCGATGTCCTCGTCTCACCCCCTCACGTAGACTCGCCATCGCTGTTCATCGCTCCGACGATGCTGGCGGCGGAGGCGGGCGGCCTCGCCGAACGACTCTTGGCTGGGCCGACGCACGCCCTCAGCCTGGAGGACGCCGAGCGATCCCTGTTGCGCCTCGCAGCCTGGTCGATGCTGCAGGACGATGCCCGCCACGCGCCCTACGGCTGGACCCATTGCCTGACCCTGCCCCAGGGCGTTCTGACGGTCGCCGCCGTCGCGGGAGACAGGCGCGCCGCCATCCGCGTCGCCGCCACCCACGTCCTGGGCCTGCGCGCCGCCCAGGGAAACGCCGCGCTCGACCCGGCAGGGCCGCTCCCGCCCCCCACGGCACGTTCCCTGCCTGGGGCGAGCCCCGCCGAGGCCGCATCGATCGCCTTCCATACTCCGCCGGAGGAGACCGGACCAATGCGCGCGACGCTCGCCGGCCACGCGGTCAGCCACGCCGACGCCCACCTGGCGAAATACACGCTCGCCTGCTTCGACGCGGCCACCCGTGACCCGCAGGCCGCCCCTCTTTACCTCGCGGCGGCGGCCTACCTCGGCGCCTGGTGGGACGAAAACTCCAACGCCGCCTTCGGCGACTGACGACTCTCCGGCCGGGGCGGGATCAGTCGAACCAGCGGGGGCCATCATGGTCTTCTTGCTCAGCTATGCCGATGACCAAAACAGCCTAGCTTGGAGCGGTTTGCGCGCGGATCTCGTCCGACGCAATTCCCGTGGACATTGTCGGCATTTTAAGTTAATTATTGGGGCGCTGGGAAGGCTAAAAAGCGGTACCGGCCTTTTTTCGCAAGCGAAATCTGGAACAATAGTCCATCGAGATGGGCCCGATTTTCTTGGGAGAAGAAACATGATCCGGAAAGCATTCATTTCAGCGGCGACGGCGATCACTCTATTAGCAGCTGTATCTCCCGCCAGCGCCGCGCTGACCCTCACCCCGATCGGGGTCAGCGATGGATTTAATCTCACCACTTTCGTCGGCGGATACTTCGGCCAGTACGGACCGCTCGCTGAAGGCATTCTGCCGAACGGCAACGTGGTCACCGGCAGCCTGTCGACCGACCAGATCTATGTTTTCAAGGACGTCGATAATCAGACCCTGGCGAGCGCCCTGATCGCCACGCCCTACACCTTTACGACGGGTAATCCCAACTACGCCATCACGACCGCCGGCGGCCAAGTCTACGGCGCGCAGCTTCAGGGCGGCGTATACGAGATGTTCCACAACGACGGCAGTCATACCGCCCTGACCGGTCCGATCTCGAGTGTCACCAATTTCCTGGGCATGTGGGGCGATCCGGTCAATGGCCACATCATTTCCGCCAGCAACAGCGGTCTGATCGATATTGATCCCGTGACCGGATCCTTCCGTGTGATCAACGCTGGTCTATTCCCCGATGGCGTCACCGTGTCACCGAATGGCAATACAATCTATGTGGAAAATAGCGGCACGATCCAGTCCTATGACTATACGAGCGGGGCCCTCATCAACACGTACAATATAGGGCATTCTCCCGATGGCACAGGCGTGATCTCTGGCGGCAAATTCAATGGCGACATCATCGTCAACAACAACGACGGCACGGTCGGCCTGCTTAACCCCAGCACCAGCGCCTTCGACATCATCGCGTCCGGCGGCACGCGGGGAGACTTCGTTTCACCCGACCGCAGCAACGGGACACTATTCCTGTCTCAATACGATCAGATTGCTCGCTTGGCCTGCGGCCCCGGCTGCACCATCGGCGGGGGCGGCGTCCCCGAACCCGCCACCTGGACCATGCTCATCCTCGGCCTGGGCGCGCTCGGGGTTGTGTCCCGCCGTCGCCGGGCCGCCGTCGCGGGCTGAAGGCGGCCGACAACAGATTATCGACGGGCCGTCCCGATGGGGCGGCCCTTCAGTCAGGGCGGCCAGCAGGTCTGGGGTTCATGCAGCCATGGCCGCGGGATAGCGCTCCCGCAGCACCGGCAGGGCTTCGTCCAGCGACTTGCGCAGGATCGCCGCCAGCTGGTCGATCTGGTCGCGGGAAATGATCAGCGGCGGGCTCATCACAACGGTGTCGCGAACCGCCCTCACCATCAGGCCGTTGTTGATGCAGAGGTCGCGCACGATCGGGCCCGCCTTGCCGGGGGCGTCGCCGAAACGCTGGTTGGTGCCCGGCTTGGCGACGATCTCCACCGCCCCCAGCAACCCGATCGACCGCGTCTCGCCCACCAGCGGGTGGTCGTCGAGGCCGGCGAGGGCGGCGGCGAGGTAGGGGGCGGTTTCTCGCGCCGTCCGGCCGACGAGGTCCTCGCGCTCCATGATCTCCAGGTTCTTCAGGGCGACGGCCGCCGAGGTGGGATGGCCGGAATAGGTGTAGCCGTGGACGAAGTCGCCGCCCTTCTCGCGCAAGGCCTCGACGATGTGGTCCGCCACGCCCACCGCCGAGATCGGCAGGTAGCCGGAAGACAGGCCCTTGGCCGTGCTGACAAGGTCGGGCTTCACGCCGAAATGCTGGAAGCCGAACCAGGCCCCCAGGCGCCCGTAGCCGCAGATCACCTCGTCGCAGACCAGCAGGATGCCGTATTTGCGGCAGATCGCCTCCACCCTGGGCCAATAGCCCTCGGGGGGGATGATCACCCCGCCCGCCCCTTGCACCGGCTCGCCGATGAAGGCGGCGACGTTCTCGGGGCCTACCTCGAGGATGCGGGCCTCGACGGCGTCGGCGGCGCGCGCGCCGAAGGCGGCCGGGTCTTCCCCGAAGCCCTCCTGGAAGCGGTAGGGCTGCATGACGTGCTCGATCCCCGGCACCCACGGGCCGCCCTGGTCGTGCATGGCCTTCATGCCGCCCAGGCTCACGCCCGCCACGGTCGAGCCGTGGTAGCCGTTGACCCGCGAGATGATGACATTGCGGTTCGGCTCGCCCCTCACCTGCCAGTAGTGGCGGGCGAGGCGGATGATCGTGTCGATGGCCTCCGAGCCGGAGTTGTTGAAGAACACGTGCTGGAGATTGCCCCCCAGCAGGGAGGCCACCTTGGCCGCCAGCATCACCGTGGTCGGGGCGGCCGTCTTGAAGAAGGTGTTGTAGTAGGGCAGCTCAAGCATCTGCTCATAGGCCGCTTCCGCCAGCTCCTTGCGCCCATAGCCCACCTGCACGCACCACAGCCCGGCCATGCCGTCGAGGATGGCGTTCCCGTCGCCGTCGTAGATGAAGCAGCCGTCCGCCCGGGTGATGATCCGGCTGCCGCCGGCGTCGCGGATCTGGCCGTAGTTGGCCTGGGCCGGCAGGTGATGGGCGACGTCCAGGCGGCGAAGCTCGGCGATGTCGTAGTTGCGGGGAGTCACGGGCGGGATCCTTCTTGATGCTTCGGGGCCGGCAGCTCGCCCCTGAGGGCCAGGCCGAGGAGATGGAAGAAAGCCTGGGAATCCGGGTTGTCGGCGGTGCGCCACTCCGGATGCCACTGAACGGCGAGCACGGGCGCGTCGTTCACCCGCGCCGAGACCGCCTCGACGACGCCGTCGGGCGCGCGGGCCTCGATGGTCAGGCCGTCGCCCAGCCGGCCCGCGCCCTGGAAGTGCACGGAATTGACCTGCAGGCGCTCGCGGCCGAGCCCCTGGCTGAGGACCCCGCCCGGCGTCAGCTCGACCGAGTGCTCATGGGCGAACATGTCGTCGAAGCTCGCCTCGGCCGGCGCGTGGTGGGCGATCAGCTCCGGATTGCGGCCGGTGTCGCGCCGCAGGGCTCCGCCGAAGGCGACGTTGATCTCCTGGAAGCCGCGGCAGACGCCGAGCACGGGCTTGCGCAGGTCGAGCATGGCGTTGATCAGGTCGAACGACATCGTGTCCCGCGCCAGGTCGTAGGGCCCCTCGGCGTCCAGCGCCCCCGCCTCGCCGTAGCGGGCGGGGTCGACGTTGGAGGGGCTGCCGGTCAATAGCAGGCCGTCGAGCCGCGGCGCGACCTCGCGGGCGCTCATCAGCTCGGGCAGGGCCGGGACCAGCAGGGCGGCCACGTCGCCCCACTGCATGGCGGCGGCCACATAGCGGTTGACCACCGCCTGGCCGAACTCGGTCCCCATGCGCTTGGTGCAACAGGTTACGCCGAGAACCGGGCGTGAGGCGGTCCTGGGCGGGCTCACGACAGCAGCACCGAACAGGCCGAAGCGCGCCAGGCCAGCCACACCGGCTCCTCGGCGGCGAAATCCTCCTGGTCGCGGCGGGTGAGATTGGAGCGCGACACCTTCACCGACGATCCTCCCTCCACAGCCACGTCATAGACCGACTCCGACCCCAGATAGGCGATCCGCCGGATCACGCCGGGGACGAGGTTATGGCCCGCGGGGGCGTCGTCCAGCAAGGGCGCCGCCCTCCCCTCGCCGCGCTTGTGCAGCTCGATCTTCTCCGGGCGCAGCGCGACCCAGACCGTGCTCTCGTGGGCGCCGCTGACGCCGTGGTCAAGGTAGATGGGGCTCGGGAGGCCCGCGACCTCCACGACCGCGTGGTCGGCTTCGTCCACCGCCAGGCGCCCCTCGACGAGGTTCACCGAGCCGATGAAGTCGGCCACGAAGCGCGAGTTGGGGAACTCATAGAGGTCGCTGGGCGTCGCCACCTGCTGCAGCAGCCCCCGGTTCATCACCGCGCAGCGGCTGGCCATGGCCAGGGCCTCATCCTGATCGTGGGTGACGAACAGGAAGGTGACGCCGACCGTCTCCTGCAGCTGGGTCAGTTCCGATCGCATGGCCTCGCGCAGCTTGGCGTCCAGGGCCGATAGCGGCTCGTCCAGCAGCAGCACGCGCGGCCGTTTGATCAGGGCGCGAGCCAGGGCGACGCGCTGTCGCTGGCCGCCGGACAGCTGGTCCGGCCTGCGCGCGCCATAGCCCTCCAGCTTGACCAGCTCCAGCGCCTCCTCGACCCGCCGCGCCCGCTCGGCCGGGCCGACCCCGTCCACCATCAGGCCATAGGCGACGTTGTCGGCGACGCTCATGTGCGGGAAGACGGCGTAGGACTGGAAGACCATGTTCACCGGGCGGCGGTTAGGGGGTGTGCGGCTGATGTCCTGCCCGTCGATCAGGATACGCCCCTCGCTGGGCGTCTCGAAGCCGGCCAGCATGCGCAGCAGCGTGGTCTTGCCGCAGCCCGAGGGGCCGAGCAGGGCGAAGAACTCTCCCTCCTCGATGGCCAGGGAGACGTTGTCCACCGCCAGCACCTTGCCGTACCGCTTGGTGACGTTCTCGAACCGGATGATGGTCTTGGCGGCGCTCATGTTTTGCGCCGGGCGCCCCGTCCCCTCGCATGCAAACCCTCGCTCATCCCCGCGAAAGCGGGGACCCAGCGTTTTCCCGCGTGGCTGTGGTGGCTGAAAGATTTCTCCGAACAATGAGATACCTGGACACCACTGGGTCCCCGCTTTCGCGGGGATGAGCGGATGGAAACTGCGGCAAGCCTCATCACAGCCCTTCCCCGGCCTCGATGGCGGCGGCCGCGCCTCCCGAGAACCGCAGCGCCACGGCGGTCAGGGCCACGGTGAGGACGATCAGCAGGGTCGAGGCGGCGTTGACCTCCGGCGTCACCGAAAAGCGCACCATCGAGTAGACCTTGATCGGAAAGGTCGTGGTGTCCGGGCCGGAAGTGAAGAAGGTGATCACGAAGTCGTCCAGGCTGAGGGTGAAGGCCAACAGGGCGCCGGCCAGTAGCCCTGGCCGCATGTGCGGGACGAGCACGTCCCAGAAGATCCGCCACTCCCCCGCCCCCAGGTCCTTGGCCGCTTCCTCCAGCTCGCGGTTGAACGAGGCCAGGCGGCCGCGAATGACGATGGCCACGAAGCTGAACGAGAAGGAGATGTGCGAGATGATGATCGCCCCCAGGTTCAGCGGCCAGGCCAGGGTGGTCGGCCAGGGCAGGATCTGGGTGAAGAACACCAACATGGCGACGCCCATGCAGATCTCCGGCACCACGATGGGAAGACCGAGCGCGCCCTCCAGGGCCGCCTTGAACGGAAACCGGAACCGCCACAGCAGCAACGCGGTCAGGGCCCCCAGCGCCACGCTGACCAGGGTGGAAACGGCGGCGATGGTCAGGGAATTGCCGAAGGCGGCGATCAGGTCGCTGTCCTGGAACGCCGCCCGGTACCAGTCGAGGGTGAAGCCGCGCCAGACGATGTTCCGCTTGCTGACGTTGAAGCTGAACGCCATCAGGGTGATCAGCGGCGCGTAGAGAAAGACCACCACGGCCAGGAGCCAGGCCCGGATCGGCCAGCGGTGCAGATAGTCCAGGGGGCCGGGCGGCTCGGTCATGCGGCGCGCCGGGCGCGGTTTCGCGTGACGATCGCCTGCACGGCGATGGCCACGAAGGTCATGTACATCAGCAGGAACGACAACGCCGCGCCGAACGGCCAGTCGTTGGCGGTCTTGAACTGCCGCTCGATGACGTTGGCGATCATCTGGCTGGAGGGTCCCCCCAGCAGGTCCGGCGTCAGATAGGCGCCGACCGAGGGGATCAGGGTCACCAGCACCCCCGAGACGATCCCCGGCATGGCGAGCGGCACCACCACCCGGGCGAACGTCGTCAGATGACCGGCCCCGAGGTCGAGGCTCGCCTCCAGCAGCGAGCGGTCGAGCCGGTCCAGGGCGGCGTAGAGCGGCAGGACCATGAACGGCAGCTGGACATAGACGAGGCCGAACACCACCGCGAAGTTGTTGTGCAGCATCGGCAGCGGTTGGAATGCGCCCAGGGGATGGCCTGCGAGCGCGGTCAGGCGCGAGACGCCGCTCCAGCCCCATCCGAGTATGGTGTTGATGTAGCCCTCGTCGCGCAGCACGGCCATCAGGGCGTAGGTGCGGATCAGGAGGTTGGTCCAGAACGGCAGCATGATCAGCAGCAGCAGCCAGGCCTTGGTCTTCTCCGACGCGAAGGTGATGGCGATCGCCACCGGGAACCCCACCACCAGGCAGAGCGCCGTCGTCACGGCGGCGAACCAGAACGATTTCAGGATGATGCCCAGGTAGAGCGGCTTGATGGCGTGGACGTAGTTGCCGAACGTGCCGTTGATGGCGATCTCGGTCAGGCTCCTGTTCTCGCCGAAGCTGTAGCCCCAGATCACCCCCAGCGGGACCAGGAAGAAGGCCACGAGCCACAGCACCGGCGGGCCACCCAGGACCGCGAACACCGCCTTGGCCCGCCGCCAGCTCTCATCCATGGCGGGAGCCCCCCTCCCTGCCTTCGGCCATACTCCCCCCACGCCCACGGGGAGAGAGGCGCGTGTCTCCTCCCCCTCTGGGGGAGGGGGACCCCGAAGGGGGGAAGGGGGCCGACACCGCGAAGATCTCGCCCAGTCGGCCCCCTTCCCCGGCTTCGCCGGTACTTCCCCCAGAGGGGGAAGAGAGAGGCACGTCTCGGCCCACCCCCCTCACGCCGCGAAGATCCGGGTGACGGTTTCGTCGAACAGGTGGGCGCGGTCGAGGCCCTCGAAGTCGGCGTATTCGCACCTCGCCATGACCTCGGGCGGCGGGAAGATTACCCGGCTGTCGCGATAGTCGGACGGCATCAGGGCCAGGGCGGCGGCGTTCGGGGTGGGATACTTGATGGTCTGGTAGATCTGCGCGCCGTTCCGGCCGTCGAGGATGAAGTTGATGAACTGGTGGGCGTTGTCGGGCCTGGGCGCCCCCTTGGGGATGCACAGGCAGTCGGAGTTGAGCAGGCTCCCCTCCCGCGGCACCACGAAGTCGAGATCCGGATCCTCGAGCATCACCTGGGCGATGTCGCCGTTGTATTCCATGACGATGTCGATATCGCCCGACAGCAGCAGATCCTGGCCCTCGTCGTGGTGGAAGATCTTTATGTTGGGCTTCTGGCGAATGTACATCTGCGCCACCCGGTCGATCACCGCCGGCGGGATATGGCGCACGGAATAGCCGAGATACTTGGCGCCCAGCTCGATCATGTCGTCGGCTTCGGAGAAGACGCCGATCCGCCCCTTGTAGCGGTCCGAATCCATCACCCACTTCCAGCTGTCCGGCACGCCGTCGATCTTCGACTTGCGGTAGCCGATGCCCAGCACCAGCCAGGTGTAGGGCATGGAGTAACGGCGGCCCGGATCGAACGGCGGATTGCGAAAGGCCGGCAGGATATTGGTCCGGTTTGGGATTTTGGCGAGGTCCAGCGGCTCGATCATGTCGGCGATGCGGAAGCGGGTGACGTATTCGTTGGAGGGCACGATGACGTCGAAGCCAGGATTGCCCGCCTTCAGCTTGGCGAACAGCTCGTCGTTGGTGGCGAAGAGGCTCATCTTCACCTCTATCCCGGTAGCGGTCTTGAAGTCCGCCAGGGTAGTCTTCCCGGTATAGGTGTCCCAGTTGTAGAGGTTGAGCCTCTGTTCCTCGCCGTTGGGCCCGATGCGGGCCTTGGCTGCGCAACCTTCCAAGGCGCCGAAGCTCAGCCCGGCGGCCGCCGCGCCGAGGCCGGCGAGCAGCGAGCGGCGGGAAGAGGCGCGAGGACGGAAGCCTGGATCCATGGGCTCAGGCGTTCTTCAGGTACCAGTCGTAGTCGAGGGGTGAGACCACCTCGAAGAAGCGGTCCTGTTCGGTGCGCTTGACTTTGCCGAACATGGTCACGAACCGGTCGCCCAGATAGTCGCGCATCACCGCCGAGCGCTCGAAGTGGTCCACAGCCGCAAACCACGTCGTCGGCAGGCGCAGGTCGCTGGCCGCCGCGGCCGCGTAGCCGTCGCCCACCACCGGCGGTCCCGGATCGATGGCGTGGGTGACCCCGTGATGCACCCCCGACAGGAGAGCGGCGAGAGCCAGGTAGGGATTGGCGTCCGCCCCGGCCACCCGGTGCTCGATATGGCGGCCCTTGGCCGGCCCGGCCGGCACGCGAAGGGAGACGGTGCGATTGTTGACCCCCCAGGTCGGGGCCACCGGCGCGTAGGAATTGGCCCGGAAGCGACGATAGGAATTGGCGTTCGGCGCGAAGATCGCCATGCCGTCGGCCAGGGTCGCCTTCATGCCCCCCACCGCGTGGCGCAGCGCCGGCGTCCCGGCCGAATCCTCGCTGGCGAAGATGTTGTCGCCCTTGGCGTCATTGACGCTGACGTGCAGGTGCAGGCCGCTCCCCGCCCGGTCGGAGAACGGCTTGGCCATGAAGGTCGCTTCGGCCCCGTGGCGCACGGCGACGCCCTTGGCGATGCGCTTGTACATCACCGCCTCGTCGGCGGCGCGCACCGCGTCCGGCCCATGGCGAAGGGTCAGCTCCAGCTGGCCGGCGGCGTACTCGGCGATGGCGCCCTCCAGCGGCACGCCCTGGACGTCGGCCGCCGCCCACAGGCCGCGCAGGAAGTCGGAGAAGTCCTCGAGTTCACGCAGGCCGTAGACCCCGTGCAGGGTCGGCCGTTCGCCGGTGGTCTGGGCCCCGGCCAACCGGACGCCCCCCTCCGCCGTGCGCTTCGGATCGACGAGGTAGTACTCCAGCTCGCAGGCCACCACGGGCGTCAGGCCGTCGGCGGCGAAGCGCTCCAGCACGCGGCGCAGGACATGGCGCGGATCGAGGTCGTTGGGCGTCCCGTCGAGCTCGTACATCGAGGTGACCACCTGGGCGATGTCGTCGCCGAGCCATGGCGCCTTGACCAGGGTTCCCGGCGCCGGCTTCGCCAGGCGGTCGGCGTCGCCGTCCTCCCAGACGAGCCCGGTCTCCTCGCAATCGCGGCCGGTGATGTCGCACACCAGCACCGAGCCGGGGAGGAACCGCCCGTACTCGTAGATCGCCATCAGCTCATGGCGCCGCAGCCGCTTGCCGCGGGGGACGCCAGAGAGGGCAGTGAACAGAATCTCGAAGAACTGGACTTCCGGATAAGCGTCCAGGAACCGGCGCGCCTCCTCGGCATCGGCGATGGGGGATGGGAGCGCGCTCATCTGTGATCACTCTCGCGTGAGGGCGTCGCCTGTCAAGCTGCGCCGTTCACTCGAGGCGGCGGGCGTGCGGCAGTGCGGGCGGGCATGGGCCGGCGGCGAAGGAAGCTCTGAAATGCGCTGTTCACGCGCGTCGTGACAGACCTTCCGGGCGGAGGGCCGGGGGCCATCCAACCCGCGCCGGTCCAGCGGCTCCGGTCGGGCCTGGCGCCGGCGGCGGCGCAGATCAGCCCAACCACCTCGATTGGGGGGTCGGTTCAGCGAGGGACCAAAGCGGTCGGATTCGGTCAGCCGCTCCCGCAGATCACGGGCGAGGTCGAAGGGCGGCGTCGCTATCGCCATCGGCGGCCTCGGCGCGGGCGTCGGCGACGCGCTCACGGACCTTTTCGCCCGACAGATCGAGGGCCGCCCCCGCTGGGCAGCCCTACACCCGGCGCGGTCCTCGCGCGCCCTGCGGGCCGCAAGATTCACCGCAAAGGACCGTAGATACGGTGAGCGCCCGCCGATTCCGGGCGAGTCGCGGGGCGGGTTCGGGCGGTCAGACGACAGATACGCGGGCGTCCGTTCCATGACCAAAATGACCCTTTCCGACCCGATCGCGCACCAAAAGGAGATTTTCCGCGACCGTCCCGCCCCAAATCGCACCATTTGCGCCCCTCAGCGCCCCGCAGAAAGGCCGACGCCCCGGCGGCGCAGCCGAACGCAACGCGCGGCCGCTCGCGCGGCCCCGCAGGATGATTGATTGACGATGGCAAAGACCGAACCTGTCTGGTAGTTTGCAATATGCATAGTACGATGTCAAGGCGCCCCACCGCCTCTGTAGGTAGCACACGATATGTCCGGTTTTCGTAGCAGACGATTTGTCCGGTTTCGGCCGGAGGGATCGCATGCATGCGGAGGTACGGATGGCGCGGATCGTGGAGGCGATCGGGCGTTACAGGGCGG
>JAQGIW010000077.1 GCA_028290905.1 Caulobacteraceae bacterium | reverse complement strand
GTCCCACCTCGGCCAGCGTGGCGATCGAGATCTATCGGATCGCGCCAGGTCAGCAGGAGGCGTTCCTGAAATTCGTCGCCCTGTGCGACCAGGTGAACATCGCCGCCGGCGTGGCGCCGCGCCAGCTGTACGTGCATCAGGATGGCGCCAGTTGGGACTTCCTGTTCATCCAGCCCGAGGATTACACCCCCGCGCAGGACGCCGCCCTCCGCGCCGCCGGCCAGCGGCTCGGCCTTCCGACCGGGGCCAACTTCTTCTTCGAGATCCGCCGCTACATCGCGGAACACACCGACACGGCGGCGCTCGGGCCGACGACGGCGGCCGCCTATCTCGCCAGAACCGGCCATTGACCGGCCGCCGTCAGAAGCGGCAGGGAACGCCTCCATGACGCCGACACGTCGTCGCCTTTTTCAATTTGCCCTGACCTCGCCCGCCCTTTTGGCGCTTGCGGGCCCGGCCGCGTCGTTCGCCCAGGATAGGCCTGCGTTCGGGCTCCCGGAGGATCCAGGCAACGTCTTCATCAGCCCCTGCGGCCGGCCCTTCAGGGCAAAGCCTGGCCAGCCCTATCCGGTGGCCAACTGGTTCAGGATGGCGGACGCCGACGCCGACGGAAAACTGGATCGCACCGAATTCGTCGCGGATGCGCTCGCCTTCTTCAAGCTTCTCGACCGGAACGGCGATGGCGTCATCGGACCTGACGAAGTCGCCTTCTACGAACAGAGGATCGCGCCCGAAGTGCTCGGCATGCGGGTCGACGTGAGAGGCGGCGTGGCTGTGGCGAGACCGGTGCTCGAGACGGTTCAGGGTATGCCCGGCGGTCCGGCAGGCGGCGGAATGGGCGGCGGGGGCGGGGACAACGAAGGAGAAGGCAGGCTGGGGCCTCCGGATCCGGAAGACTTCAGTCATCCTCGTCCTTACGACGCATCGGGCGCCGGGGCCTCCCCATACAGCTTCTTCGACGAGCCCGAACCGGTCACCGCCGCCGACACCCACTACCGGGGCGTGATATCCAAACCCGACTTTCACGCGTTGGCGGAGATCCATTTTTCCACCTTGGATTCGGCCGGTCTTGGCTATCTGACGCTTGAGGGTTTGCCGAAGACACCGGTGCAGCACCGCCTCGAGCGCACTCGAAATAGACGCCGCTGACGGCGCGGCCTGAACGATACTCGCCGGCGGAATCGCGCCAACAAGCGACATTGCCGCTGGCGCCGAAACTCTCCGTTGAGGCGGGCGGTCCAACGGGCAACAACGACCCCAAGAGGCCGTTCGGCTAACGCCGACGACGCCTCATAAGTCGAGAGGCCATGGTGCCAAGCGTTCGCGATTCCTTCCGTAGCTCGCAATCAAACTCGCAGCACAGCTTCCTGGCAGCATCGAGCTTGGACGCATTCGCGGAATGAAAAAACACATTGCCTTCCCAAAACTCAAAGCGATCCGATCCGCCTTGCGCAATCAACCAACCGTCCGCCCCGTCGATGATCATCATTGAGGCCAGCCCAAATAGAATCCCCACATCCCGTTTCTGTTCTTCGGCGATTTCAAGCAAGTCCAGCTCGCCGTACGCATGTGAGCCGAAGAGGTGACCGGGTGCCTCTTCCAACGAGCGCGTTTCGCCCAGCCCTGCTCGCGCGGCCAGCACGAAGGTTTCAGTGTTGTGGAGTGTGCCGACCTGCTCCCAGTGGTCTACCCACAGCGGGCGGGCCCGGCCTGACTCCAACCAGCGGTTCGCTGCCTCGATGAAGCCGATCAAATGGCTCGCTTGGGGTGGTGGCTTTGATGCCACCCGACGCTGCCCTAGGGCGAGGCTGTCCTCCAACACTAGCGCCCGTCGATACCACGCGTGCTCTAGACTAGGGTGACCGAGAAGCCCGACGGCTCGAACAGCTCCTCCGCTTCCTGGGGTGACAGACATCGCATGACAAAGGCACCACCAACGAAATCGTGACCAAACGTCAAGGTTAAGGCCCGGAATCCACCCCGTGCCGCCACTCCATTCGTCAGCTATGGCGCCGCCAGCTGAGCCACACCCACTGGCGGCAATGCGGCAGGAGGCGACTCAGGAGAGGCCGGCGCGCGGACGCTCAGAGCCTAGGGTGTGCCCGCAGCTAGGCGACTAGGGGCGCGAGTCGCTCAAGGCTTCCATGCCGTGGTGAACTCGAGCACCCGTAGCAACTGGAACGTATTGCAACAGTTCACGCCGAAATCCCCGCACACGTCCGGGATTTTACGGTTCTGCCGTCGCTTGCTGGGCTTTGGAATCTCAGTCGTTACGACCCATCGTTCCGTCGACTCCACGAGCGCGTATGCGATCAGGAACGGATCACGGCCGATCTGTTCGAGTTCGTCGTCGGTCAGATCGTCAGCGTATCCCTGCGAGATGACTTGGCCGACGACGCCCGGATCGACGTCCTCGCCAAGTAGCATGGCCGCCTTATTCTCGTCGTCCCTGCACCAAGCAAGCAGCAAGTCCTTCTCCTCCTCCCGGCTGCCCTCGAGTACCTCCTCGTAGATTTCCAGCGGCACCTTGACAATGCCCCTCTCACCCATGTGACGCAGCCAGCCCCAGAACTCCGGAATCCTGTTGATGGGGTAGTACTGGTTGTGCGCGGTGATGAGCACATTAGCGTCGAGCAAGTAGAGCACGTGACGTCTACGCCGCCTTACCGGGCGTGAACGA
The DNA here is from genome assembly GCA_028290905.1 of Caulobacteraceae bacterium. Lineage (GTDB taxonomy): Bacteria > Pseudomonadota > Alphaproteobacteria > Caulobacterales > Caulobacteraceae > Acaudatibacter. The sequence goes on along the minus strand of JAQGIW010000077.1, from coordinate 16,331 downwards.
CGCGCCGCTAAGGAGCGGCTGGACGCTACGCGGTTTGACGCCCAGCACCTTGCTCGCCTTGGTTGGGGTCAGTAGTCCTTCGCTCAGATTGCGGTTCACGAGCTTCAGCAGCGCGCTCCCAAGCCTGTGACGTCGGACGACGTAGTAGTTCGGTCCGCCGTCGGTCTGCCGGTCACGTTCCCGCTGGGCGTCCCGTCGTTCCCGCCACTGCTGACGGAAACGATGCGTGAGAAGACGCCAAGTCTCATTCGTTAGCTTGCCCACCCGAAGAAGGCGGTAGGCCACCATAGAGCGGCTGAGATGCCGTTCCTCTGCAAAGTCTGAGATGACGCGGCTAAGTGTCTCCATGTCGGTATCGTGGTTCACGGAGAGTTGCTCAATCTCGGCGTTTGGCAACAGGTAGGTGCCAGCCACGTCGTTGCAGAACCGCTCGATCGCCCCATCCGAGTAGAAGCCGCTGACGCCGGTGGCGCCCAGCCAAAGGTGGGCGAGTTCGTGGAGCAGCGTAAACGACCAAGCCGACTTCGCATCCTGGTCGTTGATGACGACGAACGGCGCGATCGGATCGGCGATAGCAAAGCCGCGGAATGTCTCAACGTCCAGCGTCGTTTGGTAACTGCCGAGATTGCCAATCAACAGCACGAATATGCCGGCATTCTCCGCGCGCGAGCGAAGCAGCGCGAAAGCGCCTTCCGGCGAGGCCTGTGCCCTGAACTCGGCCACGTCAATGCCGATCGTGCGAACGATCGACCCAAGGACGGCGTTCACGCCCTGATCGATTTGCATCGAGCCGATGAACGGCAACGGTTCGGCATCCTCCTCATCGACGAGGAGCGCTTTCACCATGCTCTGGCGCGCTTTGACGTCCCTGGTTAGTGCATCAACCAGCGCGTCGGCCGGACGCTTCTGGTCAGGAGGTAACGTCCGGAAATCCTCACCCCGATCGCCGCGCCTAGGTGCCTCCTTGAGGTAGAAGACTAGCAGTGGCCGCCGATAATGCTTGGCCATCCTCAGCAAGAGTGGCCGCGATGGCTCGCGTTCGCCCGCCTCGTAAGCGGCCAAACGATCTACGGCCGAAACCCCGCGCGCGTCATTAATATCCAATTTCTGGACGGCGTCGTCCGGCGCGAGACCAGCGGTCTCGCGGGCCCAGCGCAGGATTTGCGGGTTCACCCGAGGCATGAGGGAATCTTACGCAATGGAATCCCTCTGCGCGAGCCCTGATGCATCCGCCTCCGCCTCCGCCCTAAGCCCCCGGCAGCTTTCCTCGTTACAAACCGCCAACAAGCGGACATTCCCAAGGTCCCCTATGAGCCACCTTACGACTCTCCCGCGAGGTGGGGCCTCGACGCGTCGGATGGCCATCAGCCCGGTCGCAAACGACAGGGGGCGGCCATCTTGCCCGCGACGGATGGCCCACCGCCATGACATTTTGCAAAGATTTCTCTTGACGCGCAATATGCAAAGTCGTACCATCTCCGTCGATGTCCAAGTCCGCCCGCATCGCCGCCCCGGCGCCCCAGCCCGATCCGCCCGCCGACGACCCTTTGGCGGTCGACGCGGCCGAGCTGCTGGCGGCGTCCATCGCCCGGGTCGAACACCGCCTGCGCCTGCTCGATGAAATGGCCGAGATGGTCATGAAGCTGGCGCGCGGCGTGACCGAGCAGGGCCTGGCCGCGAAGGCCGCTCCCGCCAACACGGCGCCAAATGACGCTCCGGGGCGCGAGGCGTCGGCTCCCGACACCGCGGATGGCCTCGCCAAGCTCTCCCGCGCCCTGCGCCTCACCCTCGATCTCGCCGGCCGTCTCGAGGAGACGCTCCGCCACCTGCGCTCCGGCGAAGCCGCCGCCCGCGAGACCCGGCGGAGAGAACGCCAGGCGCGAGACGCGCGGGCCGTGATCGACAAATGCGAGGCCAGGCAGGGCCGGGTGATCGAGCAGGTGACGATGGCCATCCACCGCGAGGCGGAGTCCGAGGCGGACAGCTGCGATCTCCTGAAGGCCCTCGACGAGCGCCTCGAAGACGACATCGCCTATGTCGACCTCGACGGCGGCCCCCTGCGCGAGATGGTGGAGAAGCTCTGCGGCGACCTCGGCCTTTCTCCCGACTGGTCCCGCTGGACCGACGAGGGCTGGCCCGAGCCGCCGCACGTCTTCTTCGCCAACCGCTCGCCCTGGTCGCCGTTCAACCGGCCCAGCCGAAAACCGCTCCTCTACAAGAACCGCGACTACGAGCGGCGCGAGTTCGACGTCATCGATCGCTCGCCGTAACCAGGCTCCCCCCCGGCAAACGGTCTTTCCCATCGTCAAGCATCGCGTTCCCCCGAACCGTCTGTCGGCTCGCGACCGTTGTTACGGTCTACGGTCGGAGACGCGGGTGACAGAGGGGCCCGCTCACCCTTCGTCGCGCGAGCCCCGTGCCGGAGGCTCCCGCAGCACGGTGCGGAAACCGATGTGGTTCTCCCCCGTGTCGGTGGGGCCGGCCTCTCGGGCCGCCGGGCGGTAGCGGTAGCAATAGTCCGGCGAGCACAGGAACGATCCGCCCTTGATCACGTGCTTGCGCACGCCGGGATCGCCGGGGTCGAAGGCGAGCGCCGCGCGCGGCCCGGCGGGATTGTCGCGCTCGTCCAGGTCGAGGTTCGGCCGGTACCAGTCCTTCGTCCACTGCCACACATTGCCGGCCATGTCGTAGAGGCCGTAGCCGTTGGCGGGAAAGCAGCCCACCGGCGAGACCTGCGCCCGATAGCCGTCCGCACCGGTGTCCAGGCTCGGGAAGACGCCCTGCCACACGTTGGCCTGGGGGCGTTTCGGATCGATCGGCGCGTCACCCCAGACGAAGCGTGTCGGGCCCCGGCCGCCCTGGGCGGCGTATTCCCACTCGGCTTCGGTGGGCAGGTCGCGGCCTAGCCAGCGGGCGTAGGCCATGGCGTCGGGCCAGGCGATCTGCACCACCGGCAAATTATCCTTGCCCGCTATCGAGCTTCCCGGGCCCTCGGGATGACGCCAGTCCGCGCCGGCTATGACCCGCCACCATCGGGTGGGACTCGAGCCCGCTGGCGCCGCCGCCCCCACGAAGACGACGGCGGACGGCTTCAGTTGATCGCCGGCGAGCCCCGGATAGGCTTTCGGATCCAGCGGCCGTTCGGCCAGGGTGACGTAGCCGGTGGCCCTCTCGAACCGCGCGAAGTCGGCGTTGGTGACGTCGGTGCGGTCGATCCAGAACCCCTTCACGCCGGTGGGCCGCGGTGGTCCCTCCTCGGGGCGGAGCGGCTTCGCACCCATCTGGAAGACGCCGCCTTTCAGCCACGCCATGCCGGCGGTGGAGGGGCCGGGCTCGGGCGCGACGCGATGGGGGAGGCAGGACGTCCTGGCGGGGGACGCGTCGGCCGGCCGTTCGGGGGGCTTCTGACCACATCCGCCCAGGACGGTCAGCACCAGCAGGGTGGGGAGCGTCCCTCGGACCATCGCGGCCCTCGATAACAGCGGGCTCCGGCGCGGGCGAGGACCATCTTGGCCTTCAGAGCGCGTTCCGAAAAGTGGGAACCGGTTTTCGGAAGAAAACGCGCGTCAAAACAAAAGACTAGAGCGGCGATTCCATCAGGTCGCAACACGCTCTAGCCTCGGGGCATGGTCCGGATGTTCAGCTGTCCCGCCAGGCCCGCGGCCCGATGATGCTCGATGGCTCTCATGCCCGGTGAGGTCGCCATGGTCCTGAACGCTTCCAGGGAAGGGTATTCCGCAAGGGCCACATAGTCCCACAGATCCTCCACCTCACCGATCATGAGGCCGGCGACAGGGCCCGAATAACGGATGCGTCCGCCGATGCTTTCGATCAGCTTGGTTACCTCAACCCCATAGCGCTCATAGGCCTCGCGCCCGCTCAGCTCGGACTCGGAGCCGTCGGCGTATTCCGCCTTGTCCTTGAACTTCAGCAGGTTGACCATCACGAACGGCCCGTTCTCGGGAAGGCCGAAGAAGGCTGCCGCCTGGGCGGGGCCGGGATAGACGGCGTTGTTGACTTCCATGGGAGCCCCCTCAGGGCTGTCGGCCGCGTTCGATCATACTGTCGCGCGGCGCAATCGGCACGGTAATGACATTAGAAATGCCATAATATGCCGCCCGAGTCAATCCGGCGCGGCGCTCGGGCCCGCTCAGTTGTCCCACATGATGTATTCCTCGCCCTTCCGCTGGCGCACACCGGAGGGGTGATCGATGAAGACAGGCCCCTGCAGCAGCGACGGCCACAGAGGCTTGACCATCTGGGCGTCCTGAGCCGCGAGGAGGGCCTGCATCGCCTTCAGCTTTTCGGGCTGCGACCGCGAGAGGTCGTTCCGCTCGGTGGCATCGGCGGCCAGGTTGTACAGCCAGACCTTGTTCAAGGCGCCGCTGGTCTGCAGCTTCCAGTCGCCGTCCAGCAGCACCTTGTACTGGCCGGAGCGCCAGTAGAGCGTCTGGTGCGGCCGCCCCGCCACCTTGCCGGTCACGTAGGGCAGCAGATTGACCCCGTCGAGCTTCACGCCGGCCGGGATCGTCGCTCCGGCGGCCGCGGCGGCGGTGGGCAAGATGTCCACATGGGCGACGGGATAGGCGAACTTCGATCCGGCCGGGATCACGCCGGGCCAGCGCATGAAGTAGGGCGAGTGGATGCCTCCTTCGAAGAAGGTCGCCTTCCAGCCCCGATAGGGCTTGTTGATGTCCGGGAGGCCGATGTAGCCCGCCCCGCCGTTGTCGCTGGTGAAGATCACCAGGGTGTTGTGGTCGAGGCCCTGGTCCTTGAGCGTCTGCAGGATGCGCCCGACGTTGCGATCGAGATCGCGCATCATCGCCCCATAGACCCTCAGGCGATGGTCCTTGATCTGCGGCAGGGCGTCGTAATCCTCCTTCCTGGCCTGCAGGGGGGTGTGGATGGCGTTGGGGGCGAAGTAGATGAAGAACGGCCGGTTGCGGTTGGCCTTGATCGCCGCGACCGCCTCGTCGGTGAGATAGTCGGTCATGTAGCCGCGCGGCGCGAACAGCTTCGAGCCGTTGAACTGCACCGCATAGGGCAGGTTCGGCCAGAGGAAGCGGTCGATCGGGTCCCACGGCTGTTTGGAGTTCTCGGCGTCCGCGTCGTGCTCGGGCAGGTACATCGAGGCGCCGGGCATGAAGCCCAGGCTCTCGTCGAAGCCCTTCTCCTCCGGGCGCGTCCCCGGGGCCGCGCCCAGGTGCCACTTGCCGAAGTGGATGGCGTGATAGCCTGCCGACTTCAGCACCGAGGCGATGAAGGTCTCGCCCGGTGGCACGGCGAGCCTGTTCACCGCCGTCGCGCCCCGGGTGCTTCCCGGCGGCATGTCCTTCAGCCGGTCCTTGAAGAAGCGTGGGATGACGACGTCGTCCTGCTGCGCCTCCGTCCCCACCATGCGCTCGAAGGCGACCGGGGCCGGGGTGAACTCGAAGCCGAAGCGGGTGGCGTAGCGGCCGGTCATGATCGCCGCCCGCGACGGCGCGCAGGTGGCGTTGCCGTCGTAGCCGTTGGCGAGGTTCACCCCCTCCCGGCCGATGGAGTCGATATTGGGGGTGGGCACGGCCCCGCCGGCGATGCCGCCGCCGTTGAAGGTGATGTCGTTGTAGCCCATGTCGTCGACCAGGATGACGACGATGTTCGGCGGCCTCTTCCCCGCGGACGGCGTCGCCGGGCCCTGGGCCCAGGTCACCGGATGGTTCGGGTCGACGTGCGGCAGCTGGGAATGGGCGATCATCATGAAGATCGCCTCGCGGTTCATCGAGGCGACGCCCAGCAGCGCCGCGACGACGAGGACGATCCCGCCCAGCCAGACCCAGACCCGCATGCTCCCTCCCTCGCGTCAGCCCCGCCGGCCTCGCTTATTATAACATTATCAACGCCATTATCGTCGGGCCAGTCCGTTCCGTCGACCCGCCGGCGGAACTGGTCGAACCGATCCTGCCCGAAAAACGGCTCGCCGCCAAAGGCGATCATCGCGAGGGGAACCGCGCCAGCGCTACGCCGTTACGCTCGCATGCGCGCTAGGGGGTCCCAGGTTCGACTGTTGATCCGGGTGGCGATACTCGCCGCGACAGTCGTCGCCATGGCGCCGGCGCAGTCTTCGGCAAGGCCCACGCGACCGGGGCGCCACCATCCGCGACACCACCTCGTCCGGAACGCCGCGCGCCAGCCCCTAAGGCTGCGCCTCCCGACCGCGGATGATTTCAGCGACGGCAGGGATGGCGTCAGGGAGGTCGCGGTGGCTTCGCCGCTCTCGCTCGGTGATCGCCCGCGGACGGCCATCGACTATCGGCTGGCGCCGCGTGGTCCGGTCGGATCCCTGGGCCTGCTACGGCCCAGCGACACCCATGCCGCGCCCCCGGCGACGGATGGACCGGCGGCGAGTCTGCGGCGCGGCTACCCCGAAGTCACCGCCGGCGCCAAAGTCAACTATCCGTTCTGAACGCCTGCCCGGCTTTGCTCCGCAGCCAGAGCGGATGGCGTTAGTCGGCACCGACGAATGCCCGAATTCTTGGCGAGATCCAAAAAGTCGAGCTTGATCTAGACGCTCCCATGAATCGGCAGCAAGTTCTTGAGGGCGAATTGTCTATGGTCGAGGTGGAACATACTTCGCCATTGTCCGTTTTACTATCGTGGAATGCTCGAAAACCATAGACCTCCGGTCCTGCCTGGGTCTCCTCGCCGTCGTTCTGGTGACGGGGCCGGGCGTCTGCCGCGCCCAGTCGGCGGGGTGGCCGGAGACGGCGTGGGCGTCGCCGAACCCGGCGTCACAGCCTTCCGTTCCTGGGCGCCTGCTCGGCCTGCGCCTGCCGTTCAGCGGCTTCGCGGCCTCCATGGACAGCACCGGGCGCGCCTATTCGTTGGCGATGAGGCCCGCCGACCACGGCCGCCTGACCACCACCATCGAGTACCGGATGTCGCCGCGCGGGCCGATCGGCTCGCTCGGGCTGCAGACGGCCAGGGACGGCCCGGACATCCAGCCCAACGAAGTCAACAACGCCGCCGCCGCCCTGGGCCCCCACGGCCCGGAGGCCAAGATCGGCGCCCGAATCAGCTACCGCTTCTAGCGCTTAGCGCCCGCTGGGGATGTCCTTGAAGGCGACATCCTTGTCGAGGCGTATGTCCTGCGGCAGGCCCAGGACGCGTTCGGCGATGATGTTGCGCAGGATCTCGTCGGTGCCGCCGGCGATCCGCATCCCGGGCGCCGCCATCAGCGAGGCCTGGAACGCCGCCGACAGGGGGGCCAGCTTGGGATCGTTGATGATCCCGTACTGGTCCTCGAGCTCCAGGGCGGTGTTGGCCATGTCCTGCATCAGGCTGGCCGAGACCACCTTGCCGATCGAGCTTTCCGGTCCCGGCGTCTGGCCGCGCGACAGGGCGGTCATGGTCCGGAAGGTCGTGTACTTCAGCCCCTCGGCCTGAACAAACCAGTCGGCGATCTTCTCGCGAAGCCCGCTGTCCTTGATCGCCGGGCCGGCCAGGGTGGCGATGTCGCGGGCCAGCTTCAGCACCCGCGCGTGGCCCGATCCGCTGCCCCCGCCGCCCACCGACAGGCGCTCGTTCATCAGGGTGACGAGGGCCACGCGCCAGCCTTCGCCGACGGCGCCGACGCGTTGGGAGTCCTTGATCCGCAGGTCGGTGAAATAGACCTCGTTGAAGTTCGAGGCCCCGGACATCTGGTGGATCGGCCGCACCTCGACGCCCGGCGCCTTCATGTCGATCCAGAACATGGTCAGGCCCTTGTGCTTGGGCACGTCGGGGTCCGTCCGCGCCAGCAGCAGGCCGAAATCCGAGTAGTGGGCGCCGCTGGTCCACACCTTCTGGCCGTTGATCACCCAGTCGTCGCCGTCCCTGACCGCCCGTGTCCGCGCCGCGGCGGCGTCGGAGCCGCCCGACGGCTCGGAGAACAGCTGGCACCAGATCTCCTCGCCGAGCACCGCCGGCCGGACGAACCGCTGCTTGTCGGCGTCGTTGCCGGCCGTCATCAGGGTCGGCACGCACATGCCCAGGCCAATGGCGAAGGGATTGCCGGGGGTCGGGAACTTGGCTTCCTCCTGGCCGAAGATCACCGACTGCCAGGACGCGCCGCCGCCGCCGCCCCACTCCTTGGGCCAGGTGATGCAGGCGTAGCCGGCCTCGGCCTTCTTGCGTTGCCAGGCGCGGGACGCCTGCATGTCGTTGCTGTCCTCCATGGGATCGTCCGGCCGGGCGACGGCCTTGGGGGCGTTCTCCGCGAGCCAGGCCCGCACCTGCTTGCGGTAGGCGGCTTCCTCGGGGGTGTCGTTGAAATCCATGATCGGAATCCCTTCTGAATCCTAAGCGACGTTGCGGCGTTCGAGCTGGCTGACCAGCCGCTCTTTCCACGCCTTGGCGCCGCCGGCCACCAGGCCCAGCTGCTGGGCGCGGCGATAGAACAGGTGGCAGTCCACCGCCCAGGTGAAGCCCATGCCGCCATGGGTCTGGACGTTCTCCTTGGCCGCGAACCAGAAGGCGTCGCTCGCCGCCACCCGGGCGGCGGCGGCGGCCACCGGCAGTTCCGCGGCGCCGTCGTCCAGGGCCCAGGCGCCGTAGTAGGCGTTGGAGCGGGCCAGTTCGTTCTTGATATAGATGTCCGCCAGCTTGTGCTTGATGGCCTGGTAGCTGCCGATCTGCCGGCCGAAGGCATAGCGCTCCAGGGCGTAGCTCTTGGCCATCTCCAGCGCCCGGTCGGCGCCGCCCACCTGTTCGAAGGCCAGCAGCACCGCCGCGCGGTTCATCACCGCCTCGGCCAGGCTGAGGCCCTCGCCGGCCTCTCCCAGGCGTTCGGCGGCGGCGCCCTCGAAGGTGAGCTTGGCCGCGCTGCGGGTAGGGTCGAGGGTCTGCAGGGTCTCGCGGGCCACGCCGGGGCCGTTAAGCTCCACCAGATAGAGCGCAGTCTGGCCGGCTTCCTTGGCGAGGAGGACGGCGAGGTCGGCGACGTCGCCGTCGGTGACCGGGATCTTCACCCCCGTCAGCTTGCCCCCGTCGACCCGGGCCTGCGCCTGGGCCTCGGTGAGGGTCCCGGGTCGCTCCACGGTCGCGAAGCAGCCGATCACCTCCCCGGCGGCGATCTTCGGCAGCCACCTGGCCTTCTGCTCCTGCGAGCCCGCCAGCATCAGGGCCTCGGCGACGAAATAGACGGTGGAAGCGAACGGGATCGGAGCCAGGGCCCGGCCCAGTTCCTCGGCGATGGCGCACTGCTCTATGCCGCCCAGGCCCAGGCCGCCGAACTCTTCCGGGATCGCGGTCCCGAGCCAGCCCTGCCCGGCCACGGCCTTCCACAGGCCCTGGTCAAAGGATTTGGCCGGATCGTCCAGCACTCCGCGCACAACGCTCACCGGGCAACGGGCGTCGAGGAACTTGCGCGCCTCGCTCTTGAGGAATTTCTGGTCGTCGGAAAAGTCGAAATCCATCGGGCCCGCGCGCTCCTGCCTGAATGCTTTCCGCTTAGGATAGCGGCCTTTCGCGGCGGGGAAAGTGTGACCGAGGGTCAAGGCGGGGAGGTCGGCGGTGCGGAAAATGGGTGGGCGCCAGCTGCAGGCGGTCCTCTGGGACTTCGGGAACACCCTGGCCGACGAGCGCTGGATGCTCGCGCCGCTGGCCGGCGCGCCCGACTGGCCCTCGACCTACCGGCGCGTGCTTGACGGCGGCGGGCTGGCCGACCGCTGGAACCGGGGCGCCGCCACGTCCCTGGATGTCGCCGGTGAGTTCGCGGCGATCCTGGGCGTATCCCGTCCCGTCATCATGCGCCACATGGAGGCCTGCTGTCGCAACATCGCCTTCTACCCGGCCGTGATGGACCTCGTTGCGAGGCTCGATCTCCCGCAGGCGATCGTCACCATCAATTGCGACATCTTCTCCCGCATCGTCGTCCCCGCCTACGATCTCCAGGCCCGCTTCGGAGCGATCGTGACCTCATGGGAAGCGAACACCCTGAGCAAGGCGGACCTCTGCGACATCGCCATGTCCAGACTCCCGGGCGTGAAGGACCGAAGGGCGTGCCTGCTGATCGACAACAGGCTGGACAATGTCCTCGAGTGGCGGGCGCGGGGCGGGGCGGCCCGGCGTTTCCGCGACCCGGAGGGCTTGTCGGACCGTTTGTCAGGCCTGGGACCTGCGCGGTCCCAGCCATGACGCCCCTCCGCGCCACGCTCGACCTGTGGGGGTTGTGGGCCGTCTCCTGGGGCGTGGCGGCAATCTGGTCGCGGCGCACTGTGGGCCGCCCGCGCGGGATTGGCGGATCGGCCCACTATCTTCCGACCCTTCTTGGGGCGGCGCTGCTGTTCGCGCCGCCGCTCGCCGGGTTTGGCCACCGCCTGTGGCGCCTTCCTCAACCGATCGCCTGGGCGCTCTGCGCCGCCACGATCGCCAGCTTCGCCTTCGCCTGGTGGGCGCGGCTTTGGCTGGGGTCGCTGTGGTCGGGTTCGATCACTCGCAAGGAGGGGCATCGGGTGGTCGAAGGCGGTCCCTTCCGCCTCGTGCGACACCCGATCTACACCGGCATCATCGCTGCGAGCTTCCTGCTGGCGACGGAGCTCGGCACGCCGGCCGCTGTCGCTGGGGCCGCGGTCTTGACCCTCGGCTGGTGGATGAAGGCGCGGGAGGAGGAACGCTTCCTGATCCAGGAGCTGGGGCCGGCCTACGACGACTACCGCCGCCGGACGCCGATGCTCGTCCCCTTCCTGGGCCGGCGCCGCTGAATCCGCGGGGTACGACGGCCAATCAGGACGTGGCGATTTGGGCGGGCGGGGGCTAAACGCTTCCGATGCGCACCGAAAATCCTCCGCCGGTAAGGCTCTCCGATTATCGCCCGCCCGCCTTCCTGATCGACGACGTCGGCCTCGACATCGCCCTGGATCCGAACGCGACACGGGTGAAGGCGAGGCTCTCCATCCGCCGCGAAGGCGACCACGCCGAGCCGCTGAGGCTTAACGGCGAGCGACTCAGGCCGATTTCGGTGGCCGTGGACGGGCGGACGCTACCGCCCGTCGACTATGCCGTCGACGAGGAGTGGCTGACGGTGCCGAACGTGCCCGACGCCTTCGTCCTGGAGACCGAGGTCGAAATCGAGCCCGCCGCCAACACGGCCCTGGAGGGGCTCTACATGTCCGGCGGCCGGTTCTGCACCCAGTGCGAGGCGGAGGGCTTCCGCAAGATCAGCTGGTTCGCCGACCGACCCGACGTGCTGTCACGGTTCACGGTGCGGCTCGAGGCCTCGAAGGATTTCCGCCACCTGCTCTCGAACGGCAATCTGGTCGAGGCGGGCGACCTGCCGGGCGGCCGCCACTTCGCCGTGTGGAACGATCCCTTTCCCAAGCCCTGCTATCTCTTTGCCCTGGTGGCCGGCCAGCTCGACGTGCTGGAGGACAGCTTCGTCACCATGAGTGGCCGCACCGTCGCCCTGCGCGTCTACGTCGATCCGGGCATGGCGCCGCGCGCCGTCTACGCCATGGACAGCCTCAAGCGCGCCATGCGCTGGGACGAGGAGGCGTTCGGCCGCGAATACGATCTCGACCTGTTCATGATCGTCGCCGTGCGCGACTTCAATGCCGGGGCGATGGAGAACAAGGGCCTTAACATCTTCAACTCGTCCCTGGTCCTCGCCGATCCCGCCACCGCCACCGACGTCGACTACGAGCGGATCGAGGGTGTGGTGGCCCACGAGTACTTCCACAACTGGACCGGCAACCGCATCACCTGCCGGGACTGGTTCCAGCTCTGCCTGAAGGAGGGCCTGACCGTGTTCCGCGACCAGGCCTTCTCGGCCGACCAGCGCGGCCACGCGGTCCAGCGCATCAAGGAGGTCAAGGCTCTTCGCGCCCGGCAGTTCGCGGAGGACGCGGGCCCGCTCGCCCACCCGGTGCGGCCATCCAGCTACCAGAAGATCGACAACTTCTACACGGCCACGGTCTACGACAAGGGCGCGGAAGTGATCCGAATGCTGAAGCTGCTGATCGGCGACGCCGATTTCCGCTGCGGCATGGACCTCTACTTCGAGCGCTGGGACGGGCATGCGACCACGGTCGAGGCATTCATCCAGTGTTTCGCCGACGTCTCGGGCCGAGACCTTTCCGACTTCTTCGCCTGGTACGAACAGGCCGGCACCCCCAGCGTCGCCATCGCGGCGCTCTACGACCCCGCCGCGCAGGCGCTGGACCTCACCTTCACCCAGTCGACGTCGCCGACGCCCGGCCAGCCGGTGAAGCATTCGCTGCCGATTCCCATCGCCCTGGGGCTGCTCGACCAGGACGGCGGCCCCATGCGCGACACCGAGGTGATCGTCCTCGACAGGCCGGTGCAGCGCGTGCGGCTGGAAGGGATCCCCGACACGCCGATCCTGTCGGCCCTCCGCGGCTTCTCCGCCCCGATCAACCTCACCACCGACGCGCCGGCCCGGGACGCCTACGGCCTGCTGGCGGCCGATCCCGACCTGTTCAACCGCTGGGAGGCCGGCCAGGGCCTGGCGCGCGATCTCATCCTCGCCCGTGCGGCCGGGCGACCCGACGAGGTCGCCGAGGAGCGCTATGCCGAGGCCATGCGCCGCGCCCTCGACGACCAGTCCGCGGAGCCGGCCCTGAAGGCCCTGCTTCTCTCCCTCCCCGGCGAGGGCGATCTGGCCGTGCTCTCCGCGCCGGCCGATCCGGCCGCCCTCCACGCCGCGCGAGAGGCGCTTCGCAACCGCATGGCCCTGCACCTCGGAGTCGTGCTCCGGCGGCTTCACGGCGGGCTTCAGGAGCCGGGCTCCTTCTCCCCCGACGCCGATTCGGCGGGGCGCCGCGCCCTGCGCAACGCCGCGCTGGAACTGCTCGTCGCCGATCCTCACCCGCTGAACCGGGAACGCGCCCGCGGGCACTTCGACGCCGCCGCCAATATGACCGACTCCATCGGCGGCCTGAACGCCCTGATCCTGTTGGGGGGCGAGGACGCCGAGGCGGCGTTGGCGAAGTTCTACGAGCGCTGGAAGGACGAGCCCCTGGTCATCGACAAGTGGTTCGCGGTCCAGGCGCGCGATCCGTCGGAGGGCGCGCTGGGCCGGGTCATGGGTCTCACCGCCCATCCCGCCTTCGACGCGCGCACCCCCAACCGGCTGCGAAGCCTGGTGGCGACCTTCGCCGCCGGCAATCCGGCCCGGTTCCACGATCCCAGCGGCGCCGGCTACCGGTTCCTGGCCGACCAGATCCTGATGATCGACGGATTCAATCCCAACATCGCGGCGCGGCTGGTCGAGCCGCTGGGCAGCTGGGCGCGCTACACCCCGGCCCTGGCCGCGCTCATGCGCGCCCAGCTCGAGCGCATCGCCGCCTCGCCGCAGCTGTCCCCCAACGTCCGCGAACTGGTGGTCCGGGCCCTGGGCGAGCCCGGCTAGGGCGTTCGCCGCCGAAGTGGGAACGGGTTCGGCGAACACCGAACGCCCCGGTGTATGAGGTTAGATAGGGTAACGGGCCGGCGCTAGGGGCCTGACCTCTTGAGGTTGGGTGGTCGTCCCTCAGAATGATGGTGTTTGAACGGCGTCAGGGTGGACCTGCGCCAAGCATCATCGAGGAACGACCATGAAGCATTATGCCGGTATCGATGTGTCTTTGGAATGCTCGAGCGTGTGTGTTGTCGATGCTGAGGGGCGGATTGTTCGCGAGGCCAAGGTCTTAAGTGAGCCGGAGGCGCTGATCGGCTGGTTCGGCGAGCTGGGCTTGTCGATGGAGCGGATTGGCCTGGAGGCTGGGCCTCTGTCGCAGTGGCTGTATGCGGCGATGGCGAAGGCGGGCTTGGCGGTGGAGCTTTTGGAGACGCGGCACGTGCGCGCCGCCTTCAAGACCATGCCGGTGAAGACCGACAAGAAGGACGCCCGCGGGATCGCGCAGCTGATGCGCATGGGCTGGTTCCGCGCGGTGCACTGCAAGTCCCTGTCGGCTCAGGAGGTTCGCGCGGTGCTGACGGCGCGCAAGCTGTTGCAGGGCAAGCTTCACGACGTGGAGATGAGCCTGCGGGGGATCCTGCGCGGCTTTGGGCTGAAGGTGGGACCGACGACGCCGCGGACCTATGCGGCGCGGGTCGAGGCCTTGGTGGAGGGCCAGCCCACGCTGCAGACGATCGCCGAAGCGCTGCTGAAGGCGCGAGGGGTGTTGGAACAGGAACTGCGGCTGTTCGAACGAAGGGTGCGAACGATGGCGCGGGACGATGAGCGCAGCCGGCGCCTGATGACCACACCCGGCGTCGGCCCGCTGGTGGCCCTGACCTTCGTCGCCGCGATCGACGAGGCGGGTCGGTTCCGATCATCGCGGATGGTCGGCGCCCACTTCGGCCTGACGCCGAAGAAGTATCAGTCGGGTGAGACCGACTACACCGGCCGGATCTCCAAGATCGGCGACGTCAGCGTACGGACCGCGCTCTACGAGGCGGCCAACGTCATCCTGAGCCGGCCGGTCAGAGGCTCGGACCTGAAGACCTGGGCGCTGGGCGTGGCCAGGCGCGCCGGTCCACGCAAGGCCAAGGTCGCCTTGGCCCGCAAGCTCTCGGTCGTGCTGCATCGGATGCTGCGCGACGGGACTGAATTTGTCGCCCACCAAGCCGCGGCCGCCATGGCGGCCGCCTGAACTCAGGAGACCAGACACTCTTCGGGCGGGCCCTCACCATCAGCCCCCCCGGAGCCAAGTCCCTTCGCCGGGACGATGGATCTGGCCAGGCCGCATTTGCGCAAGCAGCTCCCAAGGATGACTGCGCAACCCTAGATTGGTCGGCCAATCCTCATCAGACCCCATAAAGCAGCGGCCCAGCGCCGACTGCGGACAGAAGCAAGACACCGGCGATAGGATTAAGCTCGGCAGGGATTGACACTGGAGGGCCCGTTACAGAAGAGCAAATCATCTCGGATCAGGTGATTCCACCTGATCCGAGTTTGCTCTAGGGGTCCCCCCGGCCTTGTTCAGGCGCCCCAGGACGGCGTCGACATAGGCGATGGTCTCGGCGTAGGGCGGGACGCCGCCGTAGCGCTCCACCGCCTCGGGGCCGGCGTTGTAGGCGGCCAGGGCCTTGGTGAGGTCGCCATCGAACCGGCGGATCATCCGCGACAAATAGTCGACGCCCCCCTCGATGTTGCCGGCCGGGTCGGCGGCGTCGACGCCGAGCGCCAGCGCCGTTCCCGGCATCAGCTGCATCACGCCCCGCGCGCCCTTGGGCGACACCGCCGCCGGGTTGAAGCGCGACTCCCGCCAAGCGACCGCCTCGGCCAGGCGCGGATCCATCTGGTGGCGGGCGGAAGCGGCGTCGATTGCCTCGGCAACGGCCGGAGAGGGGGTCTGCGTCCCTCCGACAGTCCGCTCCGCGGGCGGCGGCGTCAGAGGACGCGCGCCGGAGGAGAGGAACTGCGTCGGCCCGCTGAACGTCGTCACCGACCCGTCGTCCCCGATCTCCATCACCTGCGCCCGCGCCCCGGCGCCGCTCCCCAGCATCATGGCGGAGGCCGCCAGAAGGGACAGGAGGCGCCCGGAGCGCGGGCTTCCAGCCCGCCCTTTCTTCCGAGCAGGAAAGAGAAGATGCGGGCTGGAAGCCCGCGCTCCGGTAAGCCTCATCGCCCTACTTCGCCGCGTACTTCGCCGCTTCATCGGCGCAGCGATAGGGCAGGCCGGCGTCGGCGCAGAAGTCCGGCCACCGGCGGGCGGCCTTCCAGTAGTCTGCCAGCCCCAGCCGCGCCGCCAGGGCCATGAAACCCGGATCCTGGCGCATCGGCGCGGCGAGGGGCGTGAACAGGGTCGAGAGGTCGTCGGAACCCGCCGAGGGCGGATACTGCTGGGCGAGGCGGAAGGCGTCGTCGACGAAGCCCAGGGCCGAGAGATGGCTGATCGCCGCCATCAGGTGGCTGCGGTCTTTCTGCGCCGAGACGAGCTCGGCCGCCCGCGCCGCCGCCTTGGCCGGGCCGTCCTCGGTCTTCATCGCTGTGAGGAAGAGACGGGTGGCCGCCAGGTCGTCCTCCTGCGCCAGCTGCGCCGGCCGCGTCGCCTCGTCACCCAGGATGTTGAGGGCGTCGTCCCAGCGGCCCAGCCACTCGTACATGTGGAAGCGGAAGGTCTGCACCACCGGGTTGCCGGGCGCCATCTGCAGGCTCTTGGTCAGGGCCAGGCCGGCGTCGTCGGTGCGGCCGGACTCGGAGAACAGCAGGGCGCTGAAGGCCAGGGCATCGGCGTCCCACGGCAGCAGCATCGCGCCCTTCTGGGCGTGGGCGGCGGCGTCCTTCAGGCGGCCCACCTCGGGCTGCAACTGCGCATAGACGACCTGCGGGTCGGGCCCCGCCGCCGGCAGCGACAGCTCGGTGGAAA
>JAQGIW010000062.1 GCA_028290905.1 Caulobacteraceae bacterium | reverse complement strand
CCGTACTCCCCCCAGAGGGGGGAGAGACGCGCCACCCCTAAGGCCGCGTTTGTTCGAAGGCGTAGCCGAGGCTGAGGAGGGTGGATTCGGACCATGCCGGGCCGATGAAGGAGAGGCCTACGGGGAGGCCGCTGACCTCGCCCATCGGGACGGTGAGGTGGGGGTAGCCGGATACGGCGGCCAGCTGGCCGGCGCCGCCGCCTACGAACTGGTCCTTCAGCACCGGGTCGATCAGGCAGGGCGGGCCCATGGTGGGGGCGACGAGGGCCACCACGCCGCCTTCGGCCAGCAGGCGATCGATCCCCTCCGGACCGGCCAGCCGCTTCGCCATCGCCAGGGCGGCGCGGTACTCTGGATCGTCGAGGCCCGTGGTCTTGTCGGCGGCCTCGAACAGCTCCTGGCCGAAGATCGGCAGCTCGTCGGCCGCGTGGCCGCGATTGAAGGCGATCAGGTCGGCCAGGGTGCGGGGTTGGTCGCGACCGGGCGAGGCGCCGGCGAGATAGGCCTCCACGCCGATCTTGAACTCGGTGAGCAGCACCTTGTGCTCCGCCGCGCCGAGGGCCTTTCGGTCGGGCCCCTCCTTGATCTCCACGAGCACCGCGCCTGCGACACGCAGGCGCGCGAGGGCGGCCTCGAACACCTCGTCCGTGCCCGGGTGGTAGCCGGTGGCGAACCGCATGACGCCGATGCGGGCGCCGCGTAGGGCGCCGGTGTCCAGCTTGGCGGCATAGTCGGTGCGGCGGGCGTCCGCCTCCCTCGTCGCCGGATCGGCGCCGTCGCTGCCCGCCATGGCGGTGAGCAGGATGGCGGCGTCGCGGACGGTCAGGGCGATGGGGCCGGGCGTGTCCTGGGTGGCGCTGATCGGCACGACGTGGGTGCGCGAGACCAGGCCCACGGTGGGCTTCAGCCCCACGACACCGTTCACCGCCGCCGGGCAGGTGATGGAGCCGTCGGTCTCGGTGCCGACCGCCCCGGCCGCGAAGCCGGCCGCCACGGCCACCGCGCTCCCCGAACTGGAGCCGCAAGGGCTGCGCAAGGCGTCACGGGCGTTGCGCGTCTGGCCGCCCACCGCGCTCCAGCCGCTCAGCGAGGCGGTGGACCGGAAGTTGGCCCACTCGGAGAGATTGGTCTTGCCGAGGACCACGGCCCCGGCCGCCCGCAGGCGCGCCACCAGGGGGGCGTCGCGGCCGGTGACATTGTCCTTCAGGGCCAGGGATCCCGCCGTCGTCGCCAGGCCGTCGTCGACGTCGATGTTGTCCTTGATCAGGATCGGTATGCCGTCGAGCGCGACGGCGGGCTCCCGTGGGCGGCGGGCGGCGTCGAGGGCGCGGGCAGTCTCGCCGGCGCGCGGATCGAGGGCGATCAGCGCGTGCAGGTTCGCCCCGGCCCGGTCGTTCGCGGCGATGGCCGCCTCATATCCAGCGACCAGCTGGGCGGAGGTCGTCCGGCCGGCCCACAGCAGGCCCCGGAGCTTTTCGATCGACATCTCGCGGGGTCGGGCGCGGTGCGCCATGGACTGGCCTTTGTTCATGTCCCCCGCCCCAGCCGCGCCGGCCGTGAGAAGGCCCGCCGCGACGCAGAACGCCACACACCGCGACTTGGATTTCGCCATGCCGCAACCTCGACTGCGTCCCCCCACTTGGCAAGGGCGACTTGGCAAGGGCGGCCGCCGTCGCTATCTCCGCGCGCAACCTCCCTACAACTCGCCAACCCCCGCGCGGAGCCCGCATGGCCGCTCAATATATTTTCCAGATGCAAGGCCTCTCGAAGACCTTCCCCGGCGGCAAGAAGCTGTTCGAGAACATCTGGCTCAGCTTCTACCCCGACGCCAAGATCGGGGTGGTGGGCGTCAACGGCTCCGGCAAGTCGACCCTGCTCAAGATCATGGCGGGCATCGACAAGGAGTTCAACGGCGAGGCCAAGGCGCTCGACGGGACGAAGATGGGCTATCTGGAGCAGGAGCCGCATCTCGACCCCAGCCTCGACGTGTGGGGAAACGTCATCGCCTGGTGCGAGGAGAAGAAAACCTTCGACGCCTACAACGCCGTCGCCGCCAAGCTGGGCGAGGACTACACAGACGCGCTGATGGAGGAGATGACCGTCCTCCAGGAAAAGCTCGACGCCGGCGACCTGTGGGATATCGATTCCAAGATCGAGATGGCCATGGGCGCCCTGCGCTGTCCGCCCGATGACTCCCCCGTCGACAAGCTCTCCGGCGGCGAGCGGCGGCGGGTCGCCCTGGCGCGGCTGCTGCTCTCCAAGCCCGACATGCTGCTGCTGGACGAGCCCACCAACCACCTGGACGCCGAGTCGGTGGCCTGGCTGCAGCACCACCTGGAGAATTTCCCGGGCTGCGTGATCCTCGTCACCCACGATCGCTACTTCCTCGACCAGGTGACCAAGTGGACCCTGGAGCTCGATCGCGGGAAGGGCGTCCCCTATGAGGGCAACTACTCCGGCTGGCTGGAGCAGAAGGAAAAGCGCGTCCGCCAGGAGCAGTCGGAGAGCGAGTCCCGCCAGCGCGCCATGGCCCGCGAGCTGGAATGGGTGCGCGCCTCCGCCAAGGCCCGCCAGGCCAAGTCCAAGGCCCGCCTGGCCGCCTACGACGAGATGGTCAACCAGCAGGAGCGCGAGAAGCAGAGCTTCGCCACCATCCAGATCCTGCCCGGGCCGCGACTGGGCAACGTGGTGATCGAGGTGCAGGGCCTGGAGAAGGAGTACGGCGACAAGGTCCTGTTCAAGGACCTGACCTTCAAGCTGCCGCCCAACGGCATCGTCGGCGTGATCGGCCCCAACGGCGCCGGCAAGTCGACCCTGTTCAAGCTGATCACCGGCCAGGAGAAGCCCGACCAGGGCACGATCCGGCTGGGCGAGACGGTGAAGCTGGCCTATGTCGACCAGAGCCGCGACACCCTGGATCCCGCCAAGACCGTCTGGCAGGAGATCTCCGGCGGCCTCGACGTGCTGGCGGTGGGCAAGCGCGAGATCAACACGCGGTCCTATGTGGGTTCGTTCAACTTCAAGGGCGGCGACCAGCAGAAGAAGGTGGGCCAGCTGTCGGGCGGCGAGCGCAACCGCGTCCACCTGGCCAAGATGCTGCGATCGGGTGCAAACCTGCTTCT
>JAQGIW010000056.1 GCA_028290905.1 Caulobacteraceae bacterium | reverse complement strand
GAAAGATCCCGCCGCGGCGGAAAGTCTTTGTCCCGCCCACTACCCGATCGGGACCAAGCGCATCTGCCTCGATACCGGCTATTACGAGACCTACAACCGCGAAAACGTCACGCTGGTGGATCTCCGCAAGGAGCGACTGCAGCGGATCACCCCAAGAGGCATACAGACCAGCCAACGCCATCTGGACCTCGACGCGATCGTGTTCGCGACGGGCTTCGATGCGATGACCGGATCGATGTTGCGTATCGATATCCGCGGCGCCGGGGGCGCTTCGCTGTATGAGCGCTGGTCGGCCGGGCCACGGTCCTATCTGGGGCTGATGGTGGCCGGCTTTCCGAACCTCTTCATCCTCGTAGGGCCCGGCAGCCCTTCGGTGTTCACCAACATGGTCATGGCCATCGAGCAGCAAGTAGACTGGCTGACCCGGTTGCTGGAGCGGACACGCGCCGACAAATGCGCGCAGATCCGGGCGGACGCGGACGCGGAAGACCGATGGGTGACGACAGTGAACGAGGCCGTCAAGCCGACGTTGTTCTTGAAGGCGGCGTCCTGGTACCTGGGCGCCAACGTGCCGGGCAAGCCGCGCGTGTTCATGCCCTATGCCGGCGGCCTCAATGTCTACCGCGACATTTGCGAGCGCGTGGCCGCGAATGAATATGAGGGCTTGGTCCGCTCATAACCTGTTTCTCTGCAATAGGGGATCAATGATGGACCGATCGACATATCGCGCCATGGGTTTGCTGGGCGTTGCCAATCTTCTTCTGATTCTAGCGCCGTTATTCATTGCGCCGATACCCCCCTTCGGGCCGGGCGCCGACCTTGTGGCCTTCAACGTGTCGCACCGTGGCGCTCTGATGCTTGGAAACTATCTGGGCGTGATCCAGCTCCCCATTGGTTTGGCGCTGCTGATCTTCATCTCGGCGGTTACGCGCCAAGCCGAGGAAGCTTCCCGCGGGTGGCTCTGGATGCTGATCTTCGGGTCTGGTCTGTGCGCTGCGACGGCGGGGGTCGTGATCGCGTTCCTTTTCCTCGTCACCCCTCTCATCGCCGGTTTGGGGCAGTCCGCCCTGGCGCTGCTTGCGCAACTGGGCCTCTACGATCTCGATATCTCCTATGCGATCCAATCGCTGCTGCTGGGCGCCATCGGCTTGGCGACGTTCCGTTTGCGCCACCTGCCGGCATGGCTCGGCTATGCGGCCTGTCTCGCGGCGGCGCTCTCGTGGTTCGGCACATTCGGCCTGGTGGCGACGTCCGGCCCGTTCGCCGCCGCTGGCCCCGTCGCGCTATTCGGCGCGGGCCTCTCGCTGCCGGGTTGGATATTGCTGGTGGGCCTCTATTGGCTGGTTCATCCCGGGCCCAAGGAGCGGCATGGGCATTGACTCCCGCACCGTCTGGCCCGTACGTTTGAGTGATACTCAATTTCTAGACATGCTGACCAGGTAGGAAACATGGCCGACGACGCGACGACGCTGAAGCACGCGGTTGGTTTCGATCCCGACGCCTTGCGCGAAAAGTATCGGCGGGAGCGCGACAAGCGCCTGCGCTCGGACGGCGAGGGTCAGTATATCGAGTTGCGCGGGCGCTATGCCCGCTACGTCGAAGAAGACCCCTACGCGGACCCGGAATTCAGCCGCGAGCCGCTGACGGACGAGGTGGAGGTGGTCGTCATCGGCGGCGGCTTCGCTGGTCTCATCGCGGCCACCCGCCTGCGCGAGGCCGGACTCGCCGACATCCGGATCATTGAGGCCGGCGGCGACTTTGGCGGCACCTGGTACTGGAACCGGTATCCAGGCGCGCAGTGCGACATCGAATCCTACTGCTATCTGCCCTTGCTGGAGGAGACGAACTACGTCCCGAAGGAGAAATATTCGTACGCGCCCGAGATCTTCGAGCATTCGAAGCGCATCGCCCGCACCTATAACCTCTACGACGTCGCCTGTTTCCAGACCCGGGTGACCGAACTGCGCTGGAACGAAGACCTCGAGCGCTGGATCGTCTCCACCAACCGGAACGACGCGATGAAAGCGCGTTTCGTCGTGTTGGCGACTGGCCCGGCGAACCGCCCCAAGCTGCCGGGCATCCCCGGCCTTGACGACTTCGAGGGCCACACCTTCCACACCAGCCGGTGGGACTACGGCTACACCGACGGGGACACCAACGGCAATCTGCACAAGCTGGCCGACAAGCGCGTGGCGGTCATCGGCACCGGCGCGACCGCCATACAATGCGTGCCCCACGTCGGCGCCAGCGCCCAGCGTCTGTATGTCTTCCAGAGAACGCCCTCTTCGGTCGATTTCCGGGGCAACAAGCCGACCGACTCGGAATGGGCGCAGAGCCTGAAGCCGGGCTGGCAGCTGGAGCGCCAGGAGAACTTCAACGACGTGGTGACCGGCCGCCCGTTCGAGGTCGATCTCGTCAACGACGCCTGGACCGACATCTTCCGCAATCTTCAGTCGCTGTTTCCGGTGGGCGCGAAGTCGGATCTCTCCCCGGAAGAGGCGGCGCGCCTGGGCGAACTGGCCGATTTCCAGAAGATGAACCATGTCCGCGCGCGGGTGGACCAGACCGTGAAGAACCCCCGCCTCGCCGAGGAGCTGAAGCCGTGGTATCGCCAGTTCTGCAAACGCCCGACCTTCAACGACGACTATCTGCCGACGTTCAACCGTCCCAACGTGACATTGGTCGACACCAGCGCCAGCAAGGGCGTGGAGCGGATCACCAGGAACGGCGTGATGGCAAACGGCGTCGAATATGAGGTCGACTGCGTCATCTTCGCTACCGGCTTCGAGATCAGCACCGCTTTCAGGCGCCGCATCGGTTTAGAGATCTACGGAAGGGGCGGCCAATCTCTCTATGACTACTGGTCAGGCGGCATGCGCACCTTGCACGGCCACTCTTGCCACGGTTTCCCCAACTGGTTCTTCGTCGGCGCGTCGCAGAACGGCATTTCCGTCAACTTCAGTTCGATGATCGGCGGCCAGGCGCGGCACATCGCCTACATCATCAACGAGGCAAGGGCCCGGGGCGCGGACTGCGTGCAGCCCACTGCCCAGGCCGAGGCGCAATGGGTGGCCACAATTCGATCGCTCGCCGGCAACAACAATGCGTTCCTCGAGTCGTGCACGCCCGGCTACTATAACAACGAAGGTAAGTTCGATGAGAGCGCCGGCAAGTTCGGGGCCGACATCTACACGCCCGGGGCCAACGCCTTCAATGCGCTGCTGGCCGCTTGGCGGGAGAACGGCAAGCTGGAGGGGCTCGAACTGAGCTGACCGCGACCAGGGGCCCTGGCGAGGCGCCGGCGAATGTTCCATGTTCGATCGATGCACACCGGAGAGGTCCCATGAAGTCGAACGGCCAGGATGCGGGCGGCCTGCCCATGCGCAACGGCATCTTCCTTGCGCCTTTCCATCCGCTCGATCGGGACCCCACCGAGGCGCTGCATCGGGACCTGGAGCTGATTGAGGCGCTGGATCGGTTTGGATATGAGGAAGCCTGGGTCGGCGAGCACCATTCGGCCGGTTTCGAGATCATCTCCAGCCCCGAGCTGTTCATCGCCGCAGCGGCGGGACGCACCAAGAGTATAAGGCTGGGCACCGGCGTCGTCTCCTTGCCCTACCACAACCCCCTGATGGCGGCGAACCGCATCATCCAACTCGATCACATGACCCGGGGGAGGGTGATGTTCGGGGTGGGGCCTGGCCTCCTTCCATCGGACGCCATGATGTTGGGCGTCGATCCCATGAGCCAGCGCGACCGCATGATAGAAGGGCTCGAAGTCATCCTGCGCCTGTTCAAGGGCGAGGTCGTGACCGAGAAGACGGAGTGGTACAACCTGGTCAACGCCCGCGCCCACCTGCTGCCCTACACCAGGCCCCATCCCGAGGTGGTGGTGGCCAGCGCCGTCAGCCCGTCGGGCGGACGCGCGGCCGGCAAGCACGACCTGGGCATGCTGTGCGTGGCGGCCACCAACGCCAGCGGTTTCGACGCCCTTGGAACCAACTGGAAGATCGCCTGCGACATCGCCAGGGAGAACGGCCGCACGATGGATCGCGGGCGATTGAGGCTCGTGGGCCCGGTCCACATCGCCGAGACGCGGTCCCAGGCCAGAGCCAATGTCCAGTGGGGTCTTCACAAGTGGCGGGAGTATTTCGCCAAGATCAATCCGCTCGCTCCGGCCCCCGGAGCCGGCGTCGATCCGGTAGACGCGATGATCGAAAGCGGTCAGGCGGTAATCGGCACGCCCGACGACGCCATCGCCCAGATCAACCGCCTGCGCGGCCAGCAGGGCGAGTTCGGCGCTTTCCTGCAGCTGGCGCACAACTGGGCTGCCTGGGACCACACGCTTAAGTCATACCAGTTGTGGGCTGATCACGTCGCGCCGGTGTTCAAGGGGGCCAATGCCAGTCGTCAGGCGTCCTACGACTACACTGCGGCCAACGCTCACGAGTTCATGGGCAAGGCGATGCAGGCGGCCGGCGCCATGATCCAGAAGCACGCCGACGAACAGCAAGCCAAGGCCAGGGCCGGCTGAACGAAGGCCGCCGGTGAATTGGCGCGCCGTCGCGCCGGGGTTCATCCGTCGATGAAATTTGGGCGGCGCTTTTCGGCGAACGCCTTGGGCCCCTCGATGCTGTCCTGCATGCCGTGCAGGTTCTGCTCCAGCCAGCGGCCGTAGGTCAGGGAGTCCATCGGATTCATGTTGAAGCCGCGATAGAGCATCTGCTTGACGTTGCGCACTTCCCGCGGCGCCATGTCGAGCATGAGCTGGGCGAAGGCCATTGCGACCGGCATGAGTTCGGCGCGGGCCGTCACCCGCTGAGCCCAGCCGATCTCGTAGCAGCGCTGGGCGGTGTACTGGGTGTCCCCCCAGAGACACAACTCGAGCGCCGCGCCCATCGGCATCTGGCGGGTCAAGGGCGCCATCCAACCACCACCGCCCATGTTCCATCGCACCTCCGCGACGCCGACCTTGGCGTGCTCGGCCATGATCCGGATGTCGCACTGCATGGCGATCATGAAGCCCCCAGCCACCGCGAAGCCGTTGATCGCGGCGATGGTGGGTTTCCACAGATTGAGGTTCTCGGTCATGTTGTAGAAGCGGATCTCGCCGATGCCGCTGGATTTCGGCTCCTCGCCGCGGGCCCGCGCCTCGCGGATCTCAGCGGTCTGTTTGAGGTCGGCCCCCGCGCAGAAGGCGCGGTCTCCCGCGCCCGTCAGGATGGCCACGCGGGCTGCCTTGTCGTCGCGATAGGCCTCCAGCGCCTCACTCAGAGCCGTCGCCATGTTGTCCCCCAGCGCATTCATCCGGTGCGGCCGGTTCAGGGTGATGACCCAGATCTTCCCCTGCTCGTGCTTGTCCACGAAAACGACGGGTTCGCCTGTGGCGCTGTCCAGATGCTGGTTCACGTTGTCTCCCAGTATGCGGCCCACCCGCCTGAGGGGGCCTGTTTCAGTGCCAGCTGTTCTGCTGTCCTACGGTGTCGGCGAGGTAGCGGAGCGTCTCGTCCGCCGAGCCCCACGCCACGGCCCGGTCCTTGCCGCGCCGGGTGAAGAAGTGCAGGTCGTATTCCTCAGTCACGCCGATGCCGCCATGCAGTTCATGCGCGAGCATCGTGACCTCGGTGACGGTCCTGGCCGCCCAGTTCTTCGCCGTCGCAACCAGGCGATCGTCCATAGCGCCTTCATCCATCTGCCAAAGGCATTCGTAGGTCAGGAAGCGGCAGGCCTCGACCATCGTCGCCATGTTCGCGCAGTGGTGCTGCACCGCCTGGAATGCGCCGATGGGCTGGCCGAACTGCTCCCGCGCCTTCACGTAGTCGACGGTCATCTCTAACGCCTGCTGAGCGGCGCCGAGGCGTTGGACCGCCGACAACACCCGGTTGACGCCCACCAGCCAATGTAGCGCCTCGGCCCCGGCGACCCGTCGCACCGGCGTCCGGCTGAAGGTCACATTCGCCTGCGGCAGGCGTGAGATGTTGTCGAGCATCCGCAGGGTCGCATTGTCTGGGTTGGCCTCGGCCAGCGCCAGCACGAGTTCGCCGCCGTCGAGCGCGGAGACGAGATAGTGGGTGGCGGAGGGAGCATAGTCGACGAAGCACTTGGTTCCCGAGATCGCGCCGCCATCGAAGGGGAGCATCGCGTGATCATAGCGATCGTCCCGCTCAAGCAGCGCGGGACTGATCCGCATTCCGCCACTTACGACCTGGGGGATGATCTCGCCGGCCAATCCGGGATCACCAAATCGCTCGACGCACATGGCGCAGGTGAGCGTCTCGATAAGCGGCGCGACGCTGGCGCGCCGCGTCAGCTCCTCGACGAGAATGCCCAGCTCGACCAGGCCGGCGCCGCCGCCAATCGGGCTCGCGAACGGCAGCGCCAGGAAGCCCGATCGACCAAGGTGCAGCCACAAGGCTTCGTCGTAGCCGCCGTTCGACTCGAGTTCGCGAATACGATCGAAGGTGATTTCGCGACGCAGATAGTCCCGGATGGAAGCTCGGATGAGTTCCTGGGTTTCGGAGAGCGCAGTGTCCATGACCGGATATCCGTGAATGAGGCTTTGGCGGCTCGCCGCTCTATTGCCTGGGCAGGCCGAGCCCGCGTTGCGCGATGATGCTGCGCTGAAGCTCGTTCGCGCCGCCGCCGAACCGCAGGATCGGTGAGCGGCGGTAGAGGTTGTCGAAGCGCCCTTCCGCCGGCGCGAGTTCGCCAGAGGCGCTCGAAAGCGGGCCGTATCGACCGAGCAGGTCCATCGCTGCGCTTCCGAGGTGGTAGCGGAATTCACTGCTGGCCACCTTGACCATGGAGGCCTGCATCGTCGGCGTCTCGCCCCGGGCGATAATCGAGGCGTTGGTCAAGGTCAGGGCGCGCACGGTGTGCAGCTCGACCATCAGCTCGGCCAGGCGGACGCGCACCTGTGGTTCGGCCAGGAGCTCGGGCCGGTGCTCGCGGAGATGCGCCAGCAGGATCTCGTAGCTCCGGGCCAGTTCGGCATAGCCGCCGATGGAGACGCGTTCGTGATCGAGCGCGTTCGCTGCGATGTACCAACCGCGATCCTCCTTGCCGATGAGCGCGTCGCCCCCGACCCGCACGTCGTCGAAGAACACCTCGTTCGTTCGCCAACCGGCGTAGGTATGGACGGGCCTGATCGTCACGCCCGGCCCATCGAGCGGCACGATGAACATCGAGATTCCCGCATGCTTGGGCGCCTCCGGGTTGGTGCGGGCGGCAAGCCAGACGTGCGTGGAGACGTGGGCGCCCGAGGTCCAGAGCTTCTGTCCGTTGATCACCCAGTCGTCACCGTCCCGGACAGCGCGCGTCCGCAGCGAGGCGAGGTCCGAACCCGCATTCGGCTCCGAATAGCCGAGCGCGCACCGCATCTCTCCGCTCCAGATACCGGGCAGGAACTTGGTCTTCTGGTCCTCCGTCCCGAAGGTCATGATCGCCGGGCCGATCATGCCGGCGGTGCCGAGCGAATAGGGGACTCCGGCCGAATGGAGTTCCGCGAACAGGATGTACTGGAACCAGGGCGATTTCGCCTCGCCGCCGTACTCGGTCGGCCAGCACATGCGCAACCAGCCACGGCGATCGATCTCTTGGTGCGCCCGCCGCATCAGCGGTCCGCGCGCGCCCTCGGCCCCTCCCGCCCGAACCTCATCGAACAGCGCCTGCGTTGCGACCTCGCTGGCGAATTGGCGCACGTCCTGGCGGTACGCTTCCTGCTCATCGGTCCAGGCGAAATCCATGCTTGCCTCCACCCGCCCGCAGAAAGCGCCCCGGACCACCCGAGTTGCGCAGTTAGTGCGTTATGCTATCGTTCGCATGATAACATATATCGAGAGTGTCGGCCTCGCCAAGCCGTCATCAGGGAGCGCGCCGCGTTTGTTGAAGTCTGTGCGAGTTGTCGACCTGACGCTGGAGCACGGCATGTTGTGCGCCCAGCTTTTGGCCGACCTCGGGGGCGACGTGATACAGGTCGAGCCGCCCGGCGGCGCGCCGGGTCGGAAGCGCGGGCCCTTTCTTGGCGACGCGCGCGATCCCGATCTGTCTTTGTCATGGTGCGCCTGGTCGAGGGGCAAGCGCAGCGTGACGATCGATATCGAAACCGCGAAGGGGCGCGAACGCCTGCTGCGCTTGATCGAGTCGGCGGACGTATTGGTCGAGTCCGAGCCCGTCGACCGCCTCGAGGCCCTTGGGCTGGGCGACGACGCGCTGGCGAGGATCAACCCTGGGTTGATCCACGCATCGATCACCGGGTTCGGTCGATCGGGGCCCAAGGCGCGGTGGGTCTGGAGCGACCTCGTGATCATGGCGGCGGGGGGCCCCCTGGCGCTCACGGGCGACGCCGACCGCCCCCCTGTCCGCGTGAGCGTGCCTCAGGCGTTTTCGCATGCGGCGGCGGAGGCGACGGTGGGGGTCATGGTAGCCCTGCACCACCGCAATCGGACCGGCGAGGGGCAAAGGGTCGACGTGTCCGCCCAGGAGGCGGTGACGATCGCCACCCAGAGCAACATCGTGGCCGCGGCCATCGGCGACATCCAGGCAACCCGCAGCGCGGGCGCTCCCCGGGTCGGCGACGTCCGGATGCGCTCCATATGGCCGGCGAAGGACGGCTACGTCGCGATGACGCAGGGGTTCGGGCCGACGTTCGGCCTGGCGACGCGGCGCCTCATGGAATTTGTATTCGAGGAAGGCTTTTGTGACGCCGCGACGCGGGACAAGGACTGGATCGGCTACGGGATCATGCTGGCCGAGGGAGTCGAACCGCTCGAAGAGTTCGAGAGGGTGAAACGCTGCCTCGAGGCGTTCACACGATCCAAGACCAAGGCCGAACTGTTGCAGATCGCATTGGAACGGCGCTTGCTGATCGCACCGATCGCGACGATCGCGGACAACGTGGATGGGCCGCAAGCGGCCGCCCGTGCGTTTTTCGTCACCCCGACGGGAACGGGTCGACTGGCGGACGTGCGATATCCAGGCGCTTTCGCGAAGTTCAGCGCCTCGCCGATCAGACCAACCCGCCGCCCGCCGCATGTCGGCGAGCACACCGCTGAGGTTCTGGCCGAACTCGAATACAGGAGACCACGCCCAGGGCTGCCGAGGGTCGGTGCGAACACGCGAAATCAGGATAGCTCGGCCCGACCGCTCGCCGGTCTGAACGTCCTGGACTTTTCCTGGGCGATCGCGGGCCCGTACGCCATGAGGTATCTTGCCGACTTCGGCGCCACGGTCGTCAGGATCGAGTCGACCAGGCGGATTGACGCGGCGCGGACGGTTCGTCCGTTCATCGACGCCGATCCGAGCCCCGAGAATTCGGCCATCTTCCACAACATGAACCTCGGCAAGAAGATGATCACCCTCGACCTCACAAACGAGGCGTCGAGAGAGGTTGTCCAAGACCTGGTGCGATGGGCTGATGTCGTGTGCGAATCCTTCTCGCCAGGTACGATGAAGGTCTTCGGTTACGACTATGAAAGCCTGAAGACGATCAGACCGGACATCATCATGCTGAGCACGTCCCTGATGGGTCAGACTGGTCCGATGGCGAAGTTCGCCGGCTTCGGCAATCTGGCCGCGGCGATCGCGGGCTTCTTCGAGCTCACCGGCTGGCCCGGTCGCCCACCGGCCGGCCCGTTCAGCGCCTACACCGACTACATCGCGCCGCGCTACAACGCCATTTCCGTTCTCGCGGCGCTGGAACACCGGCGACTCACCGGAGAGGGGCAATACATCGACATGTCCCAGGCTGAAGCCGCGATGCATTTTCTTGCGCCCGCCGTATTGGACTACACCGCCAACAGCCGAGTGCAGTCGCGACAGGGGAACACAGATCCCAACATGGCGCCGCACGGTGTCTATCGCGCGGCGGGCGACGACCGCTGGGTGGCGATCGTCTGTGTCGACGACCGGTGCTGGCGCTCGCTCTGCGCCGTCGTGGACACGCTCGAACCCCACGCGGCGCGGTTCGCCAGCCTCGCCCACAGGTTGCAGGCGCGCGAAGAGATGGATCAGGCTCTTTCGCAGTGGACATCTGCCCGTTCCGCCGAGTCCATCGAGGCCGACTTGCAGGCCGCCGGCGTGCCCGCCAGCGTCGTGCAGAACAGCGTCGAGCTGATGAAGGACCCGCAGCTGCTATGTCTTGGGCATTTCGCCTATCTGCCGCACGCGTGCGGCCGCGACGGCGCCGTGGAATTCACCGCAACGCGACTTTCCCGCACGCCCGCCCGCATCGGCGGCAGTCTCCCAGGTTTCGCACGAGACAAGGAAGAGGTTCTCGCCGGGGTACTCGGCTATGATGCCGAGAAAATCGCCAACCTTCTAAGTTCCGGCGCGTTAGAATAATCGGCCGTCAGGAACTGGCGAACTCCAGAAAGCTCTTCGATCCGGGAGTGGATGCGCCCGATGGGTCCTGCCCATAGGAGTTGTCCTCCACGATCAGTCCGTCATCGTTGAAGGTCAGGAACACGCAGGCCTTGGACCGCGCCACGTTCCACAGGGCGTCCATCTGGATGGCCACCTTGTCGCCGCTGGCGACCATGCGCGTAATTTCCATCTTCCGCGTTCCGTCGAACGCCTGCATGGCGTGTTCGATCGCTCGAAGTTCTTCGCGGCCGTGCATGGTGTGACCCGTCAACATGTTGACGACCACGCAATCCGGCGCGTAGCACTCATCTACCATCCGATCGACGGCGTCGTTCCAGGTCGATTCCCAGCGTTTGACCCGCCCGATATTGTCGCGCTCCTGGTTTGTCAGCGGTTCCGCGCCCTTTGTGCTTGGAGGGTGCGCGCGAGATGTGGTCGCCTGCGCCCTGACCTCTTCGACGAAGTTGGGTGAGGTCGGAACCGAGGCGCCGGACGGGTCCTCGCCATAGCTGTTGTCGCTGACGATCAGGCCTTCGTCGTTGAACGTCAGAAAGGCGACCGCCTTGCCACGGAAGCCCCCAAAGATCGCATCGGCCTGGACAGCGACGACATCGCCGCTCGCCACCATGTTGGTGATCTCCATGCGTCGTTCGCCATCAAACGCCTTGATGGCGTGTTCGACCTTTCGAAGTCCCTCGCGTCCGAGCGCCTCGTGTCCCGTGAACATGTTCACGACGACGCAATCCTCGGCATAGGATTCGTCGATCATGCGGTCGACGTCGTTGTTCCAGTTCCGCTCCCACCGCTTGGTGAGCTCAAGGTTCCGCAGTTCCTTGTCGGTGAGCATTGGCCTACCTTTCTATCAGAGTCTGCATTTCCTGCCGGCTCGGCCGCATAGTAAATTCCTTGAACATGTCCTTGCCGTGGATCGGCAGCGCCGCGGCGGCGATCCTCAGCCAGGTCACGGGGTCCTTGGTCCAGGCGCTGGCGTCCTCGAGGCCGAAGAAGCCTTTCATGATCTTGCGCTGGACATGGGGGTCGATGACCATCGCTCGCCTGAGCACGTGGTCCTGCAGCCGCGATTGCAAAGCCTCGCCGAACGACATCGGTCGTATCCCGGCGGCGGCCTCGAACCGTGCATAGTCGCGGCGGTCCACCGCCAGCAGATCTTCCCATTCCCTTCGGAACGTCTCGCGCAGAGCCGCCTCATAGCGGAGCGCGCGTTTCGCGGGATCGCTGACGCTGGCCAGTGTCTCGGCCAGGATATGCGAGCCGATCGTTCCGCAGGTGCAGCCTCGGCCATACTTGGGGTTGGACCGCAGCGTCGTGTCGCCGGCGAAGAAGAAGCCCAGGACCTGTGGCGCGCCGTCCGCGAGCGTTGTCCGCCAGAGAAAGTCCATGTTCGCCCAACTCATCACCGCGCTGGTCGGCTCGGATACGGATGGGTCCACCCAGGCCGCGACACGGGGCGTGCGCCGGGCGATTTCCTCGAATACCTCGAGCCGCCCCGCCGCCTCGTACAAGAGCGGATCGTCCTTGAAGACCGCCAGGGTGACGATCATCGCACCGTTATCGGCCGGCAAGGCCGCAAAGACCATGTCGCCAAACATGACACCCGGCAGTCCATATGTCGAAGGGAAGGTTTTTCCAGGCTTCAGCCGATAGTGCCGGGCATAGTAGACCGTGTTTGAGGCGTGATATTCGTCAGTAATCACGGCGCCGGCGGTCCGCAATGCATTGGCGAACTTCGTCGTGCGGCCAGACGCGTCGATCACCACGTCCGCCGAAAGGTCGCGCTCACCTTCACCATCGTCGATGCGCACGCCTCGCGCCGCAATCGGCGCCTCGTCGCCTTCGATGAGCAGCGATGTCACCCGTGTTCCGGCCAGAAATGTCGCGACACCACGCCGTTCGACATGCCGCCGCATGACGAGTTCGAGCGTCGTTCGCCGTGACATCAGAACCGAGATGGGCTCCGCCCCCGGCGGGGCGTGATAGCCGGGTGCCAGGTCGGGGTGGATCGTATCCTCGAACGACTGCTCCCAGGCGCCCGCGTCCAGCAGGTCCTCCACGAGTTCCGGGTACCACTCGTGCAGCTTGTTGCGCAGGCGCGCCGTCAGCACGTGCGGTTGAAGAGCGTGAAGCGCTCCGCGCCGCGTCCAGGTGTTCGAGGTCGCCGGCTGGACGGAATCGCCCGGCGAGCGATCGCGCTCGACGATGGTGACATCGAATCCCTGCGCCTTGAGGGCTAGCGCGCCGGTCAGTCCGGTGATGCTGCCGCCTATAATGACGACTTTGCGCCCGTTCATGTTCGATCGGCTCCGGCCAGCGGCTTTGTGTTTACTCGGCCGCGATCGCCGTCCTCGACTGCCCCCGCCGTACGAGCCGGCCCGGCCTGGCCCCGGTGTCGGCGTCATTGCGCCGCGTGACGACGCCCGACACGATCGTAGCGACATAGCCTTCGGCGCCTTGCAGTATCCGTTGCCCTCCCGCCGGCAGGTCTCTCACGGCGTAGGGGGCCTTGAGCGCCAGGCGGTCGAAGTCGATCACGTTGAGGTCCGCGCGCTTGCCCACGGCGATCACGCCGCGGTCGGTGAGGCCGTAGAGGTTGGCCGTTTCGGAGGTCTGTTTGCGGACAGCTTGCTCCAGGGTGAGGCGAGGACCGCGGCTTCGGTCACGCACCCAGTGGGTGAGCATGTAGGTGGGCGTCGAGGCGTCGCAGGTGATCCCGCAGTGCGCTCCGCCGTCGGCTAGGCCGATGATGCTGTCCGGGTGACTGAGCAGCGCATGGAGGGCGTCGTGGTTGCCGCGCGAGTAGTTCAACGCCGGCATCAGCAGCATCGCGCAGCCACCCTGTTCGAGCATCAGGTCGTAGAGCCGCGCTTGGGGCTCCACGCCGTCCCGCTTCGCCTGGACCGCGACCGCCATATCCGCGGTCGGTTCGTAGTTCACCGGATCGCCGAGCGGAAAGATGTTGTGCGGCAACATGCCGGCGATGACGAGATGCAGGTTGTCGTTGATCGAGGCGGATTTTGGCGGCGCGTCCGGCTCCGCCAGGATCGCGCGTTTCACCTGCGGCTTGCGCAGTTCGGCGATGCGCTGGTCGAACGGAAGTTCGGCCAGCGCCAAGTAGCCGGGCCGGCGCTGAAACATGTGCTGGCTCTGAAAGCCGGTCAGGAACCCCGCCGGCCGGGCCGCGGTCTGCGGTGACAGGCGCGCCCCCGTCCGGTTCGCCGCCTCGGTCAGGCGTAGCGCCTCCTTCCAGGCGTCGGGATCATCGTCGTGTTCGACGATGAGATAGGTGATGGGGATCTGCGCTTCCCGAGACAGGCGCGCCATCCAGTCGATCTCATAGGCGAGGGTCTGCTCGCCCTTCCAATTCTGGCCCGCGGTGCCGACGGAGCCGCCGGGAACCAGTTCGAACACCGCGCCGCTCTTGGCGAGCGCCCGGCCGATCGCGAAGACCTCGTCCTCGCCCGCGAATGTTCCCGGAACCGACGTGCCGTCGAGGGCCTGGTGACCGATGATCCGCGAGGTGGAAAATCCGACCGCGCCGGCGTCGACGGCCTCTTCGACCAGGTCCGCCATCCGGCGGACGTCCTCGGCCGTGGCCGGCTCGTTCTTCACGCCGCGTTCGCCCATCACATAGGCGCGGATGGCTCCGTGCGGGACCTGAGTGGCCACGTTCATGGACCAGCGCTTGTCGGCGATGGCGTCCAGGTAGTCCGGGAAGCTCTCCCAGTCCCACCGTATGCCCTCCCAGAGCGCCGAACCGGGGATATCCTCGACGCCCTCCATCAGCTCGATGAGCTGGCGCTGGCCGCCGGGACGCACGGGCGCAAATCCGACACCGCAGTTGCCGGTGACCACGGTGGTGACGCCGTGCGAGAACGACGGCTCGAGCGTGTCGTCCCAGGTCACCTGTCCGTCGTAGTGGGTGTGGACGTCGACAAAGCCGGGCGTCACCAGCCGACCCGCGGCGTCGATGACCTCGTCCGCCGAGCCCGCGATGGCCTGGCCGACCGCGACGATGACCCCATCCTTGACGGCGACATCACCGTGAAAGGCGTTGCGTCCAGTCCCATCGACGATCGTTCCATTTCGGATGATCAAGTCGAATTCGCTCACGGCGCATTCCTCTCATGGTTGTGGTTGTTCGCATCGCCAGGCGCCTGTTCGAGGCGGGCTCGCGTGCTTCACCACCTGGGCCTAGCGTACATCATCCACCCGGCTGAGCCCACAGGCCAGGCTCCGTGATTTGAGCAACACTCAAATTGTATGGCCGCGGGAGCCGCAGTGTCAAGCGCTACAGAACAGCCGACCTGCAGTTGGTGGCCCTTTTTTCCGTGATGTACAACATCCATCTTGACTTGCCGATGCATTCGGATCGACCATTCCGGCTTGAAGATACGTCAAATTCCGCTCCTGGCCTAGGACGGACAAATGTCGAGCCGCCGCGCGACCCTAAAGAGCCCGGCGCTCAAGGGAGCAAGAGAACCATGCACGACCTGATCATTCGCAACGCCCATATCGTCGATGGCACGGGCGCCAGGCCCTTCGACGCCGACCTGGCCATCGATGGCGGGCACATCGCCATGATCGGCAAGGTCGCCGGAGAAGCCGCTCGCGAGACCATCGACGCGGACGGGCGAATGGTCACCCCCGGTTTCGTCGATATCCATACCCACTACGACGGTCAGGCGACCTGGGACACGGACATGAAGCCGTCGTCTCAGCACGGCGTCACCACGGTGGTGATGGGAAACTGCGGCGTCGGCTTCGCGCCCGTCCGGCCGGGCGCCGAGCCCTGGCTGATCGCCCTGATGGAAGGTGTGGAGGACATCCCGGGCGCGGCCCTCACCGAGGGGATGAAGTGGGGTTGGGAGAGCTTCCCCGAGTACCTCGACGTGCTCGACCAGCAGAAGCTCGCAATCGACATTGCCGCCCAGGTCCCGCATGGGGCCCTGCGCGGTTATGTGATGGGCGAGCGCGGGGCCAACAACGAGCCGGCGACGCCCGAGGAGATCGCCGTGATGGGCCGGCTGGTGCGCGAGGCGATCGAGGCCGGCGCCGTCGGCTTTTCGACCTCACGCATCATGGGCCACCAGGGTCTCGATGGCCGTCCTGTGCCCGGCACGCTGGCCCGGAAGGACGAATTGCTCGCCATCGCGAGTGGCATGCGTCAGGCCGGTAAGGGCGTATTCGAGATCATCCCCTCCGGCACCATCGGCGAGCTTCCCGGCCTCACGCCCGATCCCTACAGCGTCCAGGAAGAAATGGTGTGGATGCGGGAGTTCGCCGCCGAGTCCGGCCGCCCCTTGACCTTTACCTTGGCGCAGATTCACAGCGATCCGCGGAACTACCTCGACCTGCTGCGCCTGCAGGACGAAGCGGTGGCCGCCGGTCTTCCCATCCACGGGCAATACAATACGCGCCCCGGCGGTGTCCTGACCGGTCTGCAGAGCTACCATGCCTTCCAGGCGCGGGCGACGTACAAGGCCCTGGCCCACCTGCCGCTTGCTCAGCGCGCGGCCGAGATGCGCAAGCCTGAAGTGCGCAGCGCCATCCTGAGCGAGCCCGATATCCCCGCCTCGGCGTCGATCAGCGACGGCTTCGCCCTGCAGATCCAGAACATGATCCCGTACATCTACCCGCTGACCGCGCCCCTCGACTATGAGCCGGACATCAGCCGGTCCATCGCTGCCCAGGCGCGTGCGCGTGGCGTCGATCCCCTGGCCCACATGTACGATCTGCTGGTGGAAGGGGATGGCAGCGCGGTGTTCATCGCCCTGGCCGCGAACTTCGCCGACAACGACCACAGGGCCATCGAGATCATGCTGCGCAATCCCAACGCCGTGCCGGGCTTGGCCGATGGCGGCGCGCACGCGCGTCTGATCTGCGATGCGTCGAACTCCACCTATCTGCTCACCCACTGGGCGCGAGATCGCCGCCGTGGGCCGAAATTCCCGATCGAAATGTTGGTCAAGAAGCAAGCCAGCGACACTGCCCGGCTGTATGGCTTCGAGGACCGCGGCACGCTCGAGGTCGGCAAGCGCGCCGACCTGAACATCATCGATTTCGATCGCCTGAGCATCTCCGCGCCCCGCATGGTCAACGACCTCCCGGCCGGCGGCGCCCGCTATCTGCAGGAGTCACAAGGCTACGACTTCACGTTCGTCAATGGCGTCGCCACGCGGCGCGATGGCGAGGATTCTGGAGCGCGGCCGGGGGGACTGGTCAGAAGCGGCGCGGCTGCAGCGAGGCGCAAGGCAGCCTGACGGCGGTTTCCAGGACGAACCGCCCGTCCGCGTCGTTGAGGACGACGCGAGACGTCCCATCGTGTCGAAGCCGTGCTGTCTGGATCCGCGCCGGCGACGCCTGCCGCCCAGGCGCGCCGCCCGAGACTAATCAGCGTTCATGGTGACGATTTCGCCACATGCGCTTTGAGTTTCTGAATCGTCCCGCGCACGGTCACGAATCCGTCTTTACGGTGCATACAACTATGGTACGCTAGAAAACAATAATGGTGCGGGCGGAGATGGCTCGCAACCCGATCCTGGGGAGGACGGCATGGCGGAAGTCAGGGCATCAGGAGTCGCGCGCGTCGCGATGGGCGCGGTCGCCTGGGGGGCGATGGTGTTGGCCGCCGGAGGCGCCGCCCGGGCGGCGGAGGCTTCATCGCAGACCGACGCGGCCAGCGTGAATTTAGGGCCGGTGCTCGGGGAGGTGGTCGTCACCGCTCAGAAGCGATCCGAAAACCTGCAAAAGACTCCGATCGCCATCACCGCGGTGACGGGCGACAGGATCGAACAGGGAAACCTGGCCCAGCCGGTACAGCTGCAGTTCCAAGTGCCGTCGATGACCTTCGGCAACGACAACGGCTACAGCTATCTCACCTTGCGAGGGGTGGGGAACGACACCACCACCACGGCGGCGGAGTCTTCGGTCGCCACCTATCTGGACGGCGTCTACACCGGCGATCTGATCTCAGAAAGCATCCCCACCTATGATCTTCAGCGGATCGAAGTTTTGCGCGGCCCACAGGGAACACTATACGGTCGAAACACGACCGGCGGTGTGATAAACTACATAACCAAGAGCCCGAGTTTCGATCCCGGCGCCAACGCGGCCATTTCCTACGGGAACTACAACGCCGTGCAGGCTGATGCTGGCGTCACGGGGCCGATCGTCCCCGACATGGTCGCCGGCCGCCTGAGCCTGCATTGGGGGCAGCACGACGGTTATCGGGAGAACATTGCGACCAACAAGCGCATCTATTCAGACGTTAACTACAGCGGCCGGGCTTCCCTCCTGTTCCGGCCGAACAACAATCTGACGATCACCCTGCGCGGCGACCTTTCCCACGACCGCGCGACAGATGCGTTCGGCCTGATTCATTCGACGGCGCTGGACGGCTTGACCACCCCGGAGACGCCGCTGGGCATTTTTTCTTTGCCGGCCGCCCAGCTTGGGGCGATCGGCGGCATCCTGTCTCCCGCGGACCTGGCGAAGCTGAATGGCGGCAGCATCGCGACCTACTACGGCCTGCTCCAGCCTGGGCCGGCGCCCCCCGATCCTCTGAAAACCCTGCAGATTTCGAACAGTCAGTCGGCCGTCATGGCGCCCACCTCGGATGGCGGCAGCGTCACGATCGACTGGAACCTCGGACCCGCGACAGTCAAATCCATCACCGCGTACCGTTACAACCACTTGCGCTTCCTGGATGACACCGGCGGTATCGGTTCACCTTCTGTCTACTTCTTGCCGTTCGACCAGATTGACAAACAGTTTACGCAGGAAGTCGATATCTCTGGAAAGGCGTTCAATAACCGGTTGGATTGGCTCGCTGGCGCCTTCTATTTCCATGACGACGGTTCCACGGCGACCACCGTTTGGTTGCCGAGTTTCGGTGATTTCATCAACGCGAGCTTCAACCTGGCGAACCCGCCGGGCTCGCCTTACGCCTTCAATCTTAACCCGTCGTCGCTGATCAATTTCACAAACTTCGTCGCGCCAAACATTCTTTCGACCGTTGTCACGAATGGGCCGAACTTCGTCGGCGGCGCGCCCCTGACCGCATTCTCCAGCATTCCGAACACCGCGTTCCTGGGATTTAACACCACGCAAGAGAGTCAGTCGGTGGCGGGTTTCGCACAGGCGACGTACCATATCACCGAGGCCTTGAGATTCACCGGCGGATTCCGTTTCACGGCAGACAGGAAGACCGCCGTGCGCTCCTTGCACTCCAACCTGATCTACGCTCTGACCGGCGGCAATCCGGGCGCGTCGCTTTGCGACCACATCACCTCCTCACGCTCATGGACCGCCCCGACCGGCACGGTGGGGGTTGACTACGACGCGGCCCCGCATGTGTTGACCTATGCGAAGGCGTCGTGGGGCTACAAGGCAGGCGGCATTAACCCGGGCGAATGCACCCATATCTTCGACCCGGAATACCTGACGGACTACGAAGGTGGCGTGAAGGCGATCTTCGCTGACGGTCAGATTTTGACCAACGCGGCGATGTACTACTACGACTACAGCAATATCCAGTTCACAACCTACATCAACAACGCCTCGGCGATTCTGAACGCCGGCACCGCCCAGATATTCGGGGTGGAACTGGAATACGTCGTTCAGCCGCGGGCTGTGCCAGGGTTGGAACTGGACGGCTCAGCCTCCTTCGAGGACTCCCACTACGGCGTGGGCTGTTTCGCCGACCCCGCCAACCTGAACAACGCCGGAAGCGCCAATCCGCTGATGGCCTGTCCGACCCTGGCCCCCGGCAACGGCCGGCCCATAGGCCCCTCGGCGTCGATCAAGGGCAACGAGTTGATCCGCGCACCCAAGTGGAAGACGAACGTCGGTCTACAGTATACGGCGCATCTTGAGAGCGGCGGTTCGCTGCTTGGTCGCTTCGAAGCCGCTTATACCGACACAATCTACAACGATATCTTCAATGGAAAGGCGCCCGACCTAGCGACGGCGACCCAGCCGTCCTACTGGATCCTGAACGCACGGCTGGTCTGGACATCGCCCGACAGGCGATATTCCGCCGAGCTGTTTGGTGACAACATCACCAACACCTACTACACCACCAACCGGGTCGGCTTCAACACGCCCGCCACCGTGGAGAATGTCGGTGGGCAGTTTGCTCCCCCCGCTACCTATGGTGTCCGGGTGACCGTGAAGCTGGGGTCCGCGGCGCGCTAACGCACCCGCGTCCGCGCCGAGAGAAAAGTGCTCTAGCATACGTTGTGTCATACGGTATGTTCGCGCGATCGTCCCTGGGGGGCGAGTTGGGGGCGTAAGTGGAATGAGCGGGCGTAGCTTACGGGGCAAGGTGGCCGTCGCGGGGGTCGGCGAGACTCCCTACTACCGGCACGGCCAGTCGCCCGATCCGGAGTTCGTCCTGTGCCTGAAGGCCATCCTCGCCGCCTGCGGGGACGCCGGCATCGACCCCCGGGACCTCGACGGCTTCGCCTCCTACAGCAACGACCGCAACGATCCGCCGAGCCTGGCGACCGCGCTGGGAACGCACGAGCTGCGGTTCTCCAACATGCAGTGGGGCGGCGGTGGCGGCGGCGGCGCGGGGGCCATGGCCAACGCCGCCGCGGCCATCGTCGGCGGCCTCGCCGATTGCGTGGTGGTCTATCGCGCCCTGGCCCAGGGTCAGTTCGGCCGCTTCGGACAGGGTCCCAGGGTGTCGACGGTCGCGG
>JAQGIW010000043.1 GCA_028290905.1 Caulobacteraceae bacterium | reverse complement strand
GGCCCTGCCGATGCGCCCCTCGCCCTCGTCAGGGGCCTGAGACGCAAGCGCTTCCTGGTGCGGGCCGAGAGGTCCGTGGATCTTCAAGCCTTCCTCGAGACGTGGCGATCCCGCATGGCGCCCCCCGCGCAGATCAGGATCACCGTAGACGTGGATCCCTACAGCTTCCTGTAGGCGGAGCCCTCACGCCGCTGCCTTCAGCGGTTGATTGCCGTCGCCAACGCCGAGCATAAGGGGGGCATGTCTCAGTTCCTGACGGCCGAAGGCTTAGCCTCATTCGCGAGCCTCACCTTTCTGGAAGTCGTCCTGAGCATTGACAACATCGTCTTCCTGGCGGTGGCCGTCCAACGCCTGGCGCCGGAACAACGTTCGATGGGTCGCCGCATCGGCCTGTCGCTGGCCATGGTGTTGCGTATCCTGTTGCTGGTGGGCCTAGTCTGGGCCGCCAACCTCGACATCCGTCTCTTTCAGATCCTCGGGCGCAACCTGAGCGTCAAGGATGTGGTGCTGATCGCCGGCGGGCTCTTTCTGCTCGCAAAAGGAACGGGTGAGATTCACGAAGCGATGGAGGAAGCGGCAGTCCGGGAGTCCGACGCTCCGCCCGGGTCCGTGACGCGGCGGGGGATGGCTGGCGTCATCCTCCAGATTGGGGTGATCAACATCGTGTTCTCCCTTGACAGCGTCATCACCGCTGTGGGCATGACCAACCAGCTTCCCATCATGGTCGCCGCCGTCGTCGCCTCGACCCTGGTAATGCTGTTCGCCGCCAAGCCGGTCGGCGATTTCATTCACCACCGCCCCACGACCAAGATGCTGGCCCTGGCGTTCATCCTGCTCATTGGGGTCGCGCTGGTCGCAGACGGCGTGGGTTTCCATATCCCGCGTGGCTACGTCTATTTCGCTATCGCCTTCTCCCTATTTGTGGAAATCTTGAATTCCGCACTCCAAGCCCGGCGCCGACGCGCGTCGCGCTGATTCGGCATGCAGAAGGCAGCCGCGACGGATTGCCGCAATTTTGGGCGCCGTCGACGCCATCAAGCTGTGCAGGCATGGTCTTGAGCGGGGGCCGACGCGGAAATAGTTGGCAGCCGACTGCCGCGACGCCGCAAGGTCTTATCCGTCTGGTCGGGGCTGCCAACGTGCGAAAGCGCACATTAGCCGTCGCGTTCACCCCACTCTGCGAACCAAACGCCGCAGCATATCTCTCGCCTCTAGCCAATATTATAGTGAATTCGCCGACAACTAGGGTAACTTGGCCGTAATATACGAGTATATCTGGCCCGACAATGGCTGGGGTGCGAGCGCTTGTTCCCGGCGATGCTCTGATCTTCCGCCGCTCACGGCGGGATCAAGCGGTGCGGATCGCGGCCTGTGACGAAAACGCTCACGCCTGGCGCGGCATAAACACTCTTTTCATACCGACATGCGAAGGATAACCCTTACGCCGGGCTCCGGGGGAGAGACTTTTTGCACATGCTTGAACGCACCCGAACCATCGTGGGTTCCGTCACCGCAGCGCTGCTGATTTGGCTAAGCCCCGGTGGCGCTTCGGCGGAATCCTATTGGGAGTGCGTACCATTCGCCCGGTTGATGTCGGGCATCCAGATTTTCGGAGACGCCCACACCTGGTGGCAGCAGGCCGCCGGTCGGTACCAGACGGGCTTCACGCCCAAGGCCGGCGCGGTTCTTTGTTTCAAGCCGACCGGGCGCATGCGGCTGGGCCATGTGGCTGTCGTCAGCCAGGTGCTGACCGACCGCATCATCCAGATCACTCATGCCAACTGGTCGATCATCGAGGGCACGCGGGGTCAGGTCGAACAGAACGTCACGGTGATCGACGTGTCCCAAGCCGGCGACTGGAGCCAGGTGAAGGTCTGGTACGATCCCTCCCGCGGACTCGGCTCCACGGTCTATCCGACATACGGCTTCATCTATCAGGACGCCGCCGCGACGAGGTTCGCCGTGGCGCAGAACGTAGCCGTGCAGATGGCCCAGAACGCCGCAAACCAGGTTGTTGCCGCCGTCAGGCCCGGTGCGTCCGCTCTGCAGATGCTGGGTCAGGTGGCCGATTCGACCGACCGGATCGCCGCTCTGATCCAGTTGGCTACGGGCCAGTCCTCAGACCAGAAGAAATAGCGTCGGTTCATAGACCGCTAGGGGACAGGTGGCGGCGGCGCAAGTCGCCACCCCTCGAGGCTTGAACCCTGCATCTGATCGGCCTAGCCGAGGCTCCATGGCCGACGAACCCGTAGTTACACCAACCGTCCGGACAATCGCGCTGCCGAGCCGAGGTCCCGGCATGATGGCGTTCCTCGACTTTGGCCCGGATGAGCGTCCCGTCGACGCCGTCTTCCTCCACGCCAACGGCTTCAATGCCCTGACCTACCGGCGCATCCTGGGGCTATTGGCGAACCGTTACCGGATCTTGGCCTTCGACCAGCGCGGCCATGGCGCGACCAGCCTGGAGACGGTCGTCGAGGGACGTCGAGACTGGTTCGACTTGCGAGACGACCTGCTGGCCTTTCTTGAAGCGCTGGACCTGACGCATGTCGTTCTGGCGGGCCATTCGATGGGCGCGACAGCCTCCCTGCTCGCGGGCGACTTGGACCCGACGCGCTGCCGAAGTTTCGTCCTTTTCGACCCGGTAATGCCTCCCCCGCGTCCCTCGGTGGCGTCAGCAGAACCTGGGATGATTCAGGCCGCGAGGCGGCGGCGGCCCGACTTCCCGACCCGGGCGGACGCGCTGAATTCCTACCGCGGCCGGGGGGCCTTCGCCACTTGGCCCGAGCCGATCCTGTCCGACTACGTCCAGGCGGGCTTCAAGGATCTTCCGGACGGACGGGTCAGCTTGGCCTGCACACCGGCGTGGGAGGCCTCAAATTATTCGGCCCAGGAGCATGAGTCCTGGGACGCCCTGAGGCGCACGACGTGTCCGGTCGACATACTGCGCGCCGAATCCGCCTCGACGTTCCACGCGAGAGGCAGCCTCGAGGAGCTTGGCGATCGCGTCCGGATCACCACCGTGCCAGGCACAACCCATTTCCTCCCGATGGAACGCCCTGACCTCGTCCGGTCGGCGCTCTCCGCGGCCATTGAGAGGCCCGTTCCGGTCGAGACTAAAACGTCAGTCCCGGTGTGATCCGGGTACGCAGCAGGGCCTGATCGGCGGGGCTGATCGGGATAATCCTGCGGGCAGCCAGATCGAGTGAGATCGCCACCGCTTCGGAGCTCCCCCATGCTCGCCCGGTCTCCGGGTTCAGCATCCAGTGGACATAGTGGTGCGCCTTGTCGCCGACGGCCGCGAGGCCCGACCTGATGATGTAGCGATCCCCGGCCCGGGGCCACGCCAGGTAGGCGATTCGATATTCCAGCACCGCACCGCCAATCCCGGACGGCCGTTCAGAGGCGCCTTCGCCCGCCCCGGCGCGCAACACGGCGCCGAGGCCAGGCACCCCGTCCGAAACCCGCCCTACCATCACCTCCGGCCGCATACGACCGAACACGTCACAGTCTCCGGAGCCGATAGCGCCGGCGCCGAGCCGGACCAGGTTCAGGGCTTCAGCTTCCGCCAGGCAGGCCCGGCCGGCGCTCGGCGCAAGGCCAAGGCT
This sequence comes from Caulobacteraceae bacterium, assembly GCA_028290905.1. Classification (GTDB taxonomy): domain Bacteria; phylum Pseudomonadota; class Alphaproteobacteria; order Caulobacterales; family Caulobacteraceae; genus Acaudatibacter. The sequence continues at coordinate 13,926 of JAQGIW010000043.1, read as the reverse complement.
GCGTGGGGCGGCGCCGTCCGGCGCTTTGATTCTCAAGCGCTCCAAGGCGAGACGTGCGGACTCGGACCAGGGAAAGGCTCTTTCGTCTCGCGCGGTGACGTGGGTGACCACGGTTTGAAAGCTGGCCGCCAGCTCTCCCGTGGTCGAGTGGATCAGCAGTTGCAGGAACCGCGCTTCACATTCTTGGACGTCCAGCACGCCGGCGACCATGTGCAATGGCGCGCCCGCCCGCGCCTCGCGCTGAAAGCGGATGTGATGATCCTTGACCAGGAGAGTCGCAGTGGCGCGCTCACGAAAGGCGCCGTTCAGGCCCAGGGCGCCGGCGAGGCCAACCAGTCCCTCCATCGCGCGGGCGACGTAGAAGCGCACGTTCATGTGCCCCATGGCGTCGCATTCCCAGGTGTTGACGCCGCCGCGCCACACCTCGAGACCGCCGGACGTGCTCATTCGGCGCCCGACCCGTTGGGGAGGGGACGCTCGCAGGCCGTCTTTGGACCGCTACCGGACATATCGCCGATAGAGACGAGCCCTGTCGCCCGCGCAAGCCCTGCCGACCACGCGGACACGGACGACGCGCCTAACTCAATCGGCCTCGAAGAGCGAGGCGAATCGACGCTTCCGCCGGTTCTTCCAGCCACCGCGGTGATAGGCGTCCGAAGCGATCAGCGGGACGACGGTGGTCGCCTCGGCGAACACCATCTGCTCCCACGTCACATCCACCTTCCCCCAGGAGCAGGCCTCCTTCAATGTCGAGGAAGAACAGGCGCCGTCGCGCACGTCGGCAACGGTGATCTGGACGGCGTACCGGTGCATGTCCGCCTCAATGCCCAGGATCTCGGCGCAGACGACCGTGTCCTGGGCAAAATTCTTGGGCACGCCACCGCCTACCATAAACAGGCCAGTGGTCCCCGCCGCGATCTTGATGTCGGTCAGTTCCCGAAAATCCGCGATCGAATCGATCGTCACGTAAGGCTGCTTGGCCTTGATCCGCTCAACCTGATGCTTGACCAAGCCAAAGCCAGCCGAACTGTCGGTGAAGGCAGGGCAGAAGATCGGGCAGCCCTCTTCGTAGGCGGTCTGGATCAAGCTCCCAGGCTTCTTCGCGTTCCCGGCCGCCAGCCACTTGCCGATTTCATGAATGAACTCGCGCGAAGAGTAGGGGCGCGGCTCCAGGCCATCGGCAATCGCCTTGATCGCATGGTCGCAGGCCTGCAGCTCTTCCTCGTCGATGTAGGTGTCGTAGATGCGGTCGATGTAGAGTGCGCGAAGGTCGCGGTCGTCGACCCCGCCCTGCGCTTGGTAGTGCCTGAAGCCGAGCGCTTCGAAGAAGTCCATGTCGATGATGGAGGCGCCGGTGGCCACCACCACGTCCGCCATGCCATAGCGAAGCATGTCTCGGTAGAGGTGCATGCAGCCGCCCGCGCTGGTGGAACCGGCCAGGGTAAGCCAGATCGAGCACGCCTCGTCTTCGATCGCCATGGACAGGATGTCCGCGGCGCGCGCCGTGTCGCGCGAGGTGAAGCTCATCTTACGCATGGCGTCGATCACCGGCCGCGCGTCGTAGGCGGCGATATCCACATGCTCGACGACCTTGGCGAGCAATTCGGCCTTTGCGTTGGGGGTCGGGGCGTTCATCGGGAAGAATCCTCTCTGCACACATGCCGTCACGCGCCCTCGACGGACGAATTCGGCCGGGGCGCGGGGCATCTGGATATGGTTGGGCCGGGGACTAGCGGCGACGCCGCTTCTTGCCCCGCACCCGGTTGAGCTTGATTACCGAACCCGTATCGACCCTCGGCGAGGGGATCGAGCGCGGCGCCAGGCCGAACATCGACGCCATCGGGGGATCCTCGACGACCACGGTCTCCACCTCGCCGAAACCGTTGAAGCGCGTGGCCATGGCAACGCCATAGGCTCCGAGCATTCCGATTTCGATGTGGTCGCCCTCGCCGACATCCTCCGGCAGGAAGAACGGTCCTGGCATGTGATCCACGGAGTCGCACGTGGGTCCATAGAACTGGAACGGCCGCAAAGGCGCGCCGTTCCCTTCGTTGGGCCGGATCAGCTTTACCGGGAAAGGCCACTTCGCGTGGGTCGCATCGAAGAGCGAGCCATAGGCGCCGTCGTTCAGGTAGAGCGCGTCACCCTTTCGCAGTTCGACCCGCGTGAGCAAGGAGGAGGCTTCCGCCACCAACGCACGCCCTGGTTCGCACCAGAGTTCCGTCGTTTCGTGGACCATCATCTCGTTGAATCCGCGATCGATGGCGGCCATGTACTCGCTCAGATCCGGCGGCGCCATGCCGGGATAGACTGACGGGAAACCGCCGCCCACGTCCACGACATCGGCGAAGACTGCCGCCCTGACCAGGGCGCGAGAGGTCTGGGCCATCGCGGCCTGATAGGCCGACGGACGCAGGCATTGGCTGCCCACATGGAAGGAAACCCCCATCAATTCGCGGGTCGCCTGGCGGGCGGCGCGAAGCAGATCGGGGGCCTCGACGGCGGAAATGCCGAACTTGCCGCTGAGGCTGTAAGCGGCTCCCCCCGCTTCGACCGCCAAGCGCACGATCAGATTCAAATCACGCGCTCCGCCAGAGGCGGACAGGATCTTGGCCAGCTCAGCGTGACTATCCAGCGAAAACGTCCGCACGCCGTGGTCGAAATAGGCGGCCGAGATCGCTTCCGGGCTTTTCACCGGATGCATGAACGCCATGCGCGCGCCCGGCGCATGTTCGCCCACAAGACGCACTTCATTGATGGAGGCCACGTCGAAGTTGGCGATACCGCTCGCCGCCAGCTCGCGGATCACCCACGGTGAAGGGTTGGCCTTCACCGCATAGAAGACATCGCCCGTGAAATTCGTCCTGAACCAGCGCGCCGCTACGGCCAGGGCGTCCGGTCGCACGAAGGCGACAGGACGTTCCGGCGACCGCTCACGGACCAGGTCCAGGGGTCTATGATACGTGTGCAACTCACGTAAACCCCTGCAGATTGTTGAACCCAGACCGGCGTTAGCAGCGCTTTTGAGGACAACGGGTCCGCCGGAGACGCGGTCACATAGGGACCCTGGCGCGCGATGTAAAGATTGAATCTGACGCCGGCGTGCGCCGCCACGGACTGGACCCCAAACCTGTTCGCGTGGCATGACTCGCCGGGGGACGTGGGGTGATGCGTGCGGCCCGCAAGCTCAAGGAACGTAGATGACGCTTCCGGCCGCCGTTCTGTCCGTGCGGGATGTCTCCAAGAGCTACCGCGCAGCCCGCGCTCTGGAACGGGTATCCCTGGAGGTCCTCAGGGGGGAGATGATCGCGCTTATCGGTCCTTCGGGATCTGGGAAGTCGACACTTCTCAGGCTAATCGCAGGCTTGGCGACCATAGACGCCGGCAAAGGTTTCATAGACGGATTCGAACAAAGACTCCAAGAGAACGGCCGTTTGACCGATAAGATTCGCGCCGTGCGAAGGCGGACCGGGTTTATATTTCAACAATTCAATCTAGTTGACCGCCTCTCGTTATTTACCAACGTGGCCCTGGGATCGCTCGGCAGGATCGGCTTTTGGCGCGGACTGTTTGGCGTGTGGCCCGCGGAGACCCGCGCCGCGGCCATGGCGGCTCTGGCGAGGGTAGGCGTGGCGGATCGAGCGGGTCAGCGGGCGAATACGCTCTCTGGAGGCCAGCAACAGCGCGGCGCGATCGCCCGAACGCTGGTACAGCAGGCCGAGGTGATCCTCGCGGACGAGCCTGTTGCGTCCCTCGATCCGGTCTCCGCGCGGCGGGTCATGGAAATCCTTCGTGAGCTGAACCGCCATGATGGGATGACCGTCCTGGTCACCCTGCATCAGGTGGACTACGCCTTGCGCTATTGCGACCGCGTCGTCGCCCTAAAGGCGGGCCGTATAGCGTATGACGGGCCCAGCTCGGGGTTGGGCCGAGACATTCTGGTCAACATCTACGGCCCTGAATTTCAGGACGCCTTCTGGGAAGGAGCGCCCCCATGATCACGCGCCGCCGAGTGGCCGCGCTGGCCGGAAGCACTCTTGCGCTGGTCGGCTGCGGCAAGACCGGGCACGCGACTCAGTCAGTGCCGGTGGGCGAAGTCCACTTTTCGGTGCTATCGACCGAGTCTACCCAGGCCATGTCACGTTACTGGCAACCCATCCTGGAAGACATGCGAAAGCAGACGGGCCTCAAAATCACTCCATATTATTCCAACAACTATACACTGTTGGTCGAGGCTTTGCGTTTCAAGAAGACCGACGCCGGCTGGTTTTCCAATCAGTCCGGCTTGGAGGCCGTGCGGCGGGGCGGCGGCGAAGTCTTCGCGCGGACATTCAGTCCATCGGGGATCGACGGCTACACGTCCGTCTTGATCGTAAACGCCAAGAACCCCCTGACGTTGGATAAGGTGCTCAAGTGCAACAAGACCTTGTCATTTGGCCTAGGCGACGTCCTCTCCACCTCGGGGACTCTGGCGCCGATGACCTATCTGTTCGCACCACGGGATATCAGGCCCATGGATTGTTTCAAACAGGTCCGCAGTGGCTCGAGCCACCAGGCCAATCTGGTGGCGGTGGCGAATGGTCAGCTCGACGTCGCCACCAACAACTCGACCTCTCTGATGCTCGATAAGCAGAACGGCGGGCACGAGGCGGACAGAGTGCGTGTGATCTGGCGTTCGCCCGTCCTGCCGGAAGACCCGATCATCTGGCGGAGGGATCTTGATCCGAGGGTGAAGGAAAAATTGCGCCAGTTCTTCCTGACCTATGGCCAGGGCGACAGCCCCGAGGCGGCGCGCGCTCGGGGCTATATGGCCAAGGTGCATGTGGGGGGGTTCAAACCGGCGGACGACAACCACCTCCTGCCCGTGCGCGAGATGGAGGCCACCGAGCACTGGCTCCAAGCCAAGGACGGTGGTGATCCAAAGCGAATCGCCGAGGCCAAGGCGGCGCTGGACGGCATTCACGCCCAGAGGGTCGCGCTCGAAGCGCGCACCCGCGCCCCCGCCGCGGCCCAGTAAGCGTCAGCCGTGGCGCTCGAGACCAATCCGCCGCCGAAGCGCGGCCTGGGCGAACGGGCGTTCGATTTGGCGATCTGGGGCGGTTTGGCCCTCCTGCTGATCGTCGGAGCGCGGAGCGCGGACATCGCGAAGATGAGCGACGTGTTCGCCGGCGGCGAGAACATGCGCCAGCTGGGAACCGAATTCGTCCGGCCCAATTTCGCTGACTACAAGCTCTACATCACAGATATGTGGCTGACGATCCAAATGGCGTTATGGGGGACCACCCTAGCCCTGATCATCGCCGTTCCATTCGGGTTGGCGGCGTCGCGGAATATAACCCCAGTTTGGGTGCAGCAGCCGGTTCGCAGGCTCCTGGACCTCCTGCGCTCCGTGCCCGACCTCGTGATCGGGGCGATCTTCGTCGTGGCGGTGGGGCTGGGTCCATTCGCGGGGGTGATGGCGCTCGCCGTCAACACGGGCGGCGTCCTGGGCAAGCTGTTTTCGGAGGCCGTGGAAGCGATAGATCGGGCTCCTGTGGAAGGGGTGCGGGCGACGGGAGCCGCCCCACTACAGGAGATCGTGTGGGGCGTGCTGCCCCAGGTGGCGCCTCTCTGGACCAGCTACGCCCTATATCGGTTCGAAGCCAACGCCCGCTCGGCCACTGTCCTCAGCCTCATCGGGGCGGGCGGCATCGGCCAGCCACTGTTCGATTCGATCAACAGCTTCGCGTTCGATCAGACCAGCGCGATCGTAATCGTCATTCTGATCGCTGTGTCCGGTATCGATCTCCTGTCGCAAGCGATCCGGAGTCGCCTGCTTTAGGGTAAGCCGCCGGTGGCTGGGGGCGACGCCGCAGCCTCGCCAGACGCCGCAAACGTCGCCAGAAGCGGCTTTTCTCCGGCTCGGGATGGGGCTGCAGAAGCCGCAGAAACTCCTCCGCGCAGGCTCGCCAGGAGTATTGCTCGGCGATGGTGCGCACCTTGGCCCGATCGATAGTGAGAGCATCGAGACAAGCCTCCTTGAGACCATCGGTTCGTCCGGGCGCCAAAACTCCGGCCCCCGTCCCGGGAATGATGTCGACCGGGCCGGGCGCGGAGAAGGCCGCCACCGGCGTCCCCGCGCCCCACGCCTCCAGGATGACCAAGCCGAAGGTGTCGGTCAGAGAAGGAAAGACGAAGACGTCGGCGCAGGCGTAGTGCGAGGCGAGTTCTTCGTTGAACTTGGCCCCCACGAATTTCACCTCAGGGTAGCGCGCCTGGAGTTCCTCCCGCTGGGGGCCGTCGCCCACCACCACCTTTGTGCCGGGCAGATCAAGCCCCACGAAAGCCTCGATGTTCTTCTCCACCGCGACGCGGCCGACATTGAGCCAGATGGGCCGCGGAAGGCCCTCGAAGACATCCGGCTCGTTGTGGCCACGAGGGCGAAACATCTCGGTGTCCAGGCCCTTCGACCACAGGGAAATGTTTCGAAATCCGTGCCGCTCGAGTTCCTCGCGCATGGTCGGCGTGGCGACCATCAGCCGTCCAGATGGCCGATGGAACCACCTCATGTAGGCATAGCCGGCGGCCAACGGCACCGGCAGGCGCGCCGACACATACTCGGGAAAGCGTGTGTGATAGCTGGTGGTGAACGGCAGCTTCCATTCCAGGCAGATCCGCCGCGCGGCCAAGCCAATCGGGCCCTCGGTGGCGATGTGAATGGCCTCGGGTTCGAAGGCCTTGAAGCGTTCCTGGACCTTCTCGTAAGCGCCAATCGCCAGTCGGATCTCACGGTAGGTTGGCAGGGGCACGGTGGCGAATTGATCGGGACTGATCACCTCGACCTGTTCGCCCATTTGGCGCAGCTCGGCCACGACGCGCGTCAGCGTGCGGACGACACCATTCACCTGGGGGTCCCAGGCATCGGTGGCGAGGAGAATGCGCATCAGGCGAGCGAGGGTCCCGGGATCGGCAAGGATGATTCTTCAACGCGACGCGCGCGATCGATCATGGACCATGAACGCAACGCCGCCCACTTGAGGATTTCCAGACGGCCGTCGGCGTGTTCGACCAAGGCTGTGCAACTTTCCACCCAATCTCCGTCATTTACGTAAAGGATCCCGGCGATCTCTCTCATTTCAGCCTTGTGAATGTGTCCGCATATCACCCCGTCAACATTTCGCCGGCGCGCTTCATCGGCCAGGGCCGCTTCGAAGTTGTCGATGAACTGCAGAGCATTCTTGACCTTCGACTTCAGGAAGGCGGAAAGGCTCCAATAGCCAAAGCCCAGTCGCCGGCGCAAGCGGTTGAACGCGGTGTTCAGACTGAGGAGCGCCCGGTAGGCAATATCGCCCGCGAGGCCCAGCCAAGCCGCGTGGCGAACGACTGCATCGAATTCGTCACCATGGACGACCAGGAACCGCCGGCCGTCGGCGGTCTGATGGATGGCGTCACGCGCAACGGTAACCCCCCCGAAGTGCACGCCGCAAAAATCCCGCACCCGATCGTCGTGGTTGCCCGGGATATACGTCACCACCGCACCCTTGCGCGCCAGGCGAAGGACCTTTTGCACAACGTCATTGTGGGTTTGGGGCCAGTGCCACCCCGCCTTCATTTTCCATCCATCGACAATATCGCCCACGAGAAAAAGCCGCTCGCAAGTCATATGGCGGAGGAAATCCAACAGCAGCTCGGCTTGGCAACCGCGGGTTCCGAGATGGACGTCCGAGATGAAGACGCTACGATAGTGCGTCTGCGCTATCTGGTGGTCCACCTCATCCTCCGATACGTCCCCAAAATGGGCATAGCTGTTAGGCTGATTGCTTGTCCATTTTGTGAAGGCCAGAGGGGTTGACCCGTGCGAACTCCTCGGCTGTCGCTCGCGGCGTTTGAACGATTGTCACGGCGACGGCTGGCGGTGAGGGTCTGGGCCGCAAGCGCAATCCTTTGGCGAAGAGCTTGACGGCTTCCCAGTGAATGGCGGCAACCACGCCGACGGTCAGAAGCGGATACCTGACCAGCGCGCACAAGAGCGACATGTCGGAAAGCTCGCGCCTCACACCTGCGAACGAGGCGAAAATCAAGGGGGCGCCGTCTGGATCATTTCCTTTTATGGTGGTGGCCAACGTCGCTTCGGGCAATGTCAGTCTGAAATCATAGTTCATGTCCATGTCCATGAACGGCGAGACATAGAATGCCTTCTCGCACCTTTGCCGCACGCCATCCCGGGCTCTCGATTCGGCGGCAATCACGTAGCTGTGGCGTTGACCGAAGGTATTGTTCACTTCGTAGATGAGCGCGACCAAACCCGCCTGGCCATCATAACAATAGAAGATGCTCACAGGATTGAAGACAAATCCCAGTACTCTGGGCATGCACAGCACGACGATTCGGCCACCTTCGACGGACAATCCCGCCTGCCTCATGAGGTTCTCGACGTAGGCGCGCAATGTTCCGCCGTCGCCGTGGTCGGAGTCGTGAAAGGCGAACAGGTTGGTCCTGTTGTGAGAAAAGAATCGCAGCTTGCGCTCCAGGTCAGGGAGTTCGTCCAGGTCGAAAAGCCCCTGGAAAACGCGATAGCGCAGCCGATGGCGCCGGGGGGAAAACCTCTGGTGAACCACCTCGCCGAAATAGAGACATGAGGCGAACTGGCTCATCTCGCGGCTTCCAGCATCGGCAGTCGAGGGGCACAGTCGGTGATGTGGATTCGGTCTGATTCGCCCCCGACCGACCAGGGGCGCCGCACGCCGCCGATGGCCTCGGCCACGGCGAGGCCCGATTGCAGCCCGTCCTCATGAAATCCTGAACCGAAATAGGCGCCGCACCACCAGACGCCGCCCTGCCCCTGCAAGGACCAGAGCGTCTTCTGAGCGCGAATGGCCGCAGCGTCGAACCTTGGATGGTCGTAGGTCTCGGACTGGATGATCTTGTCGGCGTCGGGTGGATGAAGAGGGTTCAGGGTGACGAACAGGGGCGTGTGAACCGGCAAGCCTTGCAGTCGGTTCATCCAGTAGGTGACGCAAAGTCGCCGATCGCCGCCTGAAGTCGTGACGCCCATGTAATTCCAGGCGGACCAAAGCCTCCGCCGGCGCGGCATGAGGCTCTCGTCGGAGTGGAGAATAGCGTAGTTCTGGCTGTAGCCGAAACAGCCGAGCGCCGCCCTCTCAGCCGCCATGGGCGTCTCGAGAAGCTCAAGACCATCGTTCGCGTGGGTAGCGATGACGACCTGATCAAAGGTCTCGACGTCTCCTCGCCCGTCCCTGATCACGACGCCGTTGGACGCACGCCTCACGCTCCTGACCGGCGCGCCCAGGCGCACCCGTTCAGAATAGGTCGCTGTCAGGCGCGCGACATAGGCGCGGCTGCCGCCATCGACCGTGCGCCACGGGAGACGATCGGTGATTTTCAACAGCCCGTGGTTCTCGCAGAAGCGGATGAAGGCCGCCGCCGGATAGTCGCGGATTTCCCGCGCAGATGTAGACCAGATAGCTGCAGCTTGTGGCAGGAGGTGATCTTCCTGGAACGCCGTTCCATAGCCCTGGCTGTCGAGAAATTCACCCAGGGTGGTCAGATCCGCCTCAAGGTGGTCGGCGTGCGAAGGCGCTTCCCGGTAGAAGCGCACCAGGTCGAGCAGCATCGACCAGAACCTTGGGCTGACCAGATTTCGCCACTGGGAGAACAGCGTCGCCAGGTTGTCGCCGCCGTACTCGATGCGCCCGCCGTCGAGGCTGACGGCGAACCCCATGTTGGAGGGCTTGGTCGGAACGCCCAGGTGCTCGAACAGGGCCACCAGATTGGGATAGTTGGTCGGGTTGTAGACGATAAAGCCGGTATCCACTGGAATGGGGCCGCGCCGAGATGGCGCCTCCACCGTATGGCTGTGTCCCCCCAGTCGCGAGGCCGCTTCATATAGCGTCACCTCATGCGCCTGGGAGAGCAGCCACGCCGCAGACATCCCGGAAATCCCGGCGCCAACGACGGCAATTTTCTGGCCCGTGCGGCCTTGGGTCATCATCTGGTATTGGGCTTTTGCTCTGGTCTCGACGGGGCGCGGAAGGAGATTTCCCTCGCAGCCTGTCTACGCCATAGGCTGCCGATCGGATCAAGGCGCGCGGAGCGCCGCGAGGTGATCCGCGGTCTAGTCGATGGCGTAGAAAGGTCATGAATGCGATCGCTATCGGCGCCCTTAGCACGACCTTGGGACCGCACGCCCCCACGCGGGCGGCGGGTCGCCGAATGACGAGCTGCGCCGGCTCAACCGGACCCGATGGTGCAACCTTTTCGGGCTGTATCGTCCGCATCGCGGAGCGCGGCGACCGTGACGCTTTCGCCTGTCTGTTCAATCACTTCGCCCCTAGGGTGAAGAGCTATCTGATAAGGCTGGGCGCAGTGCCCGAAGCCGCGGAAGAGCTTGCTCAGGAGACCCTTCTGACAGTATGGCGGCGGGCTGCTGCGTTCGACCCCGCGCGGGCGGCCGCCTCGACCTGGATCTTCACCATCGCCCGCAATCTGAGGATCGACCTTGCGCGTCGAGACGGCCGCGTGCCGACTTCGGACGATTCCGAATTGAGCGAGGCCCCCGCCAGGCCCGACGACGCGCTCAGCGCTCTGGAGAACTACACCCGGATCGGCATCGCCGTAGCGAGCCTCCCCAGGGAGCAGGCTCAGGTGATTTCCCTCGCCTTCTTCGCCGACAAGGCCCACTCCGAAATCGCCGGCGAACTGGGGTTGCCGCTCGGCACCGTAAAATCACGCCTCCGGCTGGCCATGGCCCGCTTGCGCGGCGCGCTCGCGGAGATTGCGCCATGATACCGCAGCATCATCCGACTGAGACTCTCCTTGTTGACTACGGCACCGGAGCGCTGGATCGGAACGCCCGCCTGGTCGTAGCCGGCCACCTAGGGGTTTGCGAGAGCTGTCGGCGTGTCGTCGCCGAGATCGAAGAGCTAGGCGGGGCGCTGTTAGCCGCCCTCGCGCCAGCCCCTCTGCAACCCGACGCACTGGACATGGCCCTGGCCCGCATCGAACGCCCGGCGCCAGTGGCGATCACGTCCACAGCCCCGAACGATTGGATCGCCGTGCCTTGGGAGGTGATTGAAGCCGCTCGCACCCGCCGGCGTTGGGCGGCCCCCGGCGTATGGGTGGCGCCCATCGCCCGCGGCCCGGGCAAGGCCCGCGGCTATCTGCTCGGAATCGCGGCGGGAATGGGCGTGCCTCGGCACACCCACCGGGGCGCCGAGATGATCTGCGTGCTGAAAGGCGCCTACCGTGACGGCGACGCTCTTCACCGCCCCGGCGATTTCGCCTGGAATGACGAAACCGTGGAACACCAACCGAGAATCACGTCGGATGGCGAGTGTGTCTGTCTGGTCGCGGCCGGGGGCCCTCTCGTCCCTCGCGACTGGATGGGACGCATTTTCCAACCGCTCGTGGGTATCTGATGAATGTGCTGGTCTCGCTAGGCGTCGCCATCCTCGCCCTCTCGTCTCCGGGTGCGGTGGATGTGAAGCACAACCTGGCGTACGCGTCGGGCGACCGTGGCCACTTCGATGTCTACGTTCCCCGGCGCGCCAATCGCCGCGCGCCAGTGGTCGTGTTCCTCTACGGCGGCAGCTGGCAGTCCGGAAACAAAGGGCTTTACCGTTTCGTCGGCCGTTCGCTGGCCTCTCGCGGGTTCATCACGGTCATTCCGGACTATCGGGTCTATCCCGAGGTCCGCTACCCGACGTTTCTGCGCGACAACGCCCTGGCCGTGGCCTTCGTCCAGCGCCATGCCGCCGATTGGGGCGGCGACCCCGGCCGGCTCTTCCTAATCGGGCACTCGGCCGGCGCCTATAATGCGGCAATGCTCGCCCTCGACCCTCGTTGGCTGGGTGAGGTCGGCCTCGATCCCCGCCGCGACCTCGCCGGCGTCGTGGGGCTGGCGGGTCCCTATGACTTCCTCCCCCTGCGAGATGCGACTCTGAAGACAATATTCGGTCCGACGGACCAGCGACCCGATACACAGCCCATCAACCATGTCGATGGCCACGCGGCGCCCATGTTGCTCCTGGCCGGCGATCGCGACGCGACGGTCGATCCGGGCAATTCAGCCCGCCTGACCGCCGCTATCCGAGCTCACGGCGGATCGGCTTCAGCCCACATCTACCCTGGGCTGGGCCATGTGAGCGTGCTGACGTCGATATCCGGTCTGTTCCGTCGTCGAGGGGGCGTGCTGGATGGAGTCACCGCCTTCGTGGGCGACGCGCCCGCGCGGTCGCTCGCGCCCGTGGCTCTCGGCGGGCTCGCTCCGGCGCGGGCGGCGGAAGTCGGATCATGAGCCTCACAGCCGCGGCCGGCCGCGCGGTTGAAGTCGCGCCCGTGCCCGATGTCCTCACGCGGGCCGGGATCGCCTATCTGGTCGCCCGCGCCCGGCGTCGCCTTCAAGGGGAGCCAGCCGACACCGAGGCGGCGTTCGCCGACGATATGCGGTCGCACGCGATCGCTGAAAACACCGAGGACGCGAACGCCCAGCACTATGAGGTTCCGGCTGAATTCTTCGATCTCGTGCTCGGCCCTCGGCGAAAGTACTCGAGCGGCTTTTACGACAGCGCCGGCGACACGCTGGGCGAAGCCGAGGATCGGGCCTTGGCAGAGACCTGCGAACACGCCGGGCTCGCCGACGGCCAGGACATCCTGGAACTGGGCTGCGGCTGGGGATCGCTGAGCCTGTGGATGGCGGAGCGCTATCCCGCCGCGCGGATCACTGCGGTGTCCAATTCCCACACCCAACGGACGGCCATCAAGGCCAGGGCGACGGAAAGGGGTTTCTCGAACCTGACCATCATTACCCGCGACATGAACGACTTCGAGACCGGCGAGCGGTTCGACCGCATCGTATCGGTGGAGATGTTCGAGCACATGTCGAACTGGTCCGCGCTCCTCGAACGGGTGCGAAGCTGGCTGCGCCCGGATGGACGGCTCTTCATCCACATCTTCACCCACCGCGACACCCCATATCGCTTCGACATGAACGACAAGGAGGACTGGATCGCCCAGCACTTCTTCACCGGCGGCATAATGCCTAGCCATGGCCTCATCCGTCGCTTCCCGGAGCTCTTCGCCGTGGAGGCCGAGTGGCGCTGGAGCGGCGAGCACTATCGCCGCACCGCCCTCGACTGGCTGAAGAACTTCGATCGCCACGCAAGCGCCATCGATCCGATCCTGCGCGGGGTCTACGGGCCTGATGTCGCCCTCTGGAAGCGTCGCTGGCGGGTTTTTTTTCTGGCGACGGCCGGCCTGTTCGGCGACAGTGGAGGCCAGGTTTGGGGCGTCAGCCACTATTGTCTGAAACCGGCGCCCGCCTAGGGCAGGATAGCATTGGACGGAGTCCGCTGATGGGAGGGGTCTGATGCTGCGTTACGCAGCCGCCTGGCTGGGCGCGGGTCTGCTGCTCGCGGGTCTTGACGCTGTCTGGCTCACCACGACCAACACTACCCTCTACCGACCGCTCCTTGGCGAGGTTCTCGCCGCCAGCCCTCGGCTCGGGCCCGCCATCCTGTTCTACGTGATCTATCTGGTCGGCGTGGTGGTCTTCGCCGTGACTCCGGCGATGCGAAGCGGGCGTTGGCGGGACGCCACCATCTTGGGCGCTCTGCTCGGATTCTTTTGCTACGCCACCTACGACCTGACCAATCAGGCGACGCTCGTCGTGTGGGCAACGAAGATCACTGTGCTCGACCTTTGCTGGGGAACCTTCCTGACGGCATCGGGCGCCACCGCCGGCTATTTCGCCTCGAAACTGGTCCCTCGCAGCTAGAGCATTCGCCATCTAAGCTGCAACGTATCCATCATGGCGTAGGTAGTTGGCGCAATCCTCGGGGGTGAAGGCCTCGAGGACTTGGCCGATGCGATCCCAGAGAGCCCCGATGGTTCTCTCGGCGGCTTTTCGTAGGAGGGTCTTCAGCTTGG
>JAQGIW010000039.1 GCA_028290905.1 Caulobacteraceae bacterium | reverse complement strand
GAGGCCGGCTGGGACGCGCCGATCTTCGTCCACGGCGCCCTGGAGCGGCTGAACGCGCTCTATGAGAGCTTCGGGATCGACCTCGGCCCGCTCGCCCCCGCGACCGGCGCGACCAAGGCGGCGCTGGCCGGCCAGATCGCCATCGCCCCGCCCTCCGCCCTGGCGACACCCTGGGCCCGCCGGTTCCCCGATCCCGTCGACGCCTTCGCCTCCGGCTGGATGCGCATCCGCGCCCGCGCCCGCCAGCAGGGGGTGGAGCTGCCGCTGATCATTTCCGACCACGCCGACTGGGACGAACTCACCGGCACGCTGGAGGAGCTCCGCCCCGGCGAAGTGTGGATCACCCACGGCCGCGAGGAAGCCCTCGCCCGCTGGTGTTCGCTGGTCGGCCTGCCGGCCCGGGCCCTGGCCCTGGTCGGCTATGAGGACGAAGAGGATTGATAGCCGGGCGCGGCTTGGCCTATGCCTCAGCCTATGCTACATAGACTGAAATGACCGCCGAGCGCCGCGTGAAACTTTTCAGGAACGGCCGGAACCAAGCCGTGCGGATTCCTCGCGAATTCCAACTCGCCGGCACAGAGGCCTTCATGCGTAAGGAGGGAGAGGCGCTCATCATCGAACCGGCCCCCCGGAAGTCGCTGCTCGCGTTGCTGGCGACCCTTGAACCAATCGAAGAGGACTTCGCGCCGATTCCGGATCCGCCGCCGGAACCCGTCGATCTGTGACCCGCTATCTTCTGGACACCAACATACTGTCTGACCTCATACGCAATCCTGGAGGGCGGGTGACGAACCGCATCCAAGCGGAGGGCGAGAGCCAAGTTTGCACGAGCATCGTTGTCGCCGCTGAACTTCGCTACGGGGCGACGAAACGGGGCTCTCCTGCCCTCAGCGCCCGGGTCGAGGCCGTGCTCGGGGCTCTGGAAGTCCTGCCGCTCGATACGCCCGCCGACATCTCCTACGGCGACGTCCGGGCTAAACTGGAAAGGTCTGGAACACCCATCGGCGGCAACGACCTCCTGATCGCAGCCCACGCGCTCAGCCTGGGCTGCACGATCGTCACCGACAATGTCTCAGAGTTTTCGCGCGTCGAGGGCCTCGCCCTCGAGAACTGGCTGCGGAGCGAGGCGTAGTGCGCGCCTTCGCCCAGCTTCTCGACCGGCTTTCGCTGACGGCGTCGCGCAACGCCAAGCTGACCCTGGTGCGGGACTTCCTGAGCCAGACTCCCGACCCCGACCGGGGGTGGGCGCTGGCTGCGCTGACCGGGAACCTGACGTTCAAGGCCGCCAAGCCGGCCGCCATCCGCGCCGCCGTGGAGGCGCGGATGGACGCCGTGCTGTTCGCCTGGTCCTACGACTATGTGGGCGACCTGGCCGAGACCGTGGCCCTGGTCTGGCCGACCCGGCCGGGGGCGAACCGCGAGCCAGAGCTGTCCGAGGTGGTGGATTCCCTCGCCGGCGCCACGCGGCTGGAGGCGCAGGCGCTGATCGAGGGCTGGCTCGACGCCCTCGACGCCGACGGCCGGTGGGCGCTCCTGAAGCTGGTCACTGGCGCCCTGCGCGTCGGGCTCTCGGCGCGGCTTGCCAAGCAGGCGGCGGCCGACCTGGGGGGTGTGCCGCTCGTGGAGGTAGAGGAGATCTGGCACGCCGTGGCGCCGCCGTACGGCGACCTGTTCGCGTGGCTGGAGGGCAGCGCCGAACGGCCGACGGCGGACGCGCCGGGACGCTTCCGGCCGGTGATGCTGGCCCAGGCGATCGAGGAGACGAGCGACTTCGCCAAGCTCGACCCGGCGGACTACGCCGCCGAGTGGAAGTGGGACGGCATCCGGGTGCAGGCGGTGAGCGAGCGGGGCGAACGCCGGCTCTACACCCGCACCGGCGAGGTGATCTCCGACGCCTTCCCGGACGTGGTGGCGGCGCTCGGTTTCGAGGGCGTGATCGACGGCGAACTGGTGGTGATGCGCGATGGCGCGATCGCCCCGTTCGCCCAGCTCCAGCAGCGGCTGAACCGCAAGACGGCCGACACGAAACTGATGGCCAATTTCCCGGCCGGCGTGCGCGCCTATGACCTGCTGCTGGAGGGCGAGCGCGACCTGCGCGCCCTCCCCTTCGCCGAGCGCCGCGCTCGGCTGGAGGCGTTGGTGGCGGCCAGCGGATCGGACCGGCTGGACCTCTCGCCCCTGCAGCCGTTCGAGACCTGGGAGGAACTTGCCAAGCTGCGCGCCGACCCGCCGCCCGGCGATCCCCGCTGCGCCGAGGGCCTGATGCTCAAGCGCTGGGATTCTCCCTACCTGGCCGGGCGGCCCCGCGGGCCCTGGTTCAAGTGGAAGCGGGACCCCCGGCTCGTGGACGCGGTGCTGATGTACGCCCAACGCGGCCACGGCAAGCGCTCGAGCTTCTATTCCGACTACACCTTCGGGGTCTGGCGGGAGGACGAGGCGGGCGTGCGGTCGCTGACCCCCGTGGGCAAGGCCTATTTCGGGTTCACCGACGAGGAGCTGAAGCGCCTGGACGCCTTTGTGCGCGACAACACGGTCGAGCGCTTCGGCCCGGTGCGCGCGGTCCGGGCCGACCACGACTTCGGCCTCGTGCTGGAGGTGGCCTTCGAGGGGCTGCAGCGCTCGACCCGCCACAAGAGCGGCCTGGCCATGCGCTTCCCGCGCATAAGCCGCATCCGCTGGGACAAGCCGGCCCGCGACGCCGACGAACTGCCGACCCTGGAGCGCATGCTGAAGGCCATGGGGGGATGAGGCGAGGCGCCGATTGTCTCTATCCGCAGATGACGCAGATGATGCAGATGGACCTCACGGCGGCGGGCGCCGGCGTGAGCTTGGTCGCGGCGCTTCGCGCCGCAAGAACAATCCATGACGCCCGCAGGGCTGGCCGGCGCTCGCCGCCCGCACGCGCTCATCCGCGTCATCTGCGGATGAGAAACCTTCAGCCGTTGAAGGCGCGGATGGCGGCGATGATGCGGTCCTGGATCTCGGGGGTGAGGTAGGGGTGCATGGGGAGGGCGAGCACGGTCTCGGCCTTGGCCTCGGAGACCGGCAGGCCGCCGGGGCCGTGGGGGAAGTCCGCGTAGGGCGCCTGGCGGTGCATGGGGACCGGGTAGTAGACGGCCGTGGGAATGCCCTTGGCCTTGAGGTGGCCGGCCAGGCCGTCGCGGTCGCGGTGCTCGACGACGTATTGCGCCCAGGTCGAGACGCCACCCTCGATCACCGTCGGGACCGACCGGCAGACCTCGGCCAGGCCCTCCGCGTATCGCGCGGCGACCTTCTGGCGGGCGGCGATCTCGTCCTCGAAGATCGCCAGCTTCTCGATCAGGATCGCCGCCTGCAGGGTGTCGAGGCGGGAGTTCATGCCGATGCGGGCGTTGAGATACTTGGGGTCGTGTCCGTTCAGGGCGGGGTCCCCCGCCACGGCCTTGCCGTGCACCCTCAAGGAATCCATCCGCTCCCACAGCGCGTCGTCACGGGTCAGCACGGCGCCGCCGTCGCCGTAGCCGCCCAGCGGCTTCGCCGGGAAGAAGCTGGTGGTCGCCACATCCGCCCAGGCGATCGGGTGCTGGCCGTTCAGGGTGCCGCCGAAACCCTGGGCGGAATCGGCGATGAGCGCCAGGTCGTGGCGGCGGCAGACCTCGGCGATGCGGGGATAGTCGGCCGGCTGGCCGAACAGGTCGACGGCGATCACCGCCGCCGGCCTCAGGCGGCCCTCGCGCTCCATGGCCGAAATGGCGGCGTCGAGGTGGTCGGGATCGAGGTTGAAGGTGTCCGGCAGAATGTCCACGAACACGGGTGTCGCGCCGGTCCAGGGAATCACCTCCGGCGTCGCGGCGAAGGTGAAGGAGGGGCAGAACACCGCGTCGCCGGGCCCGATCTCCCAGGCCATCAGCGGCAGGGCCAGGGCGTCGGTGCCGTTGGCGCAGGAGAGCGCCCGCCCGGCGCCGCAGAAGGCGGACAGCTTCTCCTCGAGAGCGCGCACCTCGGGGCCCATGACATAGGCGCCGTGGGCCAGCACCCGGGCGATCGCGGCGTCCAGGGCCGGCCGGATACGCGCCTGCTGCGCGGCCAGATCGATGAACGGGATCATGGGCGGCGCTGATAGGGGTCCGACCGGCCGCGCGCGAGACAATCTGCGTAACCCATTATTTCGCAGGCGCGGGACGGAGGAGGTCCAGTTCCTGGATGAAGGCGTCGAGGTCGCCGCCGGGAAACAAAGCGCCGGCCACCCCGGCCCGCCGGGCCGCCTCCACATCTGAAGGCTTGTCGCCGATCACCAGGGTCCGGTCGGGATCGAGGTCGAGCTCGGCCAGCGCCTTGAGGATCATCCCGGGGTTGGGCTTGCGGTCGGGGTGGTCGGGATGGGCATATTCGGCGACGGTGGCCCCTGGCAGGAAGGGGCAGACGTAGATGGCGTCGAGCCAGGCCCCTTCCACCGCCAGGTCGGCCCGCATCGCCTCGTGCAGCCGCTCCACCGCCGCCAGATCGAAGTAACCTCGGGCCACGCCGGACTGGTTGGTGACCACCGCGGTGGCGAACCCCGCCTCGTTCAGCCGACGAACCGCGCGACGGGCGCCCGGCATCCATTCCAGGCGCTCGACCTCGCCCACATAGCCGCGGTCGACGTTCAGCACGCCGTCGCGGTCGAAGATCACGCCCGGCCGTCTGGATTTGGTCGCTTCGGTCATGGCATCCAGGCTATTGTCCCGTCTCAAGGAGACCTACCCCAGTTGCACGCTACGCCAAAGATCGGGACCCCGGCCCATCCGTCCGCCTCCGCCGTTCGCACCGTCGAAGCCGAGATCGAGGGGCTTCGGACTCTGGTCCAGGCGCTGGAGACGACCCTCGAGGCGCCGCTCCGCGACGCCATCGACACGATCGCCCAGGCTCGCGGGCGAGTGGTGGTGACGGGGATGGGCAAGAGCGGCCACGTGGCGCGCAAGATCGCGGCCACCCTCGCGTCCACGGGGACGCCGGCCTTCTACCTCCACCCGGGCGAAGCCAGCCATGGCGACCTGGGGATGATCGCGGCCGGCGACGTCGCGCTGGCGCTGTCGTGGTCGGGGGAGACTCCCGAGCTGCGGGCGGTGATCCACTACTGCAAGCGCTTCGCCATCCCGCTGATCGCCGTCTCGTCCGAGGCCGCCAGCGCCCTGGTGGGCGCCGCGGACGTCGCCCTGGTGCTGCCGAAAGCCGAGGAAGCCTGCCCCAACGGCCTCGCCCCCACCACCTCGACCACGATGCAGCTGGCGTTCGGCGACGCCCTGGCCATGGCGTTGCTGGAGGCGCGGGGCTTCTCGGCCGCCGACTTCCGCAACTTCCACCCGGGAGGACGCCTCGGCTCCCAGCTGGTGACGGTGGCGGACTTGATGGCCACCGGCGGGGATGTGCCGACGCTGCCCGAAAGCGCCACCCTTTCCGACGCCATCTTCGAGATCACCCGCGGGCGCTACGGCGGTGCGGCGGTGGTGGACGTCGAGGGCCGCCTCGTCGGCGCGTTCACCGACGGCGACCTGCGCCGGGCCCTGCCCAAGGCCGACCTCTCGGCGCCCGTGGCCGACCACATGAACCGCGCGCCGGTCTTCGTCGATCCCCACCTGCTGGCCACCGAGGCGCTGCGGGTGATGAACGAGAGGCCGCGGCCGATCATGCTGATCTTCGCCTGCGAGCGTGGTCGCCTGGTGGGTGCGGTCCACATGCACGACCTGCTGCGCGCCGGCGTGGCCTGAGGCTCCCCTTGGTCGATCCCAGTCCCAAGCCCGCGCCCGGCGGCGCGCCGGTTCTCGTCCTGGACGACCTGAGGGTCTCTTTCACCACCCACGACGCCGTGGTCGAGGCGGTGCGGGGCGTCTCGCTTCAGATCCAGGCCGGCGAGTGCCTGGGGGTGGTCGGGGAAAGCGGCTCGGGCAAGAGCCAGGCCTTCATGACGGTGATGGGCCTCCTGGCCCGCAACGGCCGGGCGAGCGGCTCGGTGCGCTACCGCGGAACCGAGATCCTGGGCTCGAAGCCCGCGGTTCTCAATCGCCTGCGCGGGTCGAAGATGACGATGATCTTCCAGGACCCGCTCACCGCCCTCACCCCCCATGTGCGCATCGGCGAGCAGATCGCCGAGCCCCTGCGCCTGCACCTGGGTCTGGGTGAGGCCGAGGCGATGGACCGGGCCCTCGACTGGCTCCAGCGGGTGCGCATCCCCGACGCCGGCCGCCGCCTGCGGCAATATCCCCATGAGCTCTCCGGCGGCATGCGCCAAAGGGTGATGATCGCGGCGGCCATGGCCTGCGGCCCAGACCTGTTGATCGCCGATGAACCGACCACCGCGCTCGACGTCACGGTGCAGGCGGAAATCCTCGACCTCATGGCGGAGCTCCGCGACCAGACGGGCGCCGCGATGGCGCTGATCACCCACGACATGGGTGTCATCGCCCGCATGGCCGACCGCGTCTGCGTGATGCGGGCGGGCGTCTTCGTTGAGGAGGGCCCCGTAGGCAAGGTGTTCGAGCACCCGCGCACCGACTACGCCCGCGCCCTGCTGGCCGCGGTACCGCGCCTGGACCAGGCGAACCGGGGCGAGCGGCCGAGCCGCGCGCCCGTGCCGCCGGACGCGCCGGTGATCGTCGAGGGCGAGGGGGTGAAGGTGCACTTCCCCGTCGGCGGTCTCTTTTCCGGCCGCCGGATCCTGCGCGCCGTCGACGGGGTCAGCTTCCAGGTGCGCCGGGGCGAGACCCTGGGGGTGGTCGGCGAGAGCGGCAGCGGCAAGTCGACGCTCGCCCGGGCGGTGCTGAGCCTGCTTCCGGCCACCGCCGGCGCCGTCACGGTGCTCGGGCGCGACATCGTCACCGCCGACCGCAAGAGCCTGCGCGAGGCCCGCAAGGACCTGCAGATCGTCTTCCAGGACCCGCTGGCCAGCCTCGATCCCCGGTCTACCGTCGGCGACTCGGTGGCGGAGCCGCTCCGCGTCTTCCGCGCCGACCTGACCTCCGCCCAGCGCCGGGTAGAGGCGGCGGCGATGATGGAGGCGGCGGGCCTCTCCGCGAGCCTCGTCAACCGCTATCCGCACGAGCTCTCCGGCGGCCAGAACCAGCGCGTGGGCATAGCTCGGGCGATGATCCTGGGCCCTCGGCTGGTGATCTGCGACGAGGCGGTCTCGGCGCTCGACGTCTCGATCCGCGCCGAGATCATCGACCTGCTGATCACTCTGCAGAAGGAGCGGGGCCTGGCGATGATGTTCATCAGCCACGACCTGGCCGTGGTGCGCGAGATCAGCCACCGGGTGATGGTGCTCTACCTGGGCCGGGTGATGGAGACCGCCCGCAGCGAACAGCTCTACGCCGCGCCCCGCCATCCCTGCACCCAGGCCCTGCTGGCCGCCGCCCTCACCGCCGACCCCGCCTTCGAACGCAGCCGCGTCCACGTCCGACCGGTAGGCGAGCCGCCCAGTCCGCTGGAGCCCGAAGCGGCGCTCCGCTTCCTCTCCTCCAGGCGCAACGGCGACGCGAAGGGCGGCGTCTACGTTCCCCGCCTCGCAGAAGTAGAACCCGGCCACTGGGTCAGCGAATTCGACCCGGTGTGAGCGCTCGCGCGGCGACTCGTGCGGTTCATCGATCCTGGCGCCCCCAATTCGCTTTCAGGGGTGAACCGACGGCCAGGGGACCATGCCTGACACGCTACTCGGGCTCATAGAGGAGCAGGCGTCCTGCCGGCAGGAGTTGATCGAACAAGTCGTAGTCTCGGATATTGCGGGTCAAGACCGCCCAGCCGCGCTCGAGCGCATGGAGGTAGATGCAGGCGTCGTTAAAGAGGGCTGGCGCCTCGATGCGCGGTGCGCCGGTGAGCCGCGAAACCAGCCCCGCCAGCATGCCCGCCTCGCCCATGGCTGTCTCCGACGGTGTGGTGAGCCGATGATCGGGGATGTCCTGGACGACGCGCTGGATTTCGCTCAGGACTGCTTTCGTTCCGCGGCGCGCTGGGTTCAATCGGCCGAACAGGTGGGTAAGTTCCCCCAGGCAGACGGACGAGTGGTTGACGATGCGCGTGCGCAGCAGCGCCTTCACCGCCTCTGGCGCGCGCGCCTGCAATACGTCGATGTAGATGCACGAATCGATCAGCACTTCGGCTCCGGCGGACGGCGGCATGGTGACGTAGGTGAGCTGCGCCCGTTCCCGACGCTTGATCGAGGTGGCGCCGCGCTGTGGCTTCAGCCTTCGCAGCGCGCGCGCAAGGTCAAAATTCAAGGTCCACGTCTTTCGGAACCCGGCCTTCGCGGGCAAGCAGCTTCGCGCCGAAGTCATCCTCCAGCGCGACTTTGGCGAGCGCGTATTCGAGCAGCTCGGTATCCGACGCGATGCCGGACCTGGCCTTGGCGGCAGCGACAAGATCGCGGCGGACGCGGCCGCCGATGCGGCTGTTTTCGCCGCCGAGCAGACCGAGCCGCCGCGCCGTGTCGATAACGGTCCAACGCCGCAGGCTCGCGGGTCCGGCGGAGCCTTCAGGCTCGGCGGCTGCTTTCAGCATCAGGATCACCTCCGTTGGACAGAATAGGGATTTTGGCCAACGCAAGCAAGGCGCCTGTCGGACCGGCCAGACCCGCGCCGTGGAGCGGAGCGCGTGTCCCTTCTCTCTGGCGCCGCTGCGGCGGCCTGTTGTCCACCTAAGCGGTCCAAAGGCGGGGGTACCAACGCAAGATTCTCACCACTAGACCTTTGTCAGACGTTCGATGAACCGCTCCTTACGAGCGTGCCGTTCCCGGATCGACCGCACGCGTCCTTCGAAGTCGGGCAGCGTTCCGCGCTCTTCGGCAACGCCTCGAAGATCGGCCAGGAGGCCCACCGCCTTGTCGTAGCCGGAGGCGTTGCGGCGTTCGATTTCGGTCTCGATTTCGCGCCAGACGCTTTCGCCCCGCCGGCCTACCGCCACGAGCCGGGCCTGACGGGCTTTCTCGGCTTCTTCCGCTTGACGTTTCCGCTCGGCGGCGACCTTCGCCGCCGCGGCCTGCTCGCGGGCAAGATCGATCGCGCGAGCACGGGCGCGGAGCTCGCCGACCTTGCGCGCCACGACCGGCGGGGCGTCGGCGCGCCCCAAGTGTTCCCGCACCTTGGCGCGCAGTTCGATCGCGACATGCGGATCGCCGTCGAACAGGCGCGATAGCATCGCGGTCTTCTCGGGATCACTCATCGCCGCGATGATCCCCTGTACGGCGCCGGCGGACATGGCGTCCGGAAGTACGGCATCGGCGGGGCGTTCGGCCGCCGCCTGGACAAGGTCGGGATCGATGCCGAAGAACTCGGCGAACGCTTCGAGCGCGCCCGTCATCGGCCCAATTCCGGGCAGCGGCTCGGGCTCTTCGGCTTCGATGACATCGGCCTCGACAGCGGTCAACCAGAGCAGATAGAAAAGCCTCAGGTCGCCCGCGAGCACGTCGGCCCGTAACGGCGCCAGCACCGCCAGCCGGCCCGAACCGTCGTCCCAGTCCTCGAGATCGAGCTCGTCGCGGCCGACGTCCAGGACGAGGTTCTCGCCGACAACCGACAACTCGGCGCAATCGACCTCCCCAAGGAAGGCGTCGAGGCGGTGACGATCGACCAACCGCTTCGGCAGACGGATCATCAACCGGCGCGAACCCCAGTTCGCCAGATAGAGATGGAGGTCGAACCAGTTCTCCATGAGTTTGGCCGGATCGCCTTTGAAGTCACCCCATTCGTAGGAATTCGTGAAGCTGGTCGCCGTAATGCGCGCGCGCGTCGACAGCGCCCGCAGCGCCTGCTGATCCGCTTCGGTTAGCGGCCGGTCGATGGCCTGGAACTCGTAGTACTGGTATTCGCTCAAGGCGCCCTCGTCTTGGTCCTGATGGCGCACAATGACCTTGTCGGCACGCGGCTGGCTAGGCGATGGAGTGGCAAATCCCGGGACGAAGGCCAGATTCGTACGGGGCCTCGTCGCACGACTGAGTTCCGAGCTTCATTTCGAACTGAAGCCGCGCCGCAGCTCGCGATCGCTTCAACTCCCCGACGAAATGCCCTATGGCGTCGGCTCCGGCGCGAGGCGCCGCCCTCCAGCCAAGAGCTCATGACCCTCTCCCTCGACGACATACAGGCGGCGGCCGGCCGGATCGCCGGCCATGTGGAACGTACGCCCTGCCGGAGGTCGCGCACGCTCTCGGAAATTACCGGGGCGGAGGTCTGGGTGAAGTTCGAGAACCAGCAGTTCACCGCCTCCTACAAGGAGCGCGGGGCGCTGAACCGACTCTCGAAGCTGACCGAGGAGGAACGCCGGCGGGGGGTCATCGCAGCGTCCGCGGGTAACCACGCCCAGGGCCTCGCCTATCACGGCCAGAGGCTGGGAATCCCCGTCACCATCGTCATGCCGCGCGGCACGCCTTACGTGAAGGTGCAGCAGACCCGCGAGTTCGGGGCGACGGTGCTGATCGACGGCGAGGGCTATGACGCCGCCAGCGAGCACGCCCTGGCCCTGCGCGACGAGCGGGGCCTGGTGTTCGTCCATCCCTTCGACGACCTCGACGTCATGGCGGGCCAGGGGACCATCGCCCTTGAGATGCTCGAGGACGCGCCCGACATAGAGATCATGCCGGTCCCGATCGGCGGCGGGGGGCTGATCAGCGGGGTGGCCACCGCCGCCAAGTCGATCAAGCCGGACATCCACATCGTCGGCGTCGAGCCGGCCATGTTTCCCTCGTTCACGGCCCGCATGCGCGGCCTGAATGCTCCCTGCGGCGGCCAGACCATCGCCGAGGGCATTGCGGTCAAGTCGGTGGGGGCCCTCACCTACGCCGTGGCCCGGCCGCTGATCGACGACGTGTTGCTGCTGGAGGAACCCTATTTCGAACGGGCCATCGCCCTCTATTGCAACGTCGAGAAGACGGTCACCGAGGGCGCCGGGGCGGCGTCCTTGGCGGCGCTCCTGGCCTATCCGGAGCGTTTCCGGGGCAAGGTGTGCGGGCTGATCGTCACCGGCGGCAACATCGATCCCCGCCTGCTGGCCTCGGTGCTGACCCGCGAACTGGTGCGCGCCCAGCGGCTCGTATCGCTGCGCATCATCGGCGACGACCGCCCGGGCCTGCTGGCCACCGTCTCGGCCACCATCGGGGAACTGGGCGGCAACATCCTGGAGGTGGCGCACAACCGCCTCGCCCTCGACGTGCCCGCCAAGGGCGCCGAGTTCGACGTCATGATCGAGACCCGCGACGCCCAGCACACCCAGGAGATCATGGACGCCCTGCGCGAGCGGGGCTATCCGCCCCGCGCCGTCTGAATGGAGACCGGCATGACCGCCCCACTGCGCATGGTTCTCGCCCTGGTCTGCGCCCTCTCGGCCAGCGCCTGCGCCAAGGCCCAGTCCAGCCCCGACGTCGTTTCGGCCGGTCAAGCGTTCCTGGCCCAGAACGCCCGTGCGCCGGGCGTCAAGGTCACCGCATCCGGCCTGCAGTACAAGGTCCTGAAGTCCGGTCCGACCACCGGCCCGACGCCGAAGGGGGAGGACGAGGTCAAGGTCAACTACGAAGGCAAGCTGCTCGACGGCACGGTGTTCGATTCCACCTACCAGCGCGGGGAGCCGGCCGTCTTCGGGGTGAACGGTCTGATCGCCGCCTGGACCGAGGCCCTGCAGCTGATGCGCCCCGGCGACGTATGGGAGCTCTACGCCCCCGCCAACCTCGCCTACGGCGACGAGGGGGCGGGGCCGATCCCACCTGGGAGCGCGCTCGAATTCAAGATCGAACTGCTGGCGATCAACCCGGCCGCTGCCGGCGGCGGCCGCTAGCATGGCCGTCTCCTCAGACCTCGCCGCCTCCTCCGCCTTGGCTAAACGCGCCATCGACCTGCTGGGGACCCTGGTCGCCTTCGACACCACCTCGCACCGCTCCAACCTCGATCTGATCGCCTGGGTCGAGACCTACCTGGCCGGCCATGGCGTCTCCGCCGAACGGGTCCCGGACGCCAGCGGCGCCAAGTCGAACCTGCTCGCCACCATCGGCCCGCGGGTCGCGGGCGGGGTCGTCCTCTCGGGGCACACCGATGTGGTGCCGGTGGATGGCCAGCCCTGGACCTCCGACCCCTTCGTCCTGACCCGGCGCGGCGAGCGGCTGTTCGGCCGCGGGACCTGCGACATGAAGGGTTTCATCGCCCTCGCCCTGGCCGCAGTCCCGGACATCCTGGCCGCGGGCCCCCGCCGGCCGGCCCACCTGGCGTTCAGCTACGACGAGGAGATCGGCTGCCTGGGCGCGCCCGGCCTCATCCGCCGCATGACCGAGAGCCTGCCGACCCCTTCCCTGGTGCTGGTCGGCGAGCCTACCAGCCTGTCCATCGCCACCGCGCACAAGGGCATCCTCTATCACGAGGTGATCGTGCAGGGCCGCGAGGCGCACTCCAGCCAGCCGCACCTGGGCGCTTCGGCGATCATGACGGCGGTGCGGCTGATGGCGGCGCTGGAGCAGTTGGCCGGGCGCCTGGAGAAGGAGGCGGATCCGGCCTCGCCGTTCGAGCCCAAATGGCCGACCCTGACCATCGGCCAGGTGCACGGGGGAACGACGCCCAACATCCTGGCCCGGGAGTGCCGGTTCGTCTTCGACCTGCGCTCGCCTGCCGGCGTCGACACGGAAGCGACTCTGGCCGACTTCATGGCGCTAGCCGCCGCCGAGGACGCGGCGATTCGGGAGCGCGCCCCGGACGGCGGGGTGAGCGTGCGCCGCGTCGCCGACGTGCCCGCGTTCGAGGCGGCCCGCGTCGGCGGAGCTGAAGCCCTCGCCCGGCGCCTCGCGGGGGACAACGGCCCGGCGGGCACGGTGTCGTTCGGCACCGAGGCGGGGCAGTTCCAAGCGGCTGGTCTGCCGGTGATCCTGTGCGGGCCGGGCTCCATCGACCAGGCCCATCAGCCCGACGAATACGTCGATATCGTCCAGATGCAGCGCGGCGCGGACATGATGACCCGCCTGGCGGCGGAGCTGGCCTCCCCGCCTGCCGGAGCGGCGATGTGATCAAGCTCTACCACTGCGCCGACGCCCGCTCGTTCAGGGCGCTGTGGGCGCTTGAGGAGCTGGGCGTACCATATGAGTTGGTGCTGATGCCGTTCCCGCCCCGGGCGCGATTTCCCGGCTACCGCGACCTCAACCCCTTGGGGACGGTGCCGGTGATGTTCGACGGCGAGCACCGGATGACCGAGAGCGCCGCCATGGGCCACTACCTGGGGGCGAAATACGGTCCCACCGACCTGGTGGTGCGGCCGGACGAGCCGGCGTTCGCCGACTACATGAACTTCCTGGTGATGGGCGAGGCCACCCTCACCTTCCCCCAGACGATCGTGCTCCGCTACACGCGCCTCGAGCCGCCGGAGCGGCGCGCCGTCCAGGCGGCGGACGACTACCGCCAATGGTTCCTGTCCCGCTTGCGGGCCGCCTCGACGATGGTCGGCGAGGGTTTCGTCTGCGCTGGCCGCTTCACGATGGCCGACATCTCGTTCGCCTACGCCCTGCTGCTGGGCGAGAACCTCGGCCTGGCGGCGGAGTTCCCTTCGAGCCTGGCGCCCTATTGGCAGGCGATGCAGGCGCGCGACGGCTTCAAACGCGCCAAGGCCGCTCAGGCGGTGGCCGAGATCGCCGGAGCCTGAACCTCCAGCCGGGCCAAGGCCCAGCGGGCGGCGTCGCGGACCGCGGGGTCGGCGTCCTCCAGCCGAACCCGCGCCGCCGGAATGAGGCTCGGATCGCCCGAGTTGCCGATGGCGTAGAGGACGTTGCGCACGAAGCGGTCGCGGCCGATGCGCTTGATCGGGCTGGCGGTGAAGAGCGCGCGGAAGCCGGCGTCGTCGAGGGCCGCCAGGTCGGCCAGGGCCGGCGAGCGCAGGGCGTCGCGGGCGTGCAGGCCTGCTTCGCGCGCGGTGCTGGCGAACTTGTTCCACGGGCAGACCGCCAGGCAGTCGTCACAGCCGTAGATCCGGTTGCCGAGGGCGGCGCGATAGGTTTCCGGGATCGGGCCGGCGTGTTCGATGGTCAGGTAGGAGAGGCAGGCGCGGGCGTCGAGCTGGTAGGGGGCGGTAAAGGCGCCGGTGGGACAGATGTCGAGGCAGGCGCGGCACTCGCCGCAGTGGTCGCCGGACGGCTCGTCCGGCCGCAGGTCGAGGGAGGTCAGCAGGCTGCCGAGGAAGAGCCAGGAGCCGAACCGCCGCGAGACCAGATTGGTGTGCTTGCCCTGCCAGCCGAGCCCGGCCAGCGCGGCCAGGGGCTTTTCCATCAGGGGCGCGGTGTCCACGAACACCTTGACCTCGCCGCCCAGGCGACGGTGAACCTTGCCGGCCAGGGTCTTGAGCCGGCCCTTGATGAGGTCGTGGTAGTCCCGGCCCTGGGCGTAGACCGAGATCGTTCCGGTCGAGCGGCGTGCCAGCGCCTCGAGCGGATCGACGTCGGGTCCGTAGTTCAGGCCCACGACCACCGCCGAGCGCGCGCCCGGCCACATTGCGGTGGGGTGGGCGCGGCGAGCGCGGGTGGTCTCCATCCAGGCCATGGAGCCGTGGCGCCCGGCGGCCACGAAGTTGTCAAGCCGCGCCGCCGCCGGCCACGCCTCGTGGACCGAAGCGAAGCCGCAGACGTCGAACCCCAGCGCCAGAGCCTCGGCCCGGATCCACGCCTCGGGCGCGGTGTGCCCCGTGGAGCGGTCAGAAGTCGAGGTCGTCATAGTAGCTGGAGGGCGCCAGGCCGGGCCAGCGGTCGGCGAGCAGGGCGCGGAAGGCGGGTCTGGACTTGATGCGCATGTACCAGAGCTTCAAGGCTGGGAAGTCCCGCCAGGGAATGTCGCCGAAGTAGTCGAGGACCGAGATGTGCGAGGCCGCAGCGATGTCGGCCAGGGACAGATAACGGCCAGCCAGCCAGTCGCGGGCCTGAAGCAAACGCTCGATGTACACCAGATGGACGCGCAGGGCGTCGCGCCCCTGGCGCATGTTGTACAGATCGGGGGCGCCCAGCTTCTGCAGCCGTTTCTCGAGCTTTTCGTACAGGAGGAAGCCGTTCACCTCGCTGTCGAACTTGCGATCGAACCACTGCTGCAGGCGGCGCACCTCGGCGCGGTCGGCGGGGGTGGGACCCAGCAGATCCGGCTCGGGCGCCACCTGTTCGAGATGTTCGAGAACGGCGCGGGCCTCGCAGACGACGACCTTGCGATCGGCGGTCCGCTCCACGAGGACCGGGGTCAGCCCCGAGGGGTTGAGCGCGGTGAAATCGTCCGGCTGCTCCCAGTAGCGGACCACCACATCCTCGAACGGCAGTCGCTTTTCCGCCAGCGCCAGGCGGACCTGGCGCGAGGCCGGATCCAGAGGGAAGTGATACAGGGTGCGGACAAGGCTCATGGGCCTTGCGAGCTATAGCCAATTCGCCGCGTCGAACAACGTCGTCGACGGGAGCCGGGGGCGACCCCGCTCAGCCCTCGTAGGTTTCGGCGAAAGCGCCGCCGTGGGGCTCGGCCCGGCCGCGCGGGTCGGCGTGGATGATGATGTCGGCGGCCGGGAATTCGTCGAGGATGCGCTTTTCCGCCGCCACCAGGATCCTGTGGGCGGACTCCAGCGACAGGTCCGGGTCCAGGTCGGCGTGCATCTGGATGTGCATGATCGGACCCGAGGCGCGGGTGCGGACCTGGTGGACGTCGAGGATGGCGGGATCTTCGAGGACCCGGTTGACGATCCGCGCCCGGGCCGACGTGGCCAGTTCGTGGTCGAGAAGCTGGTTGGAGGCCTCGCGGAACACCGCCACGGCGCCCCACAGCAGGATCGCCGTTACGGCAAGGGCGGCAACAGCGTCGAGCGCGGGGGCGGCCAGCAGGCCCGCGAGGCCGATGCCGGCCAAGGCGATGACGTTGGAGGCCAGGTCGGCGGCGTAGTGGGTCCGGTCCGACGAAACGGCGACGGAGGATTTCCGCTTCAGGAGCCGGGTCTGGGCCAGGATCAGGCCGCCCGTGAGCACGACGGAGAGGGCCATCACCGCCAACGCCCAGTCCTCCCGCACCACCGGCCGCGGCGACAGCAGCCGCATGACCGCCTCCTGGCCCACCAGGGCGGCCGAGGCGAACACCAGGCCGCCCTGCACGAGGCTGGCGAAGGCCTCGGCCTTGCCGTGGCCGTAGCGATGCTCGGCGTCCGGCGGGGCGGCCGCATAGCGGACGGCGAAGAACGTGGCGCTGGAGGCCACGAGGTCGAGGCCCGAGTCAGCCATGGAAGCCATCAGGGCCACGGAGCCGGTGATCCGCCAGATGACCAGCTTGGCCGTAACGAGAATCAGGGCCACGGCCACCGACAGAGCGGTGACCGAGCGGGTCAGCGCCGCGTTCTGCCGCGGAGTGTGAGCAACGCCGTTCATCGGCCGCAGCATAGGGCCGCCGCGGCGCGGGCTGTAGAGAAAATACCCCGGAGCGCTTTACGCGGCCAGATGCGGCCGCGGGCCCACGTAGCGTGACTGCGGCCGCACGAGGCGTCCGCCGGCGAGCTGTTCGCGGGCGTGGGCGATCCAGCCCGCCGCCCGGCCCATGGCGAACACGCAGGTGAAGGCGGCGGGCGGGAAGGCCAGCGCCTCGAGCAGCAGGGCGGTGTAGAGTTCGACATTGGTCTGCAGAGAGCGGCCCGGCTTGCGCTCCCGAAGGACCGCCAGGGCGGCGACCTCCACCGCTTCGGCCAGGGCGAGCCGGCCGGGCGCGGCGGACGAACCCCCGGCCAGGGCGGCGACGGCGCGCTTCAAGGCATCGGCGCGAGGGTCGCGGACCCGGTAGACACGGTGGCCGAAGCCCATCAGGCGGTCCCCGCGGTCGAGCGCGCCTTCCAGCCACGGCCGGGCGTTCGCCGGCGACCCGATCTGGTCCAGCATCTCGATGACGGGCCCGGGAGCGCCGCCATGCAGCGGCCCCTTGAGGGCGCTCAGGCCCGCCAGCACCGCCGAGGTCAGGCCCGCGCGCGTCGAGGCGACGACCCGCGCGGCGAAGGTCGAGGCGTTCAGCCCATGATCGCACACCGTCACCAGATAGGCGTCCAGCGCGGCGACCTCGGCCGGCGACGCCGCCGCGCCGCGCGTCATGCGCAGGATGTCGGCGGCGTGGCCGAGGGCCGGATCGGGTGCGATCGGCGCATGGCCCGCCTGGCGGCGCGTCACCGCGGCCGTGAACACCGCCGGCGCCGCCACCAGGCGCAGGGCGAGGTCGAGATCGTCGCCATCGGCGAGGCGGGCGGTCAGCGCGCGCACCGCCTCCACGGCGGTGCGGCCGGCGAGGGTGTCGTCCATTGCCGAGACCTCGGCGAACACGGCCTGCCGCGCCGCGCCCAGGCGCGGGGCGAGGGTCTCGGGGATCTCCGGGAAGAAGCCGTCCCACAACAGGCCGGTGACCGCCTCGAAGGACCAGCGGCCGGCGATCTCTTCCAGGGTCCGGCCGCGGATCAACAGGCGTCCGGCCTCGCCGTCCACCTCGGAGAGCACCGTCTCGGCAGCGACCACGCTCTCCAGTCCATCAATAGCCTGGGCCATCGGCCTGCTCCTCGCTTGTCTGCGGCCACAAAAAGGAGAGTGGACGATTTGATCAAGATTGATCATGTTGATCAACATGCGGGACAGTGATTGGATCGACGCCGGCGAGGCGCTGCGCCGTCTGGGCGTGCGGCCCCAGACCCTCTACGCCTACGTCAGCCGCGGCCGGGTGCGGGCCGAGCCCGATCCCGCCGAGCCTCGCCGAAGCCGCTACAAGACCAGCGACATCGCCGCCCTCACGCAGCGAAAGTCCCGAGGCCGCGCGGCCGCGGCCGTCGCCGCGGAGGCCATCGCCTGGGGCGAGCCGGTGCTGGCCTCGGCGATCACCACGGTGGCGGACGGGCGGCTCTACTATCGAGGCCGGGACGCTGTGCTGCTGGCGGAGACCGAGACCTTCGAGGGCGTCGCCCGCCTGCTGCGCGGCGGCGGGGGAACGCCGGCGCCGCGAATCCTCCGCCGCACGCCGCCGTCGGCGCCGACGATGCGTGGCCGGCTGTTCGCCGCCCTCGCCGTGCGGGCGGCGGCGGACCCGCCCGCACGGGACCAGAACTCCGATCGGCTCGCCGACGAGGCCGCCTCGCTGCTGGACGTGGTCGCCGACGCGGTTTGCGGCGAGGTGGACGGCGGGGCGCTCCATGAGCGCCTGGGCCGCGCCTTCGGGTGCGGAAAGGGTGGCGTCGACCTCGTCCGCCGCGCCCTGGTGCTGCTGGCCGACCACGAGCTGAACGCTTCGACCTTCGCAGCCCGGGTAGCCGCGTCGACGGGAGCGTCGCTGTCGGCGGCGGCACTGGCAGGGCTGTCGACCCTCACCGGTCCCCTGCACGGCGGCATGGCGTCGCGGGTCAGCCGCCTGGCCGCCGAGGCTGCGCTGGCAGGGCCGGGCGAGGCGGTGGCGGCGCGGCTCGCCCACTGGACCTCGACGCCGGGCTTCGGCCACCCTCTCTATCCGGACGGCGATCCCCGCGCCCGCGCCCTTCTGCGCCTGTTCCCCGCCCCGCCCGGCCTGGAATCCCTGCGCGCCGCCGTGGAGGCGGCCACCGGCGAGCGCGACAATGTCGACTTCGCCCTGGTCGCGCTCGCCGAGGGCCTGGGGCTCCCGCCCGACGCGCCCTTCGTGATCTTCGCCGTCGCCCGCTGCGCCGGCTGGCTGGCGCACGCCCTCGAACAGGCGGCGGGCGGTTCCCTGATCCGCCCTCGGGCGCGCTATGTAGGGCCCGCCCCCGAGGCCTAGCTGTGATGGGGAGCGGCGGCGGCGATACGCTCGATGTCTTCCGCATACTGGCCACCCGGCCGGTAGCGATAGAGGTAGGTGGGGATGACACCCTCCAGCGCCGTGGGGCTCACACCGAGATCGGCCAGGCCCAGGGCGCCGGGCGAGACCACATTATCGCTGCGCAGCAGCGCCACCTGGTCAGTGGTGATCGGCGGCGCCAGGGGGGTGGCGGCGATCGCGTCGCCGACCCGCCCGAGCAGCGTGGCGGCGGAGAAGGGGATCGGCAGCAAAAGCCGGCGGCGCTGGATCTCGGCCAGCAGCCGTCTCATCAGCGCCTCGAAGGTGTAGACCCCGGGGCCGCCCAGTTCGTAGTCGAACCCGGCCGCGCCGCGGTCCCACACCGCCTCGGCGACCGCCTGGCCCACGTCGCCGACATAGACCGGCTGAAACTTGGTATGGCCGCCGCCGATCAGCGGCAGGACCGGCGAGACCATGGCCATCTCGGCGAAGCGATTGAAGAAGTGGTCCTCGGGGCCGAACACCACCGAGGGACGCAGGACGACCGCCGCGGGCATGACCCGGCGCACGACCGCCTCGCCCTCGGCCTTGGTGCGGGCGTAGAGGGACGGCGAGTCCGGCGCCGCGCCGAGGGCCGAGATCTGCACGAAGCGTTCGACGCCCATGTCTCTGGACGCTTCGGCCAGCGCCCGCGCGCCGTCCACGTGCAGGGCGCCGAAGCGCTGGCGGCCGTTCTCGTAGAGGACGGCGACGGCGTTGACGCAGGCCTCGGCGCCGGCGAGGGCGCGGACGATCGAGGGCCTGTCGCGGACATTGGCCTGGACCACCTCGATCTGGCCCACGTCGCCCAGCATCCGCAGGCGATAGCCGCGGCCCGGGTTGCGCACCGCCACCCGCACCCGCGAGCCCTTCCTGGCCAGGGCCCTGACGACCTGAGCGCCCACGAAACCGGAGCCGCCGAAGACCGTCACCAGACCCTGCATGGGAATACCTCGCTCGCCGCTTGTCGGCGGTTGCGATAGAGGAGCGGGGGGACGGGCGCAACGGCGCCCCCAAACGCCCATCGTTCCAATTGACGATTCCAGGCCGGCGCCCTATGCCGTCCGCTCTTCGCGCGCTCGGGCTAGCCCTGGCGAGCCCAGGTGGCGGAATTGGTAGACGCGCTGGCTTCAGGTGCCAGTGGCTTAACGGCCGTGAAGGTTCGAGTCCTTTCCTGGGCACCACGCCGTGCGTGGCAGCGGCGAGTCGTGGGCGTCACGCCGCACAGTGCGGCGGCTCGGGGCCGGACGTCCGGGCGTTCGGCGACCTTGGAGCGTGGCTTGGCTGTTCATCTGCACCAGGGCGATCTGCCGGCCGGGGTCTTCGCCGGCGCGGAGTCAGTCGCGATCGATTCCGAGACCATGGGCCTTCGGCTGGGCCGCGATCCTCTCTGTGTTGTGCAGCTCCAGACGCGGGGCGGCGAGCCGCACGTGGTCCAGCTGACTCGCCCAGCCTATGACTGTCCCAACCTCAAGGCGCTGCTCACCGACCCCGGCGTGCTGAAGATCTTCCACTTCGGGCGCTTCGACATTGCCATGTTCCAGCTTCACCTGGGGGTCGTCACCGCCCCGGTCTACTGCACCAAGATCGCCTCCAAGCTGGCCCGTACCTACACCGATCGCCACAGTCTCAAGGACGTCACCCGCGAACTCCTGGGCCAGGAGATATCCAAGGCCCAGCAGAGCTCCGACTGGGGGGCGGCCCAGCTCACCGGCGAGCAGTTGGCCTATGCCGCCACGGACGTGGTCAATCTTCACGCCCTCAAGGACCGCCTGGACGCGATGCTGATCCGGGAAGGCCGCATGGGGCTCGCCCAGGCCTGTTTCGACTTCCTGCCCCACCGGGCCGCCCTCGACGTGGCGGGCTGGGACGAGATCGACATCTTCGCCCATGAGTGAGGTCTCGCGCCCCCGCAACACCACCGCCCAGCAGGCCGGCGGCCTCGGACCGCCGCCGCGCGGCAAGGCGCGCGCCCACAGCCAGTTGGTGCGCGTCCTGCGCTGGCTGCTGCCGATGATCATGATCGGGGTGGTGGGAACCCTTGTCGCCCTGGTGGTGGCCCACGCCGTGCGCCGCCACGACGCGGCGCACCGCGACGCGGCCACGCCCATCGAGATGGTCAATCCGCATTTCTTCGGGCGCGACAGCCAGGGACGGGCCTACACGCTCGGCGCGCGCCAGGCCGCCCGCGACGAGCAGTCGTTCGAACGCGTGCTCCTCAGCTATCCGTCGGTAACCCTGGACACGGAGGGTCCGCACCCCTCCACCCTCACCGCCGACCACGGGATCTACCACGAGGACACCCGGATGCTGTTCCTCAAGGGGCACGTGCGGGCCAACAATGCCAAGCAGTCGCGCTTCGCGACCGACGAGGCGATCGTCAACACGCGGACGGGCGTGGTCACCAG
This sequence comes from Caulobacteraceae bacterium, assembly GCA_028290905.1. Taxonomy (GTDB): domain Bacteria; phylum Pseudomonadota; class Alphaproteobacteria; order Caulobacterales; family Caulobacteraceae; genus Acaudatibacter. The sequence goes on along the minus strand of JAQGIW010000039.1, from coordinate 8,883 downwards.
TCCCAGCGCCCTGGCGGGCGAGACCCCGGTGGGCGAGGTGCAGTCCCACAGCTTCGACGTTTTCGACAAGGGTGGCCGGGTGGTTTTCAAAGGCGGCGTTCACGCGCGGCTCAATCAGCATTAAGGGAAGGACGGTTCCGCGTGGGGGCCGGTCTGAAGGTTGAACGCATGACGCTCTGGACGGCCGGCTTGGGGAAGGCCGCGCGGGGGACGCCCGTGCCGGGGCTCGCCTGGACCCTGGCGCTGGTCCTTGGGGCCGAAGCGCCGGCGGCGGCTCAGGTCAACACACGCTCCAACTCGCCCATCGACATCACCGCCGATCAGGCCGAGGTGATCAACGCCAAGTGCGTGGCGATCTGGCGCGGCTCCGCCGAGGCTATCCAGGACAAGTCCCGCCTGCGCGCCGACACCCTCACGGTCTATTCCCGCGTCAAGGGCGGCGGCTCGAACGGTCAGCCGGCCTGCGGCGGGGTCGAGCGCATCGTGGCGGACGGCCACGTCTATTATGTCACGCCCGACCAGAACGCCCGCGGCGATCACGCGACCTATGTCCAAGACAGAAACGAGATCGTGATCACGGGCGATGTCATCGTGGTGCACGGCCAGGACGTCGCCCGGGGCGACAAGCTCACCATCAATGTCTCGACCCACGAGGCGCAGATGCAGTCCAGCGTGACGGGCGCGGGCAGGCCCGGGCGGGTGCGGGCCGTGGTCTACCCGGACAAGACCTCCGGGGGCGCGGGCGCCGCCAAGCCGTAAGATCGAGGACATGAACATCGCCTTCGGACATCGCCCCGCGGCCGCCAAGGCCCCCGCGCCCGCGCCGGGCCCCGGCAGCGGCCTGATCGTCGACCGAATCGGCAAATCGTTCCGCGGCCGGCAGGTGGTGAAGGGCGTCAGCCTGCATCTCGACCGGGGCGAGGTGGCCGGCCTGCTCGGGCCCAACGGCGCCGGCAAGACCACCTGCTTCTACATGATCACCGGGCTGATCGCCGCCGACTACGGGGCCATCTGGCTGGACGGCGAGGACATCACCAACCAGCCCATGTACCAGCGGGCCCGCCAGGGTCTGGGTTACCTGCCGCAGGAGACCTCGATCTTCCGCGGCATGACCGTCGAGCAGAACATCATGGCGGTGGTGGAGATGCGCGAGGGCCGTCGCGAGCGGGTCCGCGAGATCACCAACCAGCTGCTCGAAGAGCTGCACATCGACCACCTGCGGACCTCGCCCGCCCCGGCCCTTTCCGGCGGCGAGCGGCGGCGGGTGGAGATCGCCCGCGCCCTGGCCAGCGAGCCGGCGTTCATGCTGCTTGACGAACCCTTCGCCGGCATCGACCCCCTGGCGATCGCCGATATCCGCGAAGTCATCGGGTATCTGCGGGGCCGCGGCATCGGCATCCTGATCACCGACCACAACGTCCGCGAGACCCTGGACATCATCGATCGGGCCTCCATCATCCACGCGGGCGAGGTGCTGTTCGAGGGCACTCCGGACGAGATCCTGGCCGACCCGGAGGTGCGCCGGGTCTACCTGGGCGACCGCTTCAGCTAAGCTTGACACCAACGCCACGGGAGCGTGTTGATAGGCCATGCGCGTACAGGTTGCAGGCAAACACGTGGACGTCGGAGAGGCCCTCCGCGGCCGGATAACCGACGAGCTCACCAACGGAATCGGCAAGTATTTCGAGCGCGGCGGCGACGCCGAGGTGGTGGTCACCCGCGACGGCCACGATTTCCGCGTTGACTGCACGGTGACCCTCGCGACGGGCCAGCCCCTGCAGAGCCACGGCCTCGCCGGCGACGCCCACGCCGCGTTCAGCCAGGCGCTGGCGAAAATCGAGACCCGCATCCGGCGCTACAAGCGCAGGCTGAAGAGCCACACCCAGGCCGCCGCGGCCAAGGCGGCGGAGACGGCGTCGCTCTATGTGCTGCGCGGCGACGACACCGCGGACGAGGATTGGGACGAGTCGGCTCCCGATCACCCGCCAGCCGCCATGGTCATCGCGGAGACCGAGGCGCCCTTGAAGACGATGACCGTTTCGATGGCGGTGATGGACCTCGACCTGACCGAATCTCAAGCAATCGTGTTCAGGAACGCCGCGCATGGCGGCCTGTCCGTGGTATATCGCCGCGCCGATGGGAACATCGGCTGGGTCGACCCGCAACGGACCAAGCCCCAGGCCTGAACGGCTGCGGAGCTGGGAGAGGGAACCGAACGGCGTCGTCCCGCGTATCGATCATCGCCGTGCCTACATCGCCTTCGTTTCCAAGTCTCAGTTCCATGTCTCAGGGGCTACACCCACTTGAGTGACGATTATTCCGCCTCGATGATCGGGGACCTGCTGGCGAGCGGATCGATCGCGCCGCGACTCACCGCCGCCACCAAGCGCCAGGTTCTTTCGACCATCTCCGAAATCGCCGCGCGAACCTTCCGCCTCAAGGCCGCCCGGGTCTTCGACGCCCTGACGGAGCGCGAGGCCCTGGGGCCCACGGGCGTCGGCCACGGCGTCGCCATTCCCCACGCCCGGGTGGAAGGCCTGGATCGCATGCGCGGCATCTTCGTGCGCGTCACCCCGCCCATCGACTTCGGGGCGGTGGACGACAAGCCCGTGGATCTGGTGTTCGCCATCTTGTCGCCTGCGTCCAGCGGGTCCGAACATCTTCGCGCGCTGGCGCGGGTGGCCCGGGCGTTGCGCTCGGCCGAGATTCGCAGCCAACTGCGTCAGGCCAGCGGCGTCGACGCCATCAGGGCGGTGCTGGTCCGGGACGCCCGGCCGTCGGCCGCCTGACAGCGCCGACGGACATCCCTGTCTTTGCCCCTTGGCCTTGCTCCTCTACCCGGGGTGGGTTCAGTGCGCCCTGGCTCAGTGCACGGATACGGGCGCGAGTTCGTGCGCCAGGGCGGCGGCGATGGCCGAATCCCTGTCGCCGAGTACAGCCAGGCGGGCGCCGTCGGCCCGGTGAACTGCGTAAAGGGTCTGTTCCGGCTTCAGGTCGAAGCCGCGAATGGTCTCGATCGGTGTGTCGGCCATGATCTCCGCCGCCTTGATGGGCCGCACATAGACCAGGTTTGGGGCGCCGAGCGCGGCGAAAGCTTCGAGGGACAGGGTCGGCATGGTCATTGTTCTACTCCTTGTAAATCAAACTCTTGAAACCGTCGCCGGTTCAAAGAACCGTCCGGATAGGCACGGTTCGCACTGATCGGGCCAGCGGCGGGCGGACCGCCTCGATGGTCAGCAGTCCGTCTTCGAGCACCGCCCCGCTCACTTCCACGCCGTCGGCCAGGACGAAGCCTCGGACGAACCCTCTCGCGGCGATGCCGCGATGCAGATAGGCCCGCTCGGGTGCGCTCTCGGTCTCGGCCTCCCGGGCGCCGACGATCGTCAGCTGGTTATCCTCGACGCTCACCGACAGCTGGTCCGCGGTGAACCCGGCCACCGCCAGGGTGATCCTGATCCGGCCCTCGCCGCAGGCCTCGACGTTGTAAGGAGGATAGGCCTCGCCATTTATCCGGGCGGCGCGCTCCACGAGGGAGCGGGTGTGCTCGAAGCCGAGCAGCAACGGACTATCGAACGGTGGCGATCGGTTCATGGCGAGCCCTTGAAAAAGCGACCCCGGGGGGACCGTCCCTTTCAGGCGGCGGACCACCCCGTGAACCTTAGGTGGCGATGGGCGGGGGGTGTTTCAAGCGGCAGCCCGGGAGCCGCGCATGGCGCCAAATGGAAAGGGCCGCCCGGCGCTACCGGACGGCCCTTGTTGGTGGAGCTAAGCGGAGTCGAACCGCTGACCTCTTGAATGCCATTCAAGCGCTCTACCAGCTGAGCTATAGCCCCGAAAACGTGGGGTCGGGCGGGGGCCATGGGGTGGCCCCAGCGCGAAGGCGCGGAAACTAGTGCGGGCGTCCCGCGCGATCAAGGGCCGCGCCGCGATCATTTTCGCGCATCGTCACCGGTCCTCCGGCCCCCCTTCCGGCCCGAGACCGTCGATCTCGTCGTCCGGGAAGTCGTCGTCCTCGTCCTCGATGAACGGGACCTCGTCGTCGTCGGCCGCCTCGAGATCGTCCTCCTCGGCGAAGTCGACGCCGATCTCGTCGGCGGGCGAGGCGGGGGCAGTGTCCGCGTCCTCGACATCCTCGTCGGTCATCAGGGGCGGATCGTCCACGACCGCGTCGAGCTCGGGCGCCTCGTCGGGTTCGGCTTCAAATCCGTCCTCGACCTCGGCGGTAACCACGGCCTTTTCTTCTTCCGCCTCCTCCTCCGGAACGATGGCGCGGGCGCGGACGCGCCGGTTGCGAAGCGCTTCTTCTGGATCAAACTCGGCGCCGCACTTGGGGCAGGCCGCCGGCCGACGGCCGAGGTCGTAGAATTTCGACGAACAGGTTGGGCAAATCTGTTTGGCGCCCAGTTCGGGATTGGCCAATGCGGCGACCTCTGTTGGTGGCGGGCTTGAAGCGGCGGGTCCCTTGCCATGGCGGTGGGCCACTGTCAAAAGCATTCCCCTCCTTCTCTAGCGAAGCGCGTTGGCATGACCGAGACGGCCCCGGCGCGGGTTGGCGACACACTCACGGAAGAGAAGCGCGCGCCCGACGGAGCCGCCGGACTGACTGCCCGCCCCGCCGGTCCGCTCCGCGGCGTGGCGACCGCGCCGGGCGACAAGTCGATCTCCCATCGCGCGCTGATCCTGGGGGCCCTGGCCCGGGGCGTCACCGACATCGAGGGCCTGCTCGAGGGCGACGATGTCCGCCGCACGGCGGGCGCCATGCGGGCCTTCGGCGCCCGCGTCGAGCGACTGGGCGAGGGGCGCTGGCGGATCGAGGGGGCGGGGGAGTTCGTCGAACCGGACGACATCATCGACTGCGGCAACGCGGGCACTGGCGCGCGGCTGATCATGGGGGCGGCGGCGGCCTTTCCGCTCACGGCCACCTTCACCGGCGACGCCTCCCTGCGAGGCCGGCCCATGGGCCGGGTGCTCCGGCCCCTGGGCCTGATGGGCGCCGCCTGGATGGGACGCCAGCTCGACCGCCTGCCGCTCAGCCTGCGGGGCGGCGGCCTTCGAGGGATAGACTACCGCCTGCCCGTACCCTCGGCGCAGGTGAAATCCGCGATCCTGCTGGCGGGGCTGGGCGCGGAGGGCGAGACGCGCATCGTCGAGCCGGTCCTCACCCGCGATCACACCGAACGCATGCTGCGGGCCTTCGGCGCCGAAGTCCTCGTCGAGGATGGCGATGATGGCCGCGCGATCTCTCTGCGGGGCGGCCAGAGCCTCACCGCCGCGCCGGTGCGCGTGCCGGGCGACCCCTCGTCGGCGGCCTTTCCCCTCGTCGCCGCCCTGATCACCCCCGGGTCGGCGGTCACGGTGACCAACGTTCTGCTCAATCCGCTCCGCTTCGGCCTGTTCGAGACCCTGAAGGAGATGGGCGCCGACCTGACCATCGCCAATATCCGCGATGCGGGGGGCGAGAGCATCGGCGACATCACCGCGCGGCATTCGCCCCTGCGCGGGGTCGTCGTGCCGGAGGGCCGCGCGGCCTCGATGATTGACGAATACCCGATCCTGGCCGTGGCGGCGGCCCACGCCGAAGGCCCTACGGTGATGCGCGGACTGGGCGAACTGCGGGTCAAGGAGAGCGACCGGATCGCCCTGATGGCGGCCGGCCTGGCGGCCTGCGGCGTTCAGGTGGAGGAGGAGTCGGAGGGCCTCGTCGTCGTCGGGACGGCGAGAGGCAACCATGAGGTTGCGGGGGGCGCCACCGCCTCCACTCACGGGGACCATCGCATCGCCATGAGCTTCCTGGTGCTCGGCCTCGCGGCGCGGGCCCCGATCAGCGTCGACGAGCCCGGCATGATCGCCACCAGCTTCCCCGGCTTCACCCGCCTGATGGCGAGCCTGGGCGCGCGGATCGACCCGCTCTGATCGTGGGCTTCGTAGTCGCCATCGACGGCCCGGCCGCCTCGGGCAAGGGCTCCATCGCGTCGCGGCTGGGCGGCGTGCTGCGATTTCCCGTGCTTGACACGGGCCTCCTCTATCGGGCTGCCGGTGTCGCCCTGGAAAGGTCAGGCGAGGACCTGGACGACGAGGCGGCGGCCGGGTCGGTGGCGCGCAGCCTGCGGCCGGGTGACCTCGAGGGCGAAGCCCTGCGCACGCGCGAGGCGGGAGAGGCGGCCAGCCGGGTGGCCGTGCACCCCGCGGTGCGCTCCGCCCTGCTCGATTTCCAGCGGACCTTCGCGGCCCGCGAGCCTGGCGCGATTCTGGACGGCCGGGACATCGGTACGGTGGTTGTCCCGGGCGCGGCCTGCAAGCTGTTCGTCACCGCCTCTCCCGAAGTGCGCGCGCGGCGCCGGCACACGCAGCTCAGCGCCCAGGGCGATCCGGCGACGTACGAGGCGGTGCTGGAGGACATCCGCCGGCGCGACGCCCGCGACGGCGAACGCGCGGCGGCCCCGATGCGGCGGGCGGCCGATGCGGTCTTGCTCGACACCACCGATCTCGATATAGACGCGGCCTTCGATGCGGCCTTGCGCATCGTCGAGGCGTCGCGCGACCGATGGGAGCGATCCTGATCGGCCAATCCCCCCGCAACGTACGATCGACGACCCGAAGGCCCCCCACAATTCCGATAATTCACTCACGCCCGTGGTGCGAATACGCACAGCGGGCCTTTGGCAAGGCGAGTATCAAAAGCACACATGGCTGACGACATGAGCATGAACCCCTCCCGGGGTGACTTCGAGGCCCTTCTCGACGAGAGCATGGGCGGGCGGGACTTCGCCGAAGGCACCGTGGTCAAGGGCGTGGTGGCGGCGATCGAGAAGGACTTCGCGATCATCGACGTGGGCCTCAAGACCGAGGGCCGCATCCCGGTCAAGGAATTCGGCGTGGACGAGGCCGGCAAGCCCACGCTCAAGGTCGGCGACACAGTGGAAGTGTTCCTGGAGCGGATCGAGAACGCCCTGGGCGAGGCGGTCATCAGCCGCGACAAGGCTCGCCGCGAAGAGGCCTGGACGCGGCTGGAAGGCGTGTTCGCGAAGAACGAGCCGGTGATGGGCGCCATCGTCGGGCGCGTGAAGGGCGGCTTCACCGTCGACCTGGGCGGCGCCTCCGCCTTCCTGCCGGGCTCGCAGGTGGATATCCGCCCCGTGCGCGACGTCGGCCCGCTGATGGGCAAGGAACAGCCTTTCGCCATCCTGAAGATGGACCGCCCCCGGGGCAACATCGTCGTCTCGCGCCGCGCCATCCTCGAGGAGGCTCGTGCCGAACAGCGCACCGAACTGGTCAGCCAGCTTCAGGAAGGCGAAGTGCGCGACGGCGTGGTCAAGAACATCACCGACTACGGGGCCTTCGTGGACCTGGGCGGCATCGACGGCCTGCTGCACGTCACCGACATGAGCTGGAAGCGCGTCTCGCATCCCAGCCAGGTCCTCGCCGTCGGCGACACGGTCAAGGTGCAGATCGTCAAGATCAATCCCGACACCCAGCGCATCAGCCTGGGCATGAAGCAGCTGCAGTCCGATCCCTGGGACGGCGTCGAGGCGAAGTATCCGCCGGGAGCCAAGCTCACCGGACGGATCACCAACATCACCGACTACGGCGCCTTCGTCGAACTGGAGCCGGGCGTCGAGGGTCTGGTCCACGTCTCGGAAATGAGCTGGACCAAGAAGAACGTCCATCCCGGCAAGATCGTCTCCACCTCCCAGGAGGTCGAGGTGGTGGTGCTGGACGTCGACGCCTCCAAGCGCCGCGTCAGCCTCGGTCTCAAGCAGGCCATGCGCAACCCCTGGGAGCAGTTCCTCGAACAGCACCCGATCGGTTCGACCGTGGAAGGCGAGGTCAAGAACGCCACCGAGTTCGGGCTGTTCATCGGCCTCGACAACGATATCGACGGCATGGTGCACCTGAGCGACATCGACTGGAACGTGGCCGGGGAAGAAGCCATAAGCCGATATCCCAAGGGCGAGTCGGTCAAGGCGCGGGTGCTCGACGTCGACGTCGAGAAGGAACGCATCAGTCTCGGCATCAAGCAGCTGTCGGGCGATCCGATGAGTGGCGACGTGTTCCGAAAGGGACAGACCGTCACCGCCACGGTGATCGAGATTACCTCCGGCGGTATCGAAGTGAAGTTTGGCCCCGAGGACGCGCCGATGAACACCTTCATCCGCAAGTCCGACCTGTCGCGGGACCGTTCCGAGCAGCGGCCGGAGCGCTTCGCGGTGGGAGACCGACTCGACGCCCAGGTGACCAATGTCGACAAGGGCGCCCGGCGCGTGGCCCTGTCGGTCAAGGCCCTGGAAATGGCCGAGGACAAGCAGGCGATCGAGAAGTTCGGATCGTCCGACAGCGGCGCCTCACTGGGAGACATCCTGGGTGCGGCGCTGAGGGAAAAGGCGTCGAGCAAGGAGTAGGAGTCCGTGCGCCATCACCCCTCTCGGGGTGATGGCGTTCCTTACCTTCGGGAGCGGCGCCCGCACCTTGGCCAGCAGATGCCGAGGATGGGCGACCCTCGGGGGGTCTAGTTAGAATTCGGCATGGATCGCCTTTCGGGGGGCGAAAGCGTCATGATCAAATCGGAACTAATCGCGGCGCTCGCGGCGGAAAATCCGCACCTCACGCAGCGCGACGTCGAGCGTGTCGTTTGGGTCATCCTGGAAAGCATGATCCATGCCCTTGAAAGCGGTGGCCGGGTGGAACTGCGCGGCTTCGGCGCCTTCTCGGTGCGGAGCCGCCCGGCGCGCCCTGGCCGCAATCCGCGCACCGGCGAGCCGGTCAAGGTCAAGGCCAAGCACGTGCCCTTCTTCAAGAGCGGCAAGGAGCTGCGCGCTCGCCTCAACGCGGACTAGCACAAACGCTGGGGCGTTCGCTGATCGCCGAACCAGTTCTCACTTCGGC
>JAQGIW010000292.1 GCA_028290905.1 Caulobacteraceae bacterium | reverse complement strand
CTCCCCGCTCTGGGGGAATACCGCCGAAGGCGGGGAGGGGGGCGCTCGCCGCCTATTGGCAGGCCAGGCATTCCTCGTAGTCGGTGCGGGCTTCGGCGGCGCGGGCGGCGCTCTCCTCGGCCATGTCGGCGCCGGCGAAGGCGGCGCGCTGCACGGACTTGGAGCGCAGGTAGTAGAGGCTCTTCACGCCGCGCTCCCAGGCCTGCCAGTGCAGCATGTGCAGGTCCCATTTGTCGACGTCGCCGGGAAGGAAGATGTTGACCGACTGCGACTGGCAGACCTCCGGCGTGCGGTCCGCCGCGAGGTCCACGATCCAGCGCTGGTCGAGTTCGAAGGCGGTCTTGAAGACGTCCTTCTCGTCCCGGGTCAGGCAGTCGAGGTGCTGCACCGAGCCCTCGTTCTCCAGGATCGAAGCCCAGGTCTCGGGGGTGTTGGCGCCCTTGGCCTCCAGCAGGCGCTCCAGGTAGGGGTTCCTCACCGCGAACGAGCCCGACAGGGTCTTGTGGGTGTAGATGTTGGCCGGGATCGGCTCGATGCCGGCGCTGGTCCCGCCGCAGATGATCGAGATCGAGGCGGTCGGGGCGATGGCCAGCTTGTGGCTGAACCGCTCCATCACCCCCCGTTCGGCGGCGTCCGGGCAGGGCCCCCGCTCCTCGGCCAGCACCTTGCTGGCGGCGTCGCAGCCGCGCCGCAGGTGCTTGAAGAGGCGCATGTTCCAGGACTTGGCCAGCGCGCTCTCGAAGGGGACGTTCTGGCCCTGCAGGAAGGAGTGGAAGCCCATCAGGCCCAGGCCCACGGAACGCTCGCGCAGGGCGGCGTAGACGGCCGGCCCCATTTCCGGCGGCGCGCGGTCGATGAAGTCCTGCAGCACATTGTCGAGGAAGCGCATGACGTCCTCGATGAAGGTCGGGTGGTCGCGCCACTCCAGGAACATCTCGGCATTGACCGAGGAGAGGCAGCAGACGGCGGTGCGCTCCTGGCCGCGATGGTCGAGACCCGAGTGGAGCATGATCTCGGAGCACAGGTTCGACTGGCGCACCTTCAGCCCCAGCTCGCGCTGATGACGGGGCATGGCCCGGTTCACCGTGTCGGAGAAGATCAGATAGGGCTCACCCGTCTGCAGGCGCAGCTCCAGCACCTTCTGCCACAGGGTGCGGGCGTCGACCTCGCGCACCGCCTCGCCGGTCTTGGGCGAGCGCAGGGCGAACATGGCGCCGTCCCTGACCGCAAGCATGAACTCGTCGGTGATGCTGATCCCGTGGTGCAGGTTCAACGACTTGCGATTGAAGTCCCCCGACGGTTTGCGGATCTCGAGGAACTCCTCGATCTCCGGGTGATGGATGTCGATGTACACCGCCGCCGAGCCCCGGCGCAGCGAGCCCTGGCTGATCGCCAGGGTGAGGCTGTCCATCACCCGGATGAAGGGGATGATGCCGCTGGTCTGGCCCGAGCCCTTGACCTTCTCGCCGATGGAGCGGACCCCGCCCCAATAGGTGCCGATGCCACCGCCGTTGGCGGCGAGCCACACGTTCTGGTTCCAGGTGCCGACGATGCTCTCCAGGGAATCGCCGACCGAGTTGAGGAAGCAGGAGATCGGCAGCCCGCGGGCGGCGCCGCCGTTGGACAGCACCGGCGTGGAGGGCATGAACCACAGCCTGGAGATGTAGTCGTAGAGTCTCTGCGCATGGTCCGAATCGTCGGCGAAGGCTGTGGCCACGCGGGCGAACATGTCCTGGTAGGACTCGCCCGGCAGCAGGTAGCGATCCTCCAGCGTGGTCTTGCCGAAATCGGTCAGCAGGGCGTCCCGCGAGCGGTCGATCTCGACCTTGCTGACCAGCTGCAGCCTCGGCCGCGGCGCCACCGTGGGCGCCACGCGCGCGGCGACCTGCTTGACGGCTTGATTACCCTTGAGAGCCCCGGAAGCCAATGCGTTTACCCCAAATGTTGTGGGCGAAGCACTCGTCCACCCCACATATGGGGTCACACGGTTTAGAAAGCGTCAACGGGTGGAAGGGGCGGCCGCCACAATTTTTTTGTCAATGAAGGGTTAACGGCAGGGGGTCGCCGGACACCGCCGCAAACGCAAAGAGCCCGGCCTTTCCGGCCGGGCTCCCGCGCTGAGATCAGGCCTTTCGGCCGTTCTTACTGGTAGTCGGCGTGGATGGTCGCGCGCCGGTTGAGGGGCTCCTTGACCCCGTCGGGAGTCGGCACGGCGAGGTCCGCCTTGCCGGTCCAGCTGACGTCCAGGCTGGCGGGCGGGACGCCCAGGGCGACGAGCCCGTCGGCGGTCGCCTTGGCCCGGCGCTCGGAGAGCCGCAGGTTGTAGGCCACTCCGCCTGAGGTGTCGGTGTGGCCGACCACATGCTCCTTGGTCGCATGGTCGGAGACCACGTGCTGGGCCGCATCCTTGAGCACGTCCTGCGCTTCCGGGGTAATCACATACTGATCGAACGGGAAATAGATCGTCCAATCGGTCGGCGGCGGTGGCGGCGGAGGAGGAGGCGG
>JAQGIW010000285.1 GCA_028290905.1 Caulobacteraceae bacterium | reverse complement strand
GACACCATGATGGTCCTGCGTGATATCTGGGCGAATTTCCGCGACGAGAGCTTCATAGGCCAGTACCTCAGCCCGCATCTGATGCGGCGGATGCGCATGTTCCATCTACGCGACGATCCGGCTCGGGCCGAGGGCGTGAGGGTCGAGGCGATCCAGAACGAGCGCGGCTATCGCCGGATTCGCCGGGAATTGGCGAGGCGGCACGACGTGGGTTGGATCGAACCCAATATTGAAGTCGTCGACGTCGATCTCGCGGGCGACAGGCGCCTCATCCTGCACCATGGCGTGGTCGGAGGGCGCCTGCTAGCCAAGGAGGACGCCAATCGCGTGCTTCAGCATCTGGCGAATCTTTGGGGCTATGACGTGCTGCTATGCGAGGTCGGCTCCTCGGATACAGTTCTCGAGGAACATGCGTGCAGTCCGCGAGGTATGGCGCTGGCGGCCGCGTGACGACCTGGGAACCGGCGGGCGCTAAACCGCAATGAAGACAAAGAAGCGTACCCCGTGGTCAGCGCGGCCGACTGGCTAGACGCAGCCAGGTACGCTATGGTACCTGATCCTCGCGACACTTCCAGAGAGGACGTTTTGATCGATTCGACGCCAGACAAGGTAGTCGTAGCAGAAGGCGCCGAGCGCGATATGCGCAAACGCATTCTTGGCGCAGCCTTCAAGACGTTCACCGAGAAGGGCTACACAGGCGCCAACACGGTGGAAATCGCAACGCTGGCCAAAGTCTCGAAACGGGACCTCTACGCAGAGTTCGGCAGCAAGCAGGGTACGCTGGTCGCCTGCATAGAAAGCTGGACAGCGGGAATGGGCCTGTCCCAAGAGTTGCCAACGCCCCGCAACCGGACAATGCTCGCCACGACGCTCGCGAACTTCGGCAGCAACCTCCTGAAGGAGGTTTCACAGCCGGTCGTCACTGCAATGTATCGATTGGCTATTGCGGAAGCCAAACGCTCGCCCGAGGTGGCTCGAGTGCTCGAGTCGGCAGGTCGAGGCGCTTCGCGCAAAGCGCTGGCCGACCTTCTGGCGCGAGCCGCCGCCGTTGGGATTCTCGAGGCAGAGGAGCCGTCCGAGATGGCGGAACAATACCTCGCATTGCTCTGGGAGGGGCTGAGGGTGAGTCTTTTGATGGGTCTGGTCGACGCCCCGGAGCCCGCCGAGATCGAACGCCGCGCTCAGAAGGCGACATTGGCATTCCTTCGGCTTCATCCCGAACCGTCTTCGGAAGAAAGGCCAACCTCGCGGACGCCTGCGCCATAGCCCGCTCGCCGAGAGCGGGACTCGCCCTGGCCCCGCAGCAAGCTCGTCACCACAATCAGCGGCTGGCCTCGATGTTGGCGGAGTTCCGGCGGCCGAGGGCTTGGGCGAGCAGCGGTGCGTTCAAAGTCGCGATCGCCCGGTCGATAGCCGCCTCGCGACACCTCACGAATTGGTCGCCGGTGCGGACCAGGGGAAGCTCTCCGCCGCAGACGTCAGCGGCGGCGACACGCAGCCGCAGCGCCAGCGCCTTGGCGCCCTGAAGGGTCTGGAGATCGGCCTCGACGTACTTCAGCTTGATAACGTTCCGCTGCTCATCGCTTGCCACGGCTGGACTGTCGGCGTTGGCGGGAGCGCCAAGGGCGAGGGCGGCGGACAGAGTGAGGGCGCCGGCCAGTAGGTGGCGAAACATGGCTTGCATCTCCTTGTCGTGATGGTACCTGACGGTACCGCAGCGCGACTATCAGGTACCGATCGGTACCTGTCAAGTGCAAACCCATGCGGCCCCGACGACAAGGATCCACCTGCGCATGGAGCAGTCGGGCTTCCGGCCGGATCAGCAGCAGGCCTACCAAGGCGCCAAGGGCGGGTGGCAGAGGTTCTTTGCGGCCCTGGAGCAGGTCCTGGCGCGGATAGACTGAAGCTCTCAAGCCCGCCTGAATGTTTGAAGCCTGTTCCCGACAACGTGTGGAACGAAGCGGCGCGGCGCTACGACGAAAAGGGGCACGTTTCGACACGGTGATTGTCGAGGGCAAATTCGTTACGCCAGATGCTAAATCTCCTGACAGGAACTGACAGGGTCAGCGGCTATGTCTCGTGGCGACGCCGCCAACGTCGAATCTCTTACTCGCCATCACGGAGCCAACTCATGACCAATTCCAAATACGCTGCGTTCGTGGCGCTCGACCCATTCTTCGACATCGTCATGCAGGGGTTGGCCGGTGCGGTCGATGGCGACCACTACTTCGAAGCGATCGCCGACGATGCGGTGTTCGAATATCGCTATGTTTTCCCTGGCTTTCCGTCGAAGATCGAGGGGCGTGACGCGCTGATGGCGCTCTACTCCGGATACGGCGACAGCACCGTCCTGCACAGCGCGGATGCGCTCATCGTGCACCGATCGCGGGATCCACGCGTCCTGATCATCGAATATGAGGTGCATGGGAAAAAAATCTTGACCGGGAACTCTTATGATAACCGGTTCATCTCAGTCATAACCATCGAAGATCGCAAGATCGTGCATTGGCGAGACTACATGGATTCGCTGGCCGCCTTCACCGCGGAGACTGGCGCAAGGGCATGAGTTACGTCTGAGAGACGCCCTCCGGCGTGCGGTGCGCAGCGAAATCGCCTCCTTTGCCGTGATTGGCGACGCCAAGGAGGCTGCGGCGCCGGCGATTCTACGAGCGCGAGAGCTTCTTGGTCCCAGCTGACGCGCCGTCTCCGCCACTCCTTCGCGGCGCTTGCAATTGTTCTCGTTTTGTTCTAAGCCCCTCCTCACGAAAACGCGGCATGCAGTTACGGATTGCGCGAATGCAGGGAGCATTGGACTTCTATCGGGACTTGCCCGTCCGGCCGAAGCGACCGGAGCGGTTGTTCTTCGGGCTGTTTCCCGATGCCGAAACGGCTGCTCTTGCGGGACGGTGCGGACAGCGGTTCGTTTGCGAATACGGGCAGGAAGAGAGGTGGCTCAAGCGGGAGCGTCGGCACGTCTCGCTGCATCACGTCGGAGATGACAAATGTCTCCGAACCAAGCTCATCTATGCAGCGAAGCGGGCTGGACAGGAAGTCTCATTGCGCCAGTTCTGTGTGACCTTCCCATTCATCAGAAGTTTTGAGATTGTTCCCGCGATCATGCGCAGGCCGCGCAGGTGTGCACTGGTTTTACTAGGCGAGGGGGAGGGCCTTCTGGAACTTCACCGGATCCTCGGCGCCGCAATGAACAAAAACGGATTGAGAGCAGCGGAAGAATTCACGCCGCATATGACCTTGTCTTATGGTCCAACCTTGATCCCCACGCAGGCGATCGAGCCCATCAGTTTTGTGGTCCGGGAATTCGCCCTCATCCATAGCAAATTGGGACTCACGCAATATGAAGTAATCGATCGATGGGCGCTGAAGGGTTGAACTGTCCTCTTGCGGGGATCGATCGGAGAGAGGCCGCGCCCATTCAGGGTCGCGGCGTTATGTCATCGCCCAGATTGCGAGATCATAGATATCATCAAGGAGTGTCGCCGTGGCAGACTTACTGGTGCGGGGTGTCGACGAGGAGATCGTGCGGGCGCTCAAGGCGCGCGCCGGCGCTCATGGCCGCAGCGCCGCGAGCCGCGTGATCGGATCGAGCCAGTCGGCCAACCTGATCCTGGCCCTGGCGGCCCTACTCTCAGCCGCGGCGCTGGTCCGCGCTCTCCTGCCTAAGGACGGGGTCTTGCGACGGATGCTCTGACGCGGAACCGCACGCCGATCCAGACGGGCAGGGGCGCCGCCCGTCGATAAATTAGCGTTGACTAATGCATTAGCGATTGCTAATGTCTCCTCATGACGCAGATGACCACCGTCGATGCCGTGATGCGAACCCTCGCCGATCCCACGCGGCGCGCCGTGTTCGAGCGGATCGTCAGTTCCGACGAGATCACCGTGGTCGACCTGACGCGGGGGAGCGGCGTGACGCAGGGCGCCATTTCCCAGCACCTCAAGTCATTGAAGCAGGCCGGCCTGGTCGCCGAGCGCCCCGAGGGCCGCAACGTCTTTTATCGCGCCGAGCCGAAGGGGCTCGCTCCGCTCGTCGATTGGATGGGCGACTACGCCGTGTTCTGGCGCGAGCGGTTCGCCAACCTCAGAACCCTTTTGAAGGAGATCGATCCATGAACGACGCCGCTTTGAAGTCCGACACGCAGGACATCGTCGTCGACGAGGTTTTTCCCCATGCGCCCGAGGTGGTGTGGAAGACGCTGACAACGCCCGAGTTGATGGGCCGCTGGCTGGGCATGGCGCCCACCGGCTTCGAGCCCACGGAAGGCAAGCGCTTCACCTACCAGACCACGCCGGCCGGCGAGTGGGACGGCGTCATCCGTTGCCAGGTGCTGGAGGCCGTGCCGAACGAACGCCTCGCCTATGCCTGGAAAGGCGGACATGCGGGAAATGTCGGATACGGCTCGCGGCTGGACACGGTCGTCACGTGGACCCTTTCCAGAGTCGAGAACGGCACGCGCCTGCGCGTAGTCCATTCCGGCTTCGTGCTCCCCAAGAACGACGCGGCTTTCAGGAACATGAGCGAAGGTTGGAGCAAGGTTGTCCGAAACCTCGACACCGTCGCTGCGGAACAGGACTGACGCGAACGAGGCGACGTACAAGTATCTCAGCAAAGAGGAGATCAACTATGCAGATATCACCTGAGAACGACGGGAAAGGCGGACAACTCGCCATGAAGACGCCACCGCTCGTGTCGCCGCAGGCGTGGGAGGCTGCGCGCGAGCAGCTGCTCGTGAAGGAGAAGGCCCTGACCCGCGCCCGTGACGCGCTGGCCGCCGAGCGTCGGCGGATGCCCTGGATGGCGGTGGAGAAGGCGTACGCGTTCGACGGGCCCGAGGGCAGGGCGAGCCTGCTCGACCTCTTCGACGGCCGCCGCCAGCTGATCGTCTACCGCGCCTTCTTCGAGCCCGGGGTGTTCGGCTGGCCGGAGCACGCCTGCCGCGGCTGCTCCCTGGGGGCGGACCAGGTTGCCCAACTCGCCCATCTGAATGCCCGCGACACCACGCTCGCCTACGCCTCGCGCGCGCCGCAGGCGGACATCGCACGCCTGAAGGCGCGGATGGGCTGGGAGACACCATGGTACACGATAACGGATAGCTTCGACGCCGACTTCGGCGTGGACGAGTGGCACGGTCATAACGTGTTCATCCGCGACGGCGAGCGCGTGTTCCGCACCTACTTCATCAACAACCGCGGCGACGAAGCGATGGGGAGCACCTGGAGCTACCTCGACTTAACTCCCCTCGGGCGCCAGGAGGCGTGGGAGGACTCTCCCGAGGGCTACCCCCAGACCCCGCCGTACCAGTGGTGGAACTGGCACGACGCGTACGCGGTCCGCGCCTCGCCCGACCCGAAGTGGGTCGAGGTGTCGGAGGCCGCACAGGCGACGTGGAAGACCCCTGGAAACTAGCCGCGACGTACGTCGTCGCCGCGCCGGGCTTATCGCAGGAGAGAAAGCATGAGCGAGGCTCATTCCGGCGAAACGGACGGCGACGCGATCCGTCATCAGAGCCGCGTTACGGCAGCGCCCGGCGCGGCCGACTGGCTAGGCTTGGCGGCGGCGCCGACCTTCGCGATCATGGCGCTGCTGACGGGAGTTCATGGCGGAGGCGCGCCGGATATGCTCTGCTCGGCCGCGAAAGATGGGTCACCGCTGAGCGGAATGGCGGCGATGTACCTGTTGATGAGCGCCTTCCATTCGGCGCCCTGGCTGAAGCTGGTCTCCAGCCGACACGGAGCCGCCCGCCGGTTCTGAGCCGGTGACCTCACCTGTTCTTCAAGCTGCGCCTTGACGACGCCTTAAAGATGGTGGCAATTGGGCAGGGGGCTCTTGGGCCGGCGATAGCCGGCAAGAGGGGATCAGGATGATCGGCAAGGTATTGGCGGGCGTGGCGCTCGCCTGGACGGTGGCGACTTCGGCCGTGGCGGCCGGACCGCTTCAGATATCGACAAATTTCCCCTATCCGCTCACGTCGGTGGATCCCTACAAGGCCGATCTGGCGACGCTCGGGGTCACGTTCGGCCTGGACAACCCGGTCGGCGTCTTTCCGACGGGCCCGACCAAGCTGGTGTTCAAGCTGCTCGACTCGCACACCGATTCCAGCGGCTATCAGGTCTTTTCCCTCGACCTCGGCGGGGTCTCCCACGCCGTGCCGTTGCAGGCCTTCTCCGGAACCGGCACGGTCCTGGCGACCGTGACGACCGCACAGTCGTTCAACAACTTTGTCGGGATCACCGACACCTTCGGTCCCGAACCGGCGTCGTTCATCTGGGGCCTGTTCCCGGCCTACCTCTCAGACGCCGACACGGCGGCGCTCACCGGGATCGGTCCCTACATCGGCAACGTCAGCAAGCTCTACTTCAACGCCGGCGACCACGCGCTCTTCGAGGTCGACGTGGCGACCGGCGTGCCGGAGCCCGCGGTCTGGGGCCTGCTCGTGGCCGGCTTCGGACTTGTGGGCGCGCAGCTTCGGCGGCGCCGTCTGGCGGCGACCTGGCCCCGTTCGCCGACACCCTTCCAGCCTCACCGCTGACCCCCGCCCGCCCGGACCGAGCGGGCCGCTTTTGTCAGTGTCGAACAGCCTTAGCCCGTCAGCTGATCTCGTCGACACGGTCCGGGTAGAAGGCGACGTGGTCCTTGATCGGCGCCATCGCCTCGAAAGGGGCCTCGTAAGTCCACAGCGCATTGAGGGAGCGATCCCCGCCAGCCGGAATGCTGTAGTAGGAAGCGTCGCCCTTGTAGGGGCAGTACGTCGTGTGTTCGCTACGCGTGAGCGCGGCCATATCGACATCCCGGCGGGGGACATACTGAACGGGCGGATAGCCGGCCTCGCGAAGCGTCAGCGCATCGCGGGTGTCGGCGATGACGTGTCCGCCGACCTTGACCATGACGCGAGAGGGGTTCGCCTCGATCGAAATGGGGTGGTCGGGCCCCGGTATCTTCATCTGCCTTTCAGCCATGATCGGTGTCCTTCTGCGTTGGAAATGGGACTTCGGCATCCAGAAACCGGGCCACGTCGCCGACGAATAAAGAGGGATATTGGTACTGCGACCCGTGATTGGCATCCGGATAGAGGATGAGCTTCGCGTTGGGGAGGTGTTTTTGAAGAATGAGCGAATTGACGGTTTAGACGATAACGTCGTTGTTTCGGTTGATCACCAGCGTCGGGTGGTCGATGTCTCTGAGGTAGTCGAACGCGCCGGCGCGACCGCCTTGCTCACCTCCGGGTCGCGACCCTCCTGGCGCAGGCGGAACCGCTTCTGAAACGACCGGCCGGCAGCCCGGCTCGCCTCGCTCCCGCGTCGCCGCCAGGCCGTAGGTCACCATCGGGTCCCAATGGTCCATCGTGCCGGTGAAATGCATGTTGAAGACGAGCGGCACGCCACCCGACTTGCCGAAGCGCCGGTACGCGAACCGAACACCCGCCGCGTCCACGAATTGCGTCGGCGCGGTCTGGTGACTGTGCTTGGCCATTTGAGAATTCCTCTGGCGGCGGCCGCTTCGTTGTAGTTCAGTTATCTATTCCACCGCCCCGTCAGAAGGCGCGGAAAGGGATATGACCTATTCCACCGAAGCCCCAAATGAACGGCCTTCGGCGAGCCGGCTCGCCGCATCGAAAGCCAACGTGCGGACCTACTGAAGGTAATCTAAGCAGCCGGCTGCCGAGAGAATGGCCCGAAGGCCTGGCGCCCCCATGGCTTGGGCGTATTTGCCCTTCAGCGCGGCCAGGGATCGCGCGTGGTACTTCTGGGGCGGCTGGCTGTAGGGCCCACCGGGAAGATCTACTGTGAAGTTGTCGGCGCCCGCTTCCAAAGTTCTGGCATTTGCTGTTGTCCACGGCAGGAAGTAGCGACCTATGTAGTTCAGAATTGGCGCCATCGTCGGCGCCAGGGCGCCCCAGTCTTCGAACGGGCCATCCAGCCGCGGCTCCATCATACGATGACACCAGTCAAGGACCTTGGGACCACGCGCGCGCATCTCCGCGCCGCAAGTGGGATCGACGGAGGCCTCATAGAGCTGGCCGGAAAGTCCAAAATCCGCAAAGGCGGGCCGCTCCCCGAACAGGTACCGTCGCGAAGCCAAATGAGTCTCCAGCAGGTCGATCAGCTCGCCGTAGTAGGCGGTGATCAGAGGGGCGTTAGCCTGACTGGACCCTACGAAATGACCGCGGCCGGTCATGCGTTCGCGAATTGCGCGCGCCTTCTCCGCGACCGATATCGCGTCGCCGTGAGGCAGCAACAGCCGCGCCAGAGTCCGCGACGACGCTTCGGCATCAACGTCAGCGTGCCAGCGATGATGGAACATCAGCTTGTTGCCCCACTCATCACCGAATTCTTCGATCAGTTCGGAGAGGAACCTGAGCGCCGGATCGGCGGGGTGAATGGAAGGCTGGGTGCAGATCGCCTCGACCCGCTCGATGATCGGGGTCGAGTCCTGAATGCCCTCGTCGTCCGGCGTCGCGACGGTGGGCACGATCGGCAGCCGGGCGAAGCGCCGGTAGTCCTCGTCGTTGTCTGGCCCGCGCGGAATCCAAACGTGAGGAATCTGTTTGAACCTGAAATAGGACCGCACCTTCACGGAGTAGGGGGACATCTCCGAGCCGAAGATCCGGTAAGGCTGGGGCATCAATTTTTCCCTTTCGAGCAGCGTGGGTTCAGCCGCTCCGCTCCCACCAACTTTCCGCCTCGACTTTCGCGAAGTCCGGCATCCGCCGTTCGGCAAAGGCCCGGAAGGCTTCCTGAGCTTCGGGCGAGGCCAACCGGGCCGCGAAGTGCCCAAGTTCCTCGTCGATCCGTGCGGCGATCCCCTGCGTGTCGCGCATCAGTCGCTTGGTGATCGCCAAGGATTCAGTGGGCTGCCTGGCCAGGCGCCTCGCCGCGGCCCGCGCCGCTTTGTCCACCTCCTCAGCCGCAAACGCCTGGTTTGCGAGTCCCCACTCCGCCGCGTTCCTTCCGCCCACGACCTGTCCGGCGGCGAAGATCGAGAAGGCGCGCGCGTGACCAAGACGCGCGACCAACAGAAGGCTCGAGGCCGCCTCCGGAACAAGCGCCAGGCTCACGAACGGCGCGCTGAGTTCGGCGTCTTCAGCGACATAGACGAGATCGCAGTGCAGCAGCATGGTCAGGCCGATGCCGACGGCTCGCCCCCTGACCCCGGCGACGATCGGCTTGCTGATGTTGGCGATCGCTCTGATGAACCGCTCGACGTCCGAAGGCGCATCGGTTCGCCGCCTCGGCGCCTCGGACTGGCGCGCGAACGAGGCGAGATCATTGCCGGCCGTGAAGCTGTCGCCGGTCGACAGGAACAGGACGACGCGGACCGCGTCGTTTCGCGCCGCCGAGTCGAGACCATCGGTCAGGGCGCCGTACATCTCCTCCGTAAGGGCGTTCTTCTTTTCCGGTCGATTGAAGGTGAGCGTCATCACCCCGTCTTCGATGCGCCTCAGCAGGTGTTCTGTCATGACACGTCCTCGCACTTGATCGCGTGTGGCGGCCGCCGTGAAACGCCGCGCACCATCATGACGGTGGCGCCACGTGATTGTCAATGGTGATCAACATTGTGATTGCGACGGCGCTCGCCGAACCTGGCCTCAACCCGCACGGCGCTCTCCCAACAGGGGATAGCCGGCCTCGCCGACCTCGAGGCGAACGAGCTTCGCATCCTGGATCGCGCCCTCGTGAGGCACGATGAACCCACCATCGGTCGAGACGTAGAGCGCCTGCTCGTCACCGGGCGCCGTCCCGAACGCGCAGGCCGTCGAGCCCACCGCGCCCTGGTCGGGACCGGCGATCGTGGTACGCGCGCCCGAAGCATCGATCCGCACCACGGACTGCGCCGGGTGCGTGGTGACGTAGAGGGCGCCGGACGCGCCGAACGCGAAATCGTCAGCGAGGATTTCCGTAAACCCCGCCTTCAACGGCCCCGCGGAGCCATCACTCAGGATCGGCGCCCGGACGATTTCGTAGCGAGCCGACACGCTGATCCACGCCGCGCCGCCGCGGATCTTGACGCCATTGGCGCCGGGGTACGGCGAGTCGCCCGGCCCTATGCGCTCGTCTTCCAGCCAGATCGACCACGCGTCCGGCCGGCGCATGTCGACGGAGAAGATGCGGCCGGAGCCGCTCTCGCAGACCAGCAACTCGCGACCGTTGGGATGGACCGCGCAGCCGTTCAGGAAGCTCGCGTCGGGCAATTCCGCCCAGTGTTCCACCTCGCCGTTGGGGCCGAGCCTCCAGATGAAGCCCGGGGCCGTGCGCATCGTGCCGCCGGTCACCCAAAGCGCGCCGCTCGCGTCGAGCGCCAGGCCCATCGGGGGCGCCGGCAGTTCGGCGAACACAGCCGTCTGGCCGGTCGCCGGATCGTAGCGGTCGATCCGGCTGTGCGAATGGACCGTCAAGTATACCGCGCCGTCCGGCGCCACGGCGAGATTCTCGACAAAGGCGGGCGCTGGCCAGGCGGCGACGACGCGGAACGGCGCCGGCTCGAGGCCTCCGCCGTCATGCTTCGGAGTGGGAGCAAGATCGGTATCCATCATTTCGGTTATCCTCACGCTGTTTCGGCGGCGCGGTCCCAGCCCCTCGCGGGGCTACGAACCACGGTCAAGCTCGTCTCGGCGTCCAGTGGGGGCGGTCAGCCTCACTGAGTCCGTTCGCAGTAAAGAAGTGTGCGCCCAACGTAGATCAGCCGTATTTAGACTTGCGCTCTGCCGCCGTCGGCGAACAGTTCGATCCCGGTGATGAAGCTGGAGTCGTCGGACGCCAGAAAGAGCGCGGCCTTGGCGATCTCTTCTGGCTCCGCCATGCGACCCATTGGGACGGTGGACACGATGCGCGCGATGGCTTCAGGTGGCTGGAGCGCCACCTGCGGCGTAATGACAGGTCCGGGGCTAAGAACGTTTGAGCGGATGTGGCGGTCCTTCAGC
>JAQGIW010000253.1 GCA_028290905.1 Caulobacteraceae bacterium | reverse complement strand
CAAAGGAGGGTGGCGAGGCGTAGGATCATCCGATAGCGGCGCCGGCGCCGGATCCGTCCGCGGTCATGGCGTAGACCACGTGGCGGCGGAGTGGGTGGCCAGGCTCGAGCGCCGGATGCTCGAAGTCGCGATGCGGCTGCCGTTCGAAGGCCAGGCGTTCCATCACCGCCTGAGAACGCGCGTTCGAGACTGCCGTGAACGCCACGATTTCAGGAAACCCGAGGCGTCTGAAACCATGGTCGAGCAGAGCCAGCGCCGCTTCGGTGGCGTAGCCGGCGCCCCAGGCCGAACGGGCGAGCCGCCAGCCGATTTCGACTTCCCCCGCGAGGGGGTGGTCGGCCGCGACTTCCCGAAGGCAGGCGGCCCCCAGGAAGGCGCCGTCCTCGCGACGCTCCACCGCCAGGAAACCGGGGCCGCGGGACGCCGAGTCGGCCATGAAGCGGTCGATCTGGGTGTTGGCCTGCGCTTCGCTGAGGGCGCCGCCGAGCCAGTAGCCGACCTCCGGATCAGCCATCATGGCGGCGTAGGGCGCGCGGTCGGCCTCGCGCCACGGGCGCAGGATCAGGCGCACCGTTTCGATCATGTCGGTCGGGGCGCGCTGAGCGCGGCATAGAGATCCGGCCGGCGGTCACGGAAGAACCCCCAGGCGGCGCGGTGGGTCTGAAGGAAGTCGAGATCGACGGTCGCGGCGATCATCCCTTCGTCATCCCGACCCAAGGCGGCGATGAGGTCACCGCGATGGTCGCTGATGAAGCTCGACCCATAGAAGGTCTGGCCGCCGTTCGGAAAGTCCGGCCAGGGCTCGAAGCCGGTGCGGTTCGCGCCGACCACGGGCACGATGTTGGACACCGCGTGCCCCTGCATGGCCCGCCGCCAGGGGAGCGCCGTATCGAGGGTTGGATCGTGCGGCTCGCTGCCTATCGCGGTCGGGTAGAGCAGGGCCTCAGCCCCCATCAGCACCATCGCCCGGGCGGCCTCAGGGTACCATTGGTCCCAGCAAATCCCGACTCCCAGGCGGCCGAAGCGTGTGTCCCAGACCTTGAAGCCGGTGTCGCCGGGCCGGAAGTAGTATTTCTCCATGTAGCCGGGCCCATCTGGGATGTGACTCTTACGGTAGAGGCCGAGCAGGGCGCCGTCGGCGTCGATCATGACCAGGCTGTTGAAGTAGTGCGGCCCCTCGCGTTCGAAGATGGAGAGCGGGAGGACGACCCCAAGCTCGGCCGCCAGCGGCGCGAGGAGCCTGACGACCGGATGTTCACGCCAGGGCCAGGCTTTGGCGAACCAGCGCTCCTGTTGCGCGACGCAGAAGTAGGGGCCCTGGAACAGTTCCGGGGGAAGGATGACCTGGGCGCCGCCGGCGGCGGCCTCGCGGATGAGGCCGCCGACCCGGGCGATGTTGGCGTCCATGTCCTCGCTGAAGGAGGCCTGTAGCGCCGCGAGGCGAAGCGTGCGCGCCATCAGGCGATCTCCTGCTGGCTGATGCAGTGGAAGGCCCCGCCTCCGGTCAGGAGCGCCGTGGCGGGGAGGCCGATCACGACGCGATCGGGAAACAGCATCTCGAGCGCCTGCACGGCCCAGGCGCCGGCGGGATCTCCATAGGTGGGAACGATCACCGCGCCATTGGCCACGAGGAAGTTCATGTGGGAGGCCGGAACCACTCGGTGGTCTGACCCCATCAGCCGCCCTGGCGAGGGGATCCGGATTACCCGGAGGGGCGCGCCCGCGGCGTCGGTGAAGCCGGCCAGGGCGCCGGCGGCCGCGTCGTAGGCTGCGGCGTTGGGATCGTCGAGACCGTACGCCGCCGGGCAGGCCACGACCCCCGGGGCGACGAACCGGGCGAGATTGTCGACGTGACCGTCGGTGTGATCGTTCATCAGCCCCCGGTCCAGCCACAGGACCTTTCGCGCCCCGAGCG
Source organism: Caulobacteraceae bacterium (assembly GCA_028290905.1). Lineage (GTDB taxonomy): Bacteria > Pseudomonadota > Alphaproteobacteria > Caulobacterales > Caulobacteraceae > Acaudatibacter. The sequence goes on along the minus strand of JAQGIW010000253.1, from coordinate 15,593 downwards.
AATCCGCGAGCGCGCGTTCAGCGTCCCCTTCGCGCCACCCCGGATTGCGGTTCGGGTTGAGCAGGCACTCCCGGGTGGTGAGCACCGTGCCCTGGCCGTCGTGGTCCAGGGCGCCGCCCTCGAGGACGAAGTCGTGGCGCGCCAGCGCGGCGCCGGCGTGGGCGGCGAGCTGATCGGCGACGGTGTCATCGCCTGGCAACTCGTACTTCCCGCCCCAGCCGTTGAAGCGGAAGGCGGCGGTGGACCGGGCGGAGGTGAAGATCGGGCCCGTGTCGCGAAGCCAGATGTCCCCGAAAACGCCCGGGACGATCTCGACGTTCGATGTTCCCCCGAGCAGGGTCTCGGCGGCGCGCCGGGCGGCCTCTCCGGCGACCATGAGCTTGACGTTCTCCCGGCCCGGTCCGGCGAGGGCGCGAACGAGCGCGGCGACCTCGGCCTGAGCCGCGACGAGATTTTCCTCCCAGAGGTCTTCATGGCTCGGGAAGCCGACCCACATCGCGCAATGGGGCGCCCATTCGGCGGGGACAGGTGACATTGGGGTTTCCTATACGGGCGTTCCTGCCAAGGGGAGGCCCCCTGGCGGGTTGAATGGATCGGTGGGGCCGGTGATATGGGTGCATGATCCTGATTGGCCACTACGACAGTCCCTTCGTGCGCCGCGTGGCGATCGCCCTGAGGCTCTACGAATTGCCGTTCGAGCACCGGGCGTGGTCGGTGTTCGGCGACGCCGACAAGATCGCGCAGTTCAATCCCCTCCGGCGCGTCCCGACCCTGGTGCTGGACGACGGCGAGGTCCTGATCGAGAGCGCCGCCATCCTCGACGCGCTCGATCAGATGGCCGGCGAGGGCCGCGCCCTGATTCCGGCGCGGGGCGCGCTTCGGCGCCGCGTGCTCAAGGTCTGCGCCCTGGGGGCCGGACTGGCCGACAAGGCGGTGAGCCTCGTCTACGAGAGGGTGCTGCACGAGCGGGCGACCCCGATGTGGATCGACCGTTGCCGGAGCCAGATGGCCGGCGTGCTGGACGCCCTCGAAGCGGAGTGGGCCGCGGAGCCAGGGCCGTGGTGGTTCGGCGAGGCCCTGACCCACGCGGACATCATGATCGCCTGCGCCTTACGCTTCGTCTCCGAAGCCCATGCGGAGGTGTTCGATCTCTCCGCCTGGCCCAGCCTGAAGTCTCATTCCGCGGCCTGCGAGGCGATGGAAGTCTTTCAGGCCTTCCAGCAGCCGTTCTTCGTATCCGCCCCGGCGCGGGCGTGAGGCGGCGATGTCCGCTCCCCCCTGCCGACTCTACCTGATCACCCCGCCCGTGCTCGGCGATCCGCGGGCCTTCGCGACCGCCCTCGCCGCCGCCCTCGACGGTGGAGACGTGGGTGCGGTGCAGCTGCGTTTGAAGGATTTGCCCGAAGAAGCGATCACCGCCGCCGTCCGGGCTCTGCTGCCGGTGACCACGAAGCGCGACGTCGCGCTGATCCTCAACGATCGACCGGATCTGGCCGCGCGGCTGGGCTGCGACGGCGTCCACATCGGCCAGTCGGATGGGCCCTATGACGCCGCCCGACGCGCCGTGGGGCCAGGGCGGGTCGTGGGCGTGACCTGCCACGACAGTCGCGATCTGGCGATGGAGGCCGCCGAGGCCGGGGCCGACTACGTGGCGTTCGGCGCCTTCTTCCCCACGACCACCAAGGCCACGGTTCACCGGCCGGACCTGGAGCTCCTGGAGATCTGGCAGGAGAGTATGCTCACACCTTGCGTCGCCATCGGCGGAATCACGGTCGAAAACTGCGGGCCGCTGGTCACCGCCGGCGCCGATTTTCTGGCGGTGTCGGCGGGCGTCTGGACCTATCCTCAGGGGCCGGCCGCCGCCGTGGCCGCCTTCAACGGCGCCATCGCCGAGGCTCTACGGCTCAGGCCGCAGACCTGACCGCCGCCGCCATCGCCTTGCCGCGCGTGGCCGTGTCGACTAGGGTCCGCCGCCTTGACCGCCCCGGCCTCCGCCCTGATCAAGGTTATGATCGACGCCGCCCGCAAGGCCGGCCGGGCGCTGGCGCGCGACTTCGGCGAGGTCGCCGAACTGCAGGTCTCCAGGAAGGGCGCGGCCGACTATGTCTCGGCGGCCGACCTCAAGGCCGAGCAGACGATCTTCGAGGACCTGACCAAGGCGCGTCCGGGGTACGGGTTCCTGGGCGAAGAGCGGGGATTGATCGAGGGCACCGACAAGACCCACACCTGGATCGTCGACCCCCTGGACGGCACGACCAACTTCCTCCACGCCATGCCGCACTTCGCCATCAACATCGCCCTGCAGCGGGACGGGCAGGTCGTGGCCGGGGTGACCTATAATCCCGCCAACGCCGATCTGTTCTGGGCCGAGCGGGGGCGCGGCGCGTATCTGAACGACCGGCGACTCCGGGTCGCGGCTCGAACCCGCCTGGAGGAGGCGGTGTTCGCCACCGGCATTCCCTTTCTGGGGCATGGCCAGCACGGCCGTTTCCTCAAGGAGCTGCACCAGGTCAGCCAGAGGGTCTCGGGTGTGCGCCGCTTCGGCGCCGCGGCGCTGGACCTCGCCTGGGTGGCGGCGGGCCGGTTCGACGGGTTCTGGGAGCGCGACCTCTCGCCATGGGACATGGCCGCGGGAATGCTGATCGTGACCGAGGCCGGCGGGGTGATCACCGACGCCGACGGGGCCGCCGATCCGCTGGCCACGGGATCGGTCTGCGCCGGCAATTCGGTGCTGCATGCCTTGCTGCTGGAGCGACTGAGGGCGGCCGCCTGAGGGCGCACCACATTTCTGCACCCTTCGTGCCATTTTTTGGTTGTGTACGAGGCATGATTGTCTACAGTTGTGGCGCCGGCGCGTTGGCGCTTGCCTTTTTTGGGGCGAATCAATCATGTCGAACAGGGCCGTCTTAGCGACGATTATCTTGTTGGGGGCTTGCGCGGGAAGCGCGAGCGCCGCAGTGGTCTCCGGGCCGACGATCGGTGGGCTGGCGACGTTCACGGATACCAATACCGGACGGGACTGGCTGAAACTCAACGACTTTTTCGGTGAGTCGGCGGACCAGATGCTGGCCACGGCGATCCCCGCGGGCTTCATCTTCGCCGACCACGCGGACGTCCAGGCCCTGACCGACTCCCTGCCGCTCGACGGGACGGATGCCACCTGGCAAGGCTACGCTGCGGTGATGGGCTCGGCGCCCAACCGTGCGCTGATGTGGGGCGCCTATTCCGGCACGGGCGGCGACGTCGGCTGGGGCTACGCCTATGACCCCGCACCCTGGAATCTTGCCGACAACTCCGACCTTTCCAGCGGCGTCCCCAACAACGGCACGCCCTACGCCGACATGAACCTGTGGGCCTACGCGGGCGGGTCGGTGCCCGAGCCGGCGAGCTGGGCCCTGATGCTGGTGGGTTTCGGCGGTCTCGGCGCGGCTGTGCGCTCGCGCCGCAAAACGGCGGCCGCCGTCGCCTGACGGTTATTTCTCTTAAGACAACGATGCGCCGCCGGTCGCGAGGCCGGCGGCGCTTTTCGTACGCGCGGCGCCGTCGGCGCGACGTGTCCAGGGTTGACTCCCGCCGCAAGAACAGTGCAATATGCAAACTCAAAAGACGGATCTCCGAGATATCCAGCACGGATCCGCGAAACCAATATCCTCAATTTGCAATTTTCTGCTTGACGGCCGGGTGAGATAGTGGTCTAATATGGAAACTGGAGATGATCCCGGGAACGGGGTGATCCCGGCGGGATGATCGAGGAGGACGGCCCATGGTTCCTGAGGCCGACGCCCCCGATGGCGCCCCCGACCTGACCCGGCTGAAGCGCTATTTCACCGAATCCGAGCAGCTCACCCTCGCCGCGCGAACCCACAGCCTCCGGGCGATCGACTATTACGACTCCGACCAGTTCAGTCGCGAGGAACTGGTGAGGCTGCACGAGCGCAACCAGGCCGCCATCGTGATCAACCGGATCAAGCCGGCGATCAACGGGATCATCGGCGTCACCGAGCGCGGTCGATCCGACCCGAGAGCGTGGCCCCGCAATCCAGGCAACGAGGACGCGGCGGACGCGGCGACCGATGTGCTGAGGTACATCGCGGACTTCAATCGCTTCAAGAGAGTGAAGCAGGACTGCTTCAAGGACCTGTTGGTCCCCGGCACGATGGCGGCGCTGGTAGGAGTGGATCCTGACAGCCAGGTGACCATCACCCAGGTTCGCTGGGAGGAGTTCTTCCACGACCCGCGTTCGCGACGTCCGGACTTCAAGGATGCGCGATATCTGGGTATCGCCAAGTGGATGTACGCCGACGACGTGACGGCGCTGTATCCGGACAAGAAGGACGAGATCACCCGCGCGGTGGACAACAGCCCGGGCGGCGGGATCGTGCCGGACCAGAGCTTTCAGGACCGGCCGCTGAGCGGCCCCGGCACGGGTGGGGCGTGGATCGATCCGAAGCAGCGCCGGCTGCTGGTGGTCGAGATCTATTACCGCGACGACGGCTGGCGGCAGGCCGTCTACACCGGCATGGACGTGCTGGAGTACGGCCCCAGCCCCTACCTCGACCACAAGGGCCGGCCCGACTGCCCGATCGAGGCGCACTCGGCCTATGTCCGCCGCGACAACGGCCGCTACGGCGCGGTCTGGGACATGATCGGGCCCCAGGACGAAATCAACAAACGCCGGTCGAAGAGCGTGCACCTGCTTTCGACCTCGCGCATCGAGGTCAAGGATCCCAGCGCCATCGACGTCGACGGCGACGTGGCGCGCAAGGAAGCGGCGCGGCCGGACGGGGTGATCCCCTTCGGCTGGGGCCTGGCGCCCAACGTCGCCGAATTCCAGGGCAACATGGAGATGATGGCCGAGGCCAAGGCCGAGATCGAGCGCATGGGGCCGAACCCCGCCGTGCTCGGCCGGTCCGAACAGGACTCGAGCGGCCGGGCGCTGTTGGCCCGCCAGCAGAGCGGGCTGATCGAGCTGGGCAATCTCTACGGGGCGCTCGAGGACTGGGAGCTGCGAATCTACCGCCAGTGCTGGGCGCGGGCCAAGCAGTTCTGGAAGGCGCCGCAGTTCATCCGGGTGACGGATGACGAGGACTCACCCAGGTTCGTCGGCCTCAACCAGCCGATCACGGGGGGACCGCCGACGATCGGGGCTGATCCCGAGACCGGCATGCCGACCATCGAGCCGGGCATCCTGGGCTACAAGAACGTGGTCGCCGAGATGGACGTCGACATCGAGGTCGATACGCAGCAGGACACCGGCAACGTCGCCTCGGAGCAGTTCAGCGAGATCATTCAACTGGTCAGAATGAGCCCGGCCTACCAGCAGCAGGCGCCGCTGAGCATGCTGATCCAGCTGTCCACCATCCCGCACAAGCGGGCCATCCTCGACCAGATCAAGCAGGCCGCGGCGCAGCAGCAACAGGCCAGCGCGCAGCAGCAGGCCCTGGCGCTGCAGCATGCCCAGGCGCAGATCGCCAAGACCCAGAGCGAGGCGCAACAGAACGCCGCCCAGGGGACCGCGAGCATGCTCAATGCGCTGAGCGAGGCGCACGCCGTGCACGCCGATCCCGCGGCGGCGGGCTTCGAGGCCAGCCAGGCCCAGGCCAACGCCGACCAGGCGCAGGCGGCCACGCAGGCGCAGGTGCATCAGCCGATATCGGATCAGGATCCGACGTTACCGTAGCGCGGCCTTCCAGGCCGCAAGGGCGGGCAGGATGCCCGCGCTCCCAATACCCGCCGCCGGGGTCAACGGGCGTTTCCTCCTACGCCAAGGCTTCGGCGGATGAACGAGAGCCGGGGCTCGAACCTCCGGCTGGGCCGCCACCACATGGGCGCATCGGGCCGCCACCGTTTTGGGCGAGGGTAATCCATGAGCGAAGACAAGCTGCAGTTTCTCGAGGGCTCATCCTCGAGCGTCGACCCGCGCGAAAGCGAGGGCTCGGAATCAACGCGGGTTGAACAGGCGGATCGGGGTCCCGACGGGCGTTTCCTCACGGCCGTGCCGGTGACGGACTCGCCGCCTTCCAACACCCGCGAAAGCGGGAGCGCCGAGGACAGACCGGAGGCGCGTCTCCGCGAGGACGGCCATGTCCCGATCTCGGCCCTGCTGGACGAGCGTGAGAAGCGCCAGGCCGAGAAGGCCCAGCGCGAGATGCTCGAACGGCGGATCGCCGAAATGAGGGCCCAGGCCGCGCCTCAACGGGAACTGGCGCCCACCGAGCATCTGGAAGTGGCTCTCTACTCCCAGAACCTGCGGGCGTCGCGCCGGTTCGCCGAGCGGGAGTACGGCAAGGACACCGTCGCCACCGTCCACGATTGGGCGACCAGGCGGTGCGACGAGGATCCGTTCTTCAACCAGCAGATGCGCTCATCCGACGATCCCTACGAGGCCGCCTTCCAGGCTTACAACCGCGAGCAGATACTGCGGACGGTCAGGCCGGACGACCTCGCCGCGTTCAAGGCCTGGCGGGCGGCGCAAGCCGTGGCCGCAGGCCAGACTCCCACCCACCCCCGCGACAGCGGGGGCCATCCCACGACGTCCCATACGCCCGTCCCTCGCAGCCTCGCCACCGCCTCCGGAACCGGAGGCGCAGGCGCGTCGCACGTGCCCATCGGGCCAGGACTGGCGTTCGTGAACGCCATCAATAGATAGGAGCCTCGGCCATGGCCGAAACCATTCTCTCTTCCGCCTCCGAACGGCAGGTCTGGATTACGAAGTACTTCCAGGAGTACGTCCGGAACTCCCGCTTCATGCCCTACATGTCGAACACCGACATCAACAAGGGCGGCATCATCCTCACCAAGTTCCAGGCCGAGGAGGAGGCCAAGCGCACGATCAACATTCCTTTCATCGGCCGTCTGAAGTCGGCGCTCGGCGTCACCGGCGCCGCGGTGCTGGACGGCCAGGAAGAGGACCTGGTCAACTACAACTGCCCGATCACCATCGACTGGCGCCGCAACGGCGTACGCCTGCCCAAGTCCACTACCTTCCGGACCGAGATCAACCTGTGGGACGCCGCCAAGGACGCCCTGCGGGTATGGGAGTCCGAGAAGTTGCGCGACGACATCATTCACGCCATGTGCGCGGCCGTCACCGATACCGCGGGCACGGCCGTTCCCTGGGACCAGACCACCACGACCCAGCAGAACACCTGGCTGACCAACAACCCCGACCGCGTGCTCTTCGGCCTGCTCAACTCCAACCTGGTGGCGGGCAACTACGCCTCGTCGATCGCCAATGTCGCCGCGGCGGCCAAGTGCTCCTCGGGGATGATGGGGACCGCGAAGCGGCTGGCGAAAAATGCCGACCCGCATATCCGCCCCTTCCGGGTGGAGGACGGCGACGGGCGCGAATTCCTGGTCGCATTCCATGGCGCGCGGACGTTCCGTGACCTGTCGCTCGATTCAAACGTCGTCGCGGCGAACACCAATGCCCGGGCCCGCGAGGGCCTTGGGATGGAGAAGAACCCGATTTTTCAGGACGGCGACCTGATTTACAATGGCGTCATCCACCGGGAAATTCCGGAAATCGACGCCTACTGCGCCAACACGGTGAACCCCAACGGCGGTGCGGTGTGGAACGCCGCAGGCTCCGGTGGGGCCGACCTTCGGCCCATCTTCCTCTGTGGCGGCGGATCCGTCGGCATCGCCTGGGGCCAGGAACCGACCCCGCGCACCGACATGATCAAGGACTACGGGTTCAGGCCCGGCGTCGCGATCGAGGAACTGCTCGGCGTCAAGAAGATCAACTTCAACGGCGTCCAGAACGGCATCGTGACGGTGATCGCTGCGGCCGCTGCCGACTCCTAGGACGCCCCCTGAGTTGGGCGACCTTCGGTCGCCCATTTTTCCTTCACTCATCAGAGGAGACCGGGGCGATGTCCACGGCCTATTCCACCGCCGTCTTTGCCAATAAGGTCCCTGCGGGGACCGGGCACGGCTTCTACACTCTATCGGCGCACCTCCACGCAACCTCCGGCACGATTTCGACCTGGGTTGCGGGCGACACGATCAACATCGGCTTTCTCCCCGCCAACGCCGTCGTGGTGAGCGCGACCCTCAAGGCAGCTTCCCAGCTCGATTCCAACGGCGCGCCGACGTTGACCTTGTCCCTGGGCGTCGTCGGAACCCCGGGGCTCTTCAAGAGCGCCATCACCACCGTGGGGCGGGCCGCCGGCGCGTCGGCCGACCTCACGCTCGCGGCTGCCGGGGCCCTCTTCAAGCCGGCGTCCAAGACGCAGGTGGTCGTCACCGTGGGCACGGGCGCGGCCACTCCCGTCGCCGGCACGCTCGAGGTGGACATCGAGTTCTATGTCGAGGACCCGGTCGGCTCCAATCCGTAAGCCGTCGTCTTGGGGGGCGGCCCGCGGCCGCTCCCCAACCCCTTTTTGAAATCATGATTTCAGGAGATCGCGATGGCGAGGATCCGCTTCATCGGCGACTCGGATACCTGCGCCTGGCTGGGAGTCGGCTTCCTCCGCGGCGAGTGGGTGGCCGACCACAACCTCAGCGAGGCGCAACTCGCCCGGGTGATCGAACACCCTCATTTCGAGGTCGAGGCCGCCCAGAAGCCGGCCAAGCGCAAGGCGTGATGCGTGCCTACGGTCCGCGTCGCGGTAAACGAAGCCTTGCGGGCGCTACGCTCCACCGGCTTGGGTGACGACCCGACGGCCGACGAGCTCGCCGCCGGCGTCGAGGCCGCGCAGAACCTTGTGCTCGACATCCACGAGGCGCGTGGGCCGCTCCTCGAGCTCGACGTCTCGGCGGCCTATGTCGCCGGAGAAAACCAGCGGGTCCGGATCACGACCGGGGCCGTGGTCAGCGTCACCCTGCCGAACTCGGTCCCGATGTTCTGGAACTGGGATCCATACGACTACACCTTCACGCCCGGGTTCCCGGGGACGCCGCCGGCCGGATCGACCGGCGCCGCCGACAATATCCAGTACCGCGCGCCGACCGACGGCGCGCGGATCGAGATCGTGGGGACCAGCCAGTCCCTCTACTTCTACCGGGCCGACCTCAACCAATGGATGCCGGCGCTGGGTCTGACGATCGACACCGAGCTGCCGTTCAACAACCGCCTGACGAGCGCCTTCGAGGCGCTGCTGGCCGAGCGCCTGGCCGACGTCGTGGCCGATGCGCCGCAGATCTCGCCGACCCTACTTCGCCGGATCGCCCGCGGTCGCTCGGCCATCTTCATCCAGTCCGGCCGCCGTCGTCCTCACCGGGCGGGCGAATATTTCTGAGGGAATTGTCCAATGGGCTCCAAATCCGGCATCGACGGCGTCCTCGACGTCGCCATGACCAACGGCGGCGGTCTCTCTCCGACGATCGCCACCTTTCACAACGCCGACAACCAGAACCTGGGCACGAGCGCGGTCGGTCTGAACACCGGCGGCGTCGCCCAGGGCGTCAACGCGGCGAACAACCTCGACCGGCAGCGCGAGTCCGGATCCGACCTGATCCCCTCGCGCGGGATTTTCGCGGCCAGCACCCAGACGGCCCAGGAGTTCCTGGCGACGTGCACGACCAGTGTCGCGGTGGGCCAGGGCGCGGGGTCCACGCCCACAACCGCGGTCACCGTCACCCTGGCGATCGCCAACACCAATGGCTTCGTGGTCGGGGGGACGCTCAATTTCGAGCCGGTGTTCACCGGCGTGCTGCCGAGCAAGTACGAAGCCGCGACGATCACGGCGGTCGTCGCCAACACCTCGGTGACGATCCAATTCCCCTCGGTGGGGGCGCTCTTCGTCCACAGCCAGCCCTACGTCGTCCAGACGTTCCTGGCCAACCAGCAGCGGGACTTCTCGGGCGAGGGTCCGGCGATGACCGGCGTCGGCGCCAACATCGCCGTCGACATCGAGAGCAACAGCGGAGGGCCGCCACTCTCCACCGGCCTGGCCTCGGGCTGGACGCTGGACACCGACCGCAACCTGCAGGGCAAGAACAACGCTCAGATGGCGGTCACCGCGACCGGCGCGGGCGCGACATCCATCCAGTTCACAGGCAACCCTTGGACCAGCGGCCTCATCGTAGGCCAGCAGATCCTGCTCTCCGTCGGCGCGAACGGCGCGGCGGTCGAGCAGGTGATCGTCTCCAAGAACAACCTGCCGGTGACGGGCGCCGGGCCGATCACCGTCAATGTGGTCAATCCCGTGGTGACGGCGGGCTCGACCTTCGCGACCTTCGACAACTTCGGCGTGGGGATCCCGGCCAACGCCACGGTGATCGGCACCGAGGACTGCAGCATCTGGCTGAACGATCCGGCGGCCGCCGACCCCAAGCGTCCGTTCAACGCGCTCGCCGGGCGCACCGGCGTCGCCCAGTTCGGCCAGGGGCTCTCCAGCAGCCTCAACATCACCGCCGCGACCCTGGTCAAGGCCGCGCCCGGGCGCCTGGTCCGGATCAGCGTCATCGTCGCCGGCGCGGCCGGGACGGCCAACGACTGCGCCACCACCGGCGCGGCCGCGGCCGCCAACGCGGTGGCCGTCATCCCGGCCGCGGTCGGCCCCGTGCTCCTCGACTGGCCGTGCCTCGCGGGGATCGTGGTCGTCCCCGGGGCGGGCCAGACGATCGCCGTCAGCTACGTCTAGGCGATGACGACCGGCCTCACGGCGTCGATCGCCGTCAGCGCCACCGGCGTGACGGCCTCGCCATTCAACAGCGAAGTCGACCTGGCGATCGACGCCGCCGGCGAGTTGCTGACGATCGATCCCGCCGGCGATGTCCTGATCGTCACCGCCGGGATCGCCTTCACCGGCGGCACGGCGTCGTTGGTGGCGCCGGACTATTCGAATGCGCTCGAGGCCGAGGGCTGGGTCGCCCTGGGGACCGAGGACGGGCGCACGATCGCGACGGAGGGGTCATGAACAACGGCCGCCTCGACCGCCTCCTGCGCCTCGCCTGCTGGGCGCTCTTCGCCGTCGCCTTGGCGGCCCTCGCGGGGACGCTGACGGCCCCCGCGCCGGCGGCCGGCCAGGTGAGGATCTCCTCGCTGCCGGCGGCCGCGACACTCACCGGCACGGAGATCCTGCCGGGTGTTCAGGGCGGCGCGAACGTCGCGATCACGGTGGGCCAGGTCAAGGCGTTCGCCGGCGGGGGAGGTACCCCGGGCGGCGTCTCGGGCCAGCTGCAGTACGACAACGCCGGCGTCTTCGGCGGCTTCACGCTGGCCGGCGACTGCACGATCGCCGTCCCGACGATCACCTGCCTCAAGACCAACGGCGTGAGCTTCGGCACGGCCGCCACCCAGAACACTGGGGTGTCGGGCGCTGTCATCGGCCTCTTGAACGGCAACAACACCGAGTCCGGCGCCCTGACCTTCTCGGGATCGGTGGCCGGCTCGGCGCTCTCGACCTACCTCGCCTCGCCGCCGGCGATCGGCGGCGCGGTCGCGGGGGCGGGAACCTTCTCGTCGCTGAAGGACACCGGCGTCACCGGCTCGGCCCAATGCCTGCATGTCGACACAACGGGCGCCCTGACCGGGACGGGGGCCGACTGCGCCGGCGCCACGTCGCCAGGCGGCGTGTCCGGCAACGTCCAGTACAACAACGGCGGGGTGTTCGGCGGCATCGCGAACCTCACCCTGACCTCGCCCGCCTCGGCCGCCACCTTCACCCTCGCCGGCGGCAAGACCCTCACCGTCAACAACACCCTGACGCTGACGGGGACCGACGCCACCACGATGACGTTCCCGACGACGTCGGCGACGATCGCGCGCACCGACGCGGCGCAGTCCTTCACCGGCGTCCAGACCCTCGCGGGCCTCATCGACAGCGCGCTGACGGCCACCGCCCAGGTCTGCGCCGACGGCTCCAAGAACCTGACCGCTACATGCGCCTCGGTGGCGGCCTCTTATCAGTCGTTTACGACGGGTGCGACCAACGCCAACTTCTTCAACGCCCCGACCAACGCGACCTACAAAGTAAACGGCGTCCTGGCGTGGAACGCGGCCTCGCCGGCCGTCACCGCCGGCGGCGGCCTGGGGACGGCGACGGTCACCAATGCCGCCGGAACCGCCTCGGGGCTGATCACGGCGGGGACCACGGCCGCGGGGACCTTCGTGATGACCTTCATCAACGCCGCCTCCCACGGCTACGCCTGCACCCTCAACGACATCACCAGCAACGCCAGCTTCACCATCGGCCAGACCGCGTTCACCACCACCAGCGCGACGTTCCAGCCGTACAGCCGCACGACGGGCGCTACGGCGGCCCTGACCACCGGCGACACCATCACCTACCAGTGCACGGGGTTCTGACGATGGGCGAACACGATCATCCCGCGCTCATCATCCAGTCGATCGGCGTGGGACTCTCCGGCGTGGTCGCCTCGCAATGGCTGGGCTGGCTACCGCCTCTGATCGCCTTGCTGGCGTCGCTCTTCGCCGTCGCCTGGTACGCGATCCAGATCTGGGAAAGCCGCACCGTTGTGCGCTGGCGCCGCCGGGCCGGGTGGCATGTGCCCGCCGAACAAGAGGAGGCTTAGGCCATGGGAACCCAGCCGCCGCCCGACGTCATCGCGGCCGCCAAGGCAGCCGACGCGAAGTGGCATATCCCGGCCTCGGTGCTGATCGCCCAGTGGGCCCTCGAGTCGGGCTGGGGCCGACGCGAGCCTCCGGGTTCGAACAATCCCTTCGGAGAGAAGGCCCCTGCCGGCGCGCCTGGCGTCACCGCCGGCACGACCGAGGACATCGGCGGCGCCATCGTCCACATCAACGCCGTCTTCCGGGCGTTCCTGAACCTGGAAGACGCTTTCGACTTCCACGCCGAGCACCTGGCGACCTCGCACTGGTACATCCCGGCGCGCGCCTGCCTGCCGGACGTCGAGACGTTCTGCAAGGCGCTGGGCGGCGGCACGGCCGCCAAGCCCAACTATTCGACCAGCCCGACCTACGGCCAGTCGCTGCTGGCCGTCATCCGCGATTCCAATCTGCGGGCGTACGACGCATGAACTGGCAAGCCGCCGTCAACGGACTGGCGGTGGTCGGCATCGTCGCCCTCGGTCTCGCCGGCAAGTTCGGGCCGCAGGGCACGGGCGACCAGATCGCGCTGGGCGCGATCCAGATCCTCGGCGGCTTCATCGGCGGCGTGGGCGCGGCCCACCTCGCCGCGAAAGACCCCGAGCTGCCGGCCGTACCCGGGTCTGTCGTTCAGCCCGCACAGACCGGCTAGACCCCGTCGCTGAACCGCTTATAGTTAATCCATCGGTTAAGTGTTGGATTGAAGCCCCGCCATGTCGCTGACTCTCTATTTCCACCCGCTGTCGTCGTTCTGCTGGAAGGCGCTGATCGCCCTCTATGATGCGGGCGTTCCGTTCGAGCCGAAGGTGGTCGATCTGGGTGATCCGGCGGAGCGTGCGGCCTTCCAGGCGGTCTGGCCGCTGGCCAAGTTTCCGGTTATCCGCGACGAGGAGCGGGGGCGCACCACGCCGGAATCGACGATCATCATCGACTATCTGGCGCAGTACTATCCGACCGCGGCGGGGCTGATCCCGGCTGACCCGGATCTTGCTCGACAGGTCCGTTTGCTGGACCGGTTGATCGACAACTACATCCACCTGCCGTTGCAGCAGGTCGTCAATGAGCGGCTGCGCCCGGAGGGTCGGCACGATCCGTTCGGCGCCGACCAGGCCCGCGGCGCCCTTCGCCAGGGATACGACCTCGTCGCCCCGATGATCGCCGGACCCTGGGCGACGGGCGAGACCTTCACGCTGGCCGATTGCGCGGCGCTTCCGGCGCTCCACTACGCCGACTATGCGGTCTCGCTGGCCGGCTGGCCGGAGCTGGCGGCCTACCTCGAACGGTTGAGGGCCCGGCCCAGTGTGGCGCGGGTGCTGCAGGAGGCGCAGCCCTTCTTCAAATACTTCCCCTTGGCCAGCGACCGGTGACTCCCGGCGTCGAGGGATGTGCCGCCTCCCAGACTAACGTCCGCATGGTCATCATGCTGATGAAGAAGATCATCAATGCCGCTTTAGGTTGATGGGAAAAGTTGCGGAAAGAGGAGGTCCAAAGACTTCGTGGGGAAGCGGAGCGAGACTGGACCTTTGGGCGTCTGTGAACCGAGGAGCCCGTCGTCGATCACCTGCCCGAGCACAAGGCGGGCCGTCCGCTCCGGCAGTCGGGTGATGCGACCCGCGTCGCCTCGGGGAAACTCACCACGGATGGCAGCTTCTTCCAGAAGCCGGAATGCCTCCGGTTTTAAGCGACCGCTACGATCAACGTAGAGTTTCAACCTCGCCGTCAGATTTGGCAGATCGAAAAGGCTCGCCATGAAGGTCACCTGATCGAGGCTGACCCTCAAGACCCAGAGAGTGAACTCCTCCAGCGCACGGAGGGAGAGATTGCCGCGCCCGTCCAGATCGCCCTGCCGGGGCGTGTCGGCATGATCCATCATCTGTTTGTATTCCTGACGGCTCTCGAGGCCCCGCGCCATGCCGCGCGACACCGACCACAGGCCATGAGCACCGATCCCCGCCTTTTGGATCATGGCGTGGCTCATCAGGCGGCTGACCCTGCCGTTGCCGTCCGGGAAGGGATGGATGTAGTTGAACCTGTGATGCGCGGCGGGGATGGCGAGGATTTTCCCGGCCGCCCCGAGGGTGTTGCTCGCATACCTCTGAGCGAAGCGATCCATGAACGCGACGACGCGCTCGCTGTCGGGCGGTACGTGGCGGCCGACCTCCACATCCTGCTCCGGCGTGTCGCGGAATCGACCCGGCTCCATTTTGAATGTGTGGCGCTTGCCCCTGATCAGCAGCATCGCTTCGGGCGCGTCCTGGTAGAATGCTGCGTGCAGGCCCTTGAGGAACTCGACGGACACAGGGTCGGGCAAGACGCCTTCAGCGTGAAGTCGGTCGATATGGGCTTGGACGCGGACGTGAGCGGCCGCTTCCATCTGAAGATTTCGCCGCCCCTCGTCCACGTCGAGATCGCCCGCCAGTGCGCGTTCGATGTCGCGGGGCCGGGTGACATGCCCTTCGATCAGGTTGGTGTAGTAGGCGTTCATGACGCGCACCAGCGAGGCGAGTTGTTGGGCCGTGCTGGGATGCAGGGCGGCGCCCAAGATGGACGCTCGCGCCGTCAGCTCTGCCAGAACGTCGGCGATCTGGGATGGGATGCCGTCAAGCAGAGCAGGTTCGATCCGACCGACGGTCTCGTAGGAGGTCATTTCTGCCGATCTTTGTGAGGCTCGTGGGAACGAGAATCTCTTATATCACAATATATTAGATCCTGCCTCACCGATGTTGTGGCCGATGTGTCTGCCGATCTTTTTGCCGATCTCTAAGCGATGTGCGAGTCGACCACCTTTCGAGAACCTGGGCTGACAACCGTGGTTCGTGAGCCGCGCCCGGATCGATGCGGCGACATTGCGCGAGCCCTTAGGCATCCGCCGTCAGGGCTTCGAGATAGGGGCGAACCTTGTTCCAGGCCCCTACGCGCATCGCAGTGTCGGCCAGGGCCCCTGGCGTTGTCTTGCGCTGCCGCAGTGCTTCACGAAGGCTCTCAATCGCCAGATTCCGGCCGACAAGCCGTTCGTGGCGGAATGCATCGATCACCGATCGGGCCGCACTGAAGAGCTTCACCTCGACACCTTCGA
>JAQGIW010000236.1 GCA_028290905.1 Caulobacteraceae bacterium | reverse complement strand
CGTCGGCCCCCGCCTCGGCCACCCGGTCGTGGAAGGCGCCGAGCATGGCCCAGGTCATGGCGTTGCGCTTCTCGGCCCGGTCGATGGTGAGCGTGGCGATCCCGTCGGCGTCGACGGCGTAGCGGATGTGATGGGCGGTCATGGTTTCCTCCAGAGAAGCGAATTTTTTCCGCAGATGACGCAGATTACGCAGATAGGCCCGACGGCGGCGAGCCGCTCGCGCAGGTCTTTTCAGGCGCTTCGCGCCGAGGTGAGCGGGGCTCCGCGCCTCGGTGGCCAAGGCGCAGGTGGGACAGTAGGGGGCTCTACCGGCCCTTCCACACCGGCGGACGCTTTTCGGCGAAGGCGGCCGGGCCTTCCCTGGCGTCTTCGCTTTCGCGCCAGGCGGCGTAGGCGGGGTAGGTCGGCTGTTTGCGCATCGCGATTTCCACGTCGGGTTCGCCGAGGCCGCGCATCACGGTCTCCTTCGAGGCGCGGATCGACATTGGGGAGGCGCGCAGGATGTCGGCGCACCAGCGGTCCACCGCGGCGCCGAGCTGGTCGGCCGGGACGACCTCGTTGACGAAGCCCATCCGGAATCCCTCCTCCGCCGAGATCCGCCGGGAGGAGAGGATGAGGCCCATGGCCTGCTTCAGGCCGATCTGGCGAGGCAGCCGGTGCAGGCCGCCGCCGAGCGCCACCGCCCCCACCAGGGGCTCCGGCAGGCCGAAGCTGGCGTTGTCGGAGGCGACGATCACGTCGCAGGCCAGGGCTATCTCGAATCCGCCGCCCAGCGCCAGGCCGTTCACCGCCGCGATCACCGGCTTGGCGAGATCGAACCGCTCGATCAGTCCGGCGTAGCCGTTCTTCGGATATCGTCCATGCCGGTCGAGCACCTTCAGGTCGCTGCCGGCGCAGAACGCGCGCTCGCCTGCGCCGGTGACGACCGCGACGAACTGCCCCGGATCGGCGGCGAAGTCGTCGAACGCCGCCTGCAGCTCGGCGTGCATCTCCGGATTGATGGCGTTCATCACCGCCGGCCGGTTCAGCGTGACGGTGGTGACGCGGTCCGCCTTCTCGACCGTGATGAAGCGCATGGGATCGGCCATCAGATTTCTGTTCCCTTTTGGTTCCGGTCAAGCTATGCGGAATGCAACTGTCCATCAAGAACGCGGGGCAAAGCCATGACCGAACCTTCCGACCCCGACATTGAGGTTGCCATTCGTGTTCTCCGCCGCGACATTCTCGAGGGGGGCCGCAACGTCGACTGGGAGGCCATTCGAGCGCGGATCAGGCGCCTTCTGATCGCGCGTCGCCCTTCGCCAGACGAGCGGATCACGCTGCTGGAACTCTATGGCCAGTTGGTCAGCCGGGTCGAGCGCCTGCGCGCGCTGAACGCCGATTCGCTGAGAAGGGTCTGCAACCAGCGGGCGGCGGACACCGTTGGGTTCGCCCTCGCCGAAGCCCGGGAGCATGGTGGCCTACCCTTCGGGGTGATCATCGACCGCGAACTCGCCGCCGGCAGGCTGCGCGTCGACCGCTACTTCATCAACTTCGTCAGCCAGATCCTGGACGCCGTCGATCCGGGGGGGCATGGGGCGCCCGGCTTCGACGAGGAGGCCACGCCGTTCTCCTTTCCTCCAGAGCTCAGCCGCCCACCCGCCAGCCCGCTTTCTCCGCCATCGCCGTGAAGAACTCCGGTTCGTAAGCCTTCTCCGGGTCGGCTCGGACCATGGAGTCGAGGATGTCGGCGTCGTCGCCGACCAAGATCCGCCAGCGCTGCGCCCTGACGCCGTCGAGGATGATCGTGGCCGCCGCGGCCGCGGTGGTCGGCGCGTCGTCGCGGAAACGGCGGGCGGCTTCGGCCATGAACGCCTGGATCTGGTCGTCGCTGATCGACGCCGTGTCCATTCCCTGGCGGGTCATGCGGGCGCGGGCCTGGGCGATGGCGCCGGCGCCGAGCCGCTCGGACTCGTCGCCCGTGAGGACTTTGCGCGAGTTGGCGACGATCTCGGTGCCGATATGCCCCGGCATCACCACCGAGCACTTGATGTGCGGCGCGTTCAGCCGCAGGTCGGTGATCAGGGCCTCGGTGAAGCCCTTCACCGCGAACTTGGCGGCGGCGTAGGCGGTATGGGAGGTGTGGGGTCCGAGCGAGGCCCAGAAGCCGTTGACGCTGGAGGTGTTGACGATGTGGCCCTCGTCGGCCGCCATCAGCATCGGCAGGAAGGCGCGGCAGCCGTTGTAGACGCCGCCCCAGCAGATCGCGAAGGTGCGCTCCCAGCCCTCCCGGTCGCCGTTGACGAAGCCGCCGCCCCCGCCGATGCCGGCGTTGTTGATCAGAAGGTGGATCCTATCGGTGTCCTGGTCCTTGGCGACCGCGCGCTGGAAGGCGAGCATGGCCGCCTCGTCGGACACGTCGGCGACGAAGGTCGTCACCCGCGTCCCCTGGGGCGCGTCGGCTTCGCACAGGCTCTTGGTGACGGCCATGTTTTCCGCCGAGACATCGCACATCGCGACATTGCAGCCTTCGGCTGCCAGCTGACGGGCCAGTTCACGGCCCATGCCCGTTCCGCCGCCGGTGATCACGGCAAATCTGCCGGCAAAATCCTTCATGAGGTCCTCCTGGTCATCGGTTCGCGCCTCCTCGACCGGAAGGCTTCGCGCGGGGCGCTAGGGACCTCATACGATGGACCAACCCCGGTTTTCCACGGCTAAAGGCGCGGACGCGTGGCAGGGCGGGCACAGCCGGCGAGATTTTCGATCGGATCGGCCCGCCATGCGCGCTTTGGCCTGTGCGCCGCTTGACGACACTTCCGTGTCGCCGGACACAGGTCGCTCAAATAACAACAAATGGGGGTCCGTCGTGAACACGGGCGCGTTCAAACTTCGGCCGGCCGGATGGGCGGCGCTGATGGCTTCCACCATACTGGCGGGACCGCCGGCCCTGGCGGCTGACGCCGCCGCGATGGCCTCCGCCTCCTCTGCGGGCGGCACCCAGATCGGCGAGATCATCGTCACGGCGCAAAAGCGCGAGGAGAGCCTGCAGCACGTGGCGATGAGCGTGCAGGCGCTCGACAGCAGGACCCTCAATCAGCTCAACGTCACCGGCTTCCAGGACTACGTGAAGTTCCTGCCCAGCGTGCAGTTCCAGAGCTTCGGCCTGCCCAACGAGAGCATCGTCTACATGCGCGGCGTCTCGGACGGCGGCAACGGCAACCACTCCGGCCCGCTCCCCAGCGTCGGCACCTATCTGGACGAGCAGCCGATCACCACCATCGGCGGCACGCTGGACATCCACGTCTATGACATCGCCCGGGTCGAGGTCCTGCCGGGGCCGCAGGGCACGCTGTACGGGGCGAGTTCCGAGTCCGGCACCCTGCGCATCATCACCAACAAGCCCGACCCGTCGGGCTTCAGCGGCGCGCTCAACCTCACCGGCAACGTCGTCGACCACGGCGACGAAGGCTATGTGGTCGAAGGCTTCATCAACGTGCCCCTGGCCCACAACGCCGCCATCCGCATCGTCGCCTTCGACGAGCACGACGCGGGTTTCATCGACAACGTGGCGGGCACGCGCCCGTTCAAGAGCTCCGGCGCCACCTTGAGCAACGCGCCCTTCGTCAAGAACGACTTCAATCCCGTCGACACCTATGGCGGCCGGGTGGCGCTGAAGATCGACCTGAACGACAGCTGGAGCATCATGCCGACCCTCGTCGCCCAGGACACCCGCGCGCGCGGCGTGTTCGGCTACGAGCCCTCGGTGGGCGACCTCCAGGTCAATCGCTTCCAGCCCGACAGCGACCACGACCGCTGGTATCAGGCCGCCCTGACCATCAACGGCAAGATCGGCCGCTACGACCTCACCTATTCGGGCGGATACTTCAGGCGGGCGATCGACTCCCTGACCGACTACACCGACTATTCGGTGGCCTACGACCAGGCCTTCGGTTCAGGGGCCTATTGGGTGGACAAGAACGGCGTTCCCCTGGCCACGCCGATTCAGGAGATCATCGGGCGCGACCGCTTCGAGAAGGGCAGCAACGAACTACGGCTCTCCTCTCCATCCACCGACCGCCTGCGCTTCATCGTCGGCCTGTTCCAGGAGCGCCAGAGCCACTGGATCATCCAGGACTACCAGATCCAGGGATTCGGCCCCCAGATCGCGGTGACCGGCTGGCCAAACACGATCTGGCTCACCGACCAGGAGCGGGTCGACCGGGACGAGGCGGCGTTCGGCGAGGCGACCTTCGATGTGACCAAGCACATTTCGATAACGGGGGGCATCCGCGGCTACCACTACAAGAATACACTTTACGGTTTTTATGGATATAGCGCCGGATACAGCTCTCACACCGGAGAATCAAAATGCATTCCTGGACTGACGTTCAGGAATGCTCCGTGTGTGGACCTGAACAAACCCGCATCGGACGGCTCGGGCGAGACCTACAAGGCCAATGCGACCTACAAGTTCGACGACGACCGGCTGGTCTACTTCACCTATTCCACGGGCTACCGCCCCGGGGGTGTCAACCGCAGCGGCGTCTTCCCGCCCTACCAGGCCGACTCCTTGGCGAACTATGAGGTGGGGTGGAAGACCAGCTGGTTCGATCGATCGCTGAACTTCAACGGCGCCCTCTACGACGAGGAGTTCACCAACTTCCAGTTCGCGTTCCTCGGGCCCAACAGCCTGACGATCATCGAAAACGCGCCGTCCGCGCGGATCCTGGGAGTCGAGACCAGCGTCGCGTGGCGTGCGACCCACGCCCTGACCTTGTCCGGCGGCGCCTCCTACAACCATGCCGTCCTGACCGCCAACTTCTGCGGCACCGACCAGAATACCGGACTTCTCATCCCCAGCTGCCCCGACAGCCAAGCCAGGGCGCTGAAAGGCGAGCAACTGCCCTACACGCCCAAGTTCAAGGGCAATGTGACCGCCCGCTACGCCTTCGGGCTGGCTGGCTGGGACGCTCACGCCCAGGTCGCGGTGGCCTTTCAGACCGGCGCGTCGCCCGCTCTGTTCACCAGCGACATCGCCAACCTCGGGACGATGCCGGGCTACGCCACGGCGGACTTCTCGTTCGGAGCGGAGAAGGACCGGCGATCGATCGAGCTGTTCATCAAGAACGCCTTCGACACCCGCGGCCAGCTCAACCGCTACACGCCCTGCACCACCTCGGTCTGCGCCCCCTCCTACCCGGGCGTGCCGGCCGCGGTCTACGTGGTGCCGATCCAGCCCCTCACCTTCGGCATCAGGGTAGGCCAGAGCTTCTGAGGCGCGTGGTATAGGGCGGCGATGGTCGACACGCCCACCGGCACGCTGAACGACGCCCTCGACCGGGCGGCAAAGCTGCTTCTGACGAATCCGCCCCTGGCGGAGCGCCAGGCGGAGGAGATCCTCAGGGTCGTGCCGAACGATCCCCGGGCCGTCCTCGTCGTCGGCATGGCCCGGCGGCGCCGCGGCGATCCGGCTGGCGCGCGGGCGGTTCTCGAACCGCTCGCGCGGGCGCAGCCCCGCTCCGCCCAGACCCACCATGAGCTGGGCATGGTGCTGGCCGCTCTCGGCCAGGAAGCCGCCGCGCTCGAGTCCCTCCGCCGCGCCGTCGCCCTCAAGCGCCAGCTGCCGGAGGCGTGGCGGACCATCGGCGATCTCCTGACCGCGCGCGGCGATCCCGCCGGCGCCGACGCCGCTTATGCCCAGCAGATCCGCGCCTCGGTCACCGATCCGCGCCTGATGGCCGCTGCCGACGCCCTGTGCGACGACCGGCTGGCGGTGGCCGAGCACCTGTTGCGGGAGCACCTCAAGGCCCATCCCACCGACGTTGCCGCGATGCGGCTGCTCGCCGAGACCGGCACGCGCCTGGGCCGTTACGGCGACGTCGAGCTCCTGCTGACCCGCGCCCTGGAGCTCGCCCCCAGTTTCGCGGCCGCCCGCTACAACCTGGCCATTGTCCTCTATCGCCAGCAGAAGGGCGCGGAGGCGCTGCCCCACCTCGAGACGCTTCTTGCGGAGGAGCCGAACGAGCCGAACTATCGCAACCTGACGGCCGCCTGCCTCGGCCTGGTGGGGGAATACGAGCGCGCCATCGAGATCTACGAAACGCTCCTGGCCGAATTTCCCGGGCAGCCGAAGATCTGGCTGAGCTTCGGCCATGCGTTGCGCACCGCGGGCCGCCGCGATCAGGCGGTGGCCGCCTACGCCCGCTGCCTCGAGCAGGCGCCTGCAATGGGCGAGACCTACTGGAGCCTCGCCAATCTCAAGACCGTGCCGTTCACGCCCGAGCAGGAGGGCGCCATGCGCCGCCAGCTGGGTGACGCGGCGCTGTCCGCCGAGGATCGCCTGCACTTCCACTACGCCCTGGGCAAGGCCCTGGAGGATCGCGGCGACTATGCCGAGTCCTTCCACCACTACGCGGAAGGCGCACGCCTGCGCCGCGCCGAACGCCTCTACGACGCCGCCGAAAATAGCGCCCAGGTGCTGAGGTCGAAGGCGCTGTTCACTGAGGCGTTCTTCGCCGAACGGGCGGGAGGCGGATCCTCCGCGCCCGATCCCATCTTCGTCGTCGGCCTGCCCCGCTCGGGATCCACCCTGATCGAACAGATCCTGGCCAGCCACTCGGCGGTCGAGGGCACCATGGAGCTGCCGGACATCGCCGCCCTGGCCCGCCGTCTCGGAAAGCCAGGCGCACGCGTCGAAGGTGCGCGCTATCCCGAGGCCCTGGCCGACCTGGATGACGCCGCCCGCAAGGCCCTGGGCGAGGAATACATCGAGCGCACCCGCATCCACCGCAAGAAGAGGCGGCCGCTGTTCATCGACAAGATGCCCAACAACCTGCATCACCTCGGCCTGATCCAGCTGATACTCCCCAACGCCAGGATCATCGACGCCCGCCGCGCGGCCATGGCGTCGTGCTTCTCGGCGTTCAAACAGCTCTTCGCCCGCGGCCACGCCTTTTCCTACGATCTCACCGACCTTGGCCTCTATTACCGGGACTACGTCGCGCTGATGGACCACTTCGACGGCGTCCTGCCCGGCCGGATTTGCCGGGTGATCTATGAGGACATGGTCGAGGATACTGAAGGCCAGGTCCGGCGCCTGCTGGACTACTGTGGCCTGCCGTTCGAGGCGGCCTGCCTGCGCTTCCACGAGAACGACCGGCCGGTCAGGACCGCCAGCTCCGAACAGGTCCGCCGTCCGATCTTCCGGGAGGGGCTGGAGCAATGGCGCCGCTACGAGCCCTGGCTGGGCCGGCTCGCCGAGGCCCTGGGACCAGAGCTGGCGGGGCCAGCGGCGCATCACCGTTCATGACGCTGCTCGAGGATGGAGAGCCGGAGGCGGCTGTCGCCGAGAACGTCGGGGCCGACTCGCCGTTCCTGCTGGTCTGCGATCACGCCGGCCGGAGGATTCCGCATCGCCTCGATAACCTCGGCCTTCCGCCCGCCGCCCTCGAACAACACATCGCCTGGGACATCGGCGCCCTCGACCTCTCGCGGCGGTTGGGAGAGGCGTTCGGCGCCTGCCTCATTCACCAGACCTATTCGCGCCTGGTGATCGATTGCAACCGCCCGCCGGACCATCCGCAATCGATCGTGACCGTCGCGGACGGCTGGACTGTGCCCGGCAACCTCGGCCTTGCGCCGGCCGAGGCCGAGGCGCGGCGCAAGGCGGTGTTCGATCCCTATCACGCGCGCATCGCCGCCGAACTCGACAGCCGTCGGGCGAGGGGCATTCCGACCCTTCTGGTCTGCGTGCACAGCTTCACGCCGAGCATGGCCGGTTTCGAGCGGCCCTGGCGCGTGGGCGTCCTGCACATGCACGACTCGCCGGCCTCGTTCGCCCTGCTCGAGAGCCTCGGCCGGGAAGAGGGCCTTGTCGTCGGCGACAACGAACCCTACGCCATGGACGGCACCGACTACACCGCGCCCGTCCACCGCGCGGGGCGGGGTATCGACGCGGTCGAGCTGGAGGTCCGGCAGGACCTTCTCCAGGACCCCGCCTCCGCCCGGCGCATCGCCGACCTGTTCATCCGCCTGCTGCCGACTGTCGTGACTTAGCAAAGCATCTCTCATCCCCCACTGGGGGAGGGGGACCCCGAAGGGGTGGAGGTGGAGCCGGAGCGCAGACCTCTCCAGGCAAGCCCCCTTCCCCGGCTTCGCCGGTAC
>JAQGIW010000231.1 GCA_028290905.1 Caulobacteraceae bacterium | reverse complement strand
CTTCCGGGCCAGCGCCCGTTCCCGAAGATCGATAGAGTACGGAGCCGTCATCCAGGCTGGCCTCCTCGCCCAGCATGGACTCTGAATCAGATCAGCCCTGATTTGGGAATCCCGATTCCGTCAAAAGACGGCGTGCTTTAGCAAATCCGCCCCTTCCGCGAATCCCCCAGCATCAGGGGATTTTCTGACTCAGTAAGACTAGGCGGCGACCTCGGCCTTCGGCTTGGGCGTCTTGGCGGTCTTGGGCTCCTTGACCGCCTTGGCGTCCTTGGTCTTCTTGGTCTTCTTTTTCTTTTTCGCCTGCGGCTCCGCCTTGACGGGGGCGGGCTTCCTGGCGGCCCTGGTCTTGATCGGTTCGTCGGCCGCCGCGGCGAGACCAGCCAGGGTCTTGAGGAAGGTCTCGCGCTTCTTCGGCGACAGCAGGCCGAGCAGCCGCTCGTCGGCGTCCGCCGCCGCGCCCGCCCCCGCGCCCAGGGCTTCGCGGCCGGCATCGGACAGGCGAACCGTATTGGCGCGCGCGTCGTTGGCTGAGCGTTCGCGCAGGAGCAGCCCCTTGGCGAGCATGCGCGCGACGAGGTCGGCGAGGGTGGAACGGTCGATCCCGGTGGCGCGCACGAGATCGTTCTGGGTCATGCCATCGGCGGAGGCCGCGGCGGCCAGCACCGTGAATTGCCTCTGGGTGAGGGAGGCGGATCCCGCGGCGTCGGCGTGGTAATCGAGGGCCAGTTGCAACGTGCGGTGCAGCAGATGCGTCACCGAGCCGTTCAGCCCGTCCCTGACGATCTTCCCTTTGCCCTTGGCCATCGCGTGCCCCTTAGCGCCCCGACATACCGTCAAGTCGCATAGCCGAATTTCAAGTCGATTTCACGACAGACCATCCGTGGACGTCCGGTGGCGCCGAGGGCCCGTCGCGGCGCGCCAAAGGAGTCGCGTTCTAGAGACCTGACTCCGGGGGCTCGGGAATGTCGGTGGTTCTGCCGGCACGATTGTGCTTCAGCAGAAATGGCGTCTGCGCCAGGGCGAAGACCACGGCGGCGATCAGCACCGCGACCCTGAACACGGCCCAGGTCTCGGCGCTCTGGGTGCGTCGGATGACCTCGTTGGCGATGGCGCAGGCCCACCAGAACACGCCGTAGCGGATCGCCAGCACCTTCCACGCCCGATCCGGAAGATCGAACGCGCCGCCCAGCAGCGCCTTCAACGGATTCTTCTTCATCGCCAGGCCGCCGAAAAGCACCGCCCCCAGGATGCCGTCGACGATGGTCATCTTCATCTGCAGGATGTCGGCCCGGTGAAAAACCAGGCTGGCGGTTCCAAACACGACGCCCAGGGCGCCGCTGAAGGCCGGCAGGGGCGCAAGCCGGCGCTCGACGATGAGACCCACGGCCAGGGCCACGACCGACCCGCCGACCACGAACCAAGTCGCCAGGGGGAAGTTCCGGGTGGCCAGAAGGACGATCAGGAAGAGAACCGCGGGCGCGCCGTCGACGGTCATCCGCACCCAGGACGTGGCGGACGTGCGATCAGCCATGGAAAGGGCCCTCCAGGCCGACCAGCGAGCGCGAGAAGGCGCGGGCGTCGAACGGCAGCAGATCCTCCACCCCCTCGCCGACGCCGATCAGCTTGATCGGCGAGTCGGATGCCTGGGCCACCGGGACCAGGACGCCGCCCCGCGCCGTGCCGTCGAGCTTGGTCATCACGATGCCGCTAACCCCGATGGCGTTGCCGAAGATGTTCTCCTGAGCCAGGGCGTTGCGTCCCACCGTGGCGTCGAGCACCAGCAGAACCTCGTGCGGGGCCTCCGGGTCGAGCTTGCGGAGGACACGGATCATCTTCGTGAGCTCGTCCATCAGTCCCTGTTTGTTCTGAAGCCGCCCGGCGGTGTCGATGAGCAGCACATCGTAGTGCTCGGCGCGCGCGCGCTCCAAAGCGTCATAGGCAAGGCCGGCGGCGTCCGAGCCGCTGGGCCGCGAGATGAAGTCGGCTCCCGCCCGTTCGGCCCAAACCTTCAGCTGTTCCACCGCCGCCGCGCGGAACGTATCCCCCGCCGCGATCAGCACCCGAGCCCCGCGGCCGGTCAGATCGGCGGCAATCTTGCCGAGCGTCGTGGTCTTGCCCGACCCGTTGACGCCGATGAACAGCACGACGAAGGGCCGCGGCCCGGCAAGAGGATCGAACACGCCCTGGCGAGGGACGAGCTCGGCCGCCACCGCCTCCGCCAGCGCCTCCTTGACCTCCTCCTCGCTGGCGGACTTGCCGAACTTCTGGGCGGCGAACGCCCGGGTGATGCGTTCCGCCGCCGAGGGGCCGAGGTCGGCCTCGATGAGCATCTCCTCCAGCGCATCCAGCCTCGACTGGTCAAGCGGCCGGGCGACCAGGACCTGGGAAATTTGCTCGGTCATCTCGCGCGACGACCGCGACAGCCCGTCGGTCAAACGGGAAAACCACCCTTGGCGACGCTCGCTCACACCAGAGGACTCCCGGCGCCCAGGCTCCAGGCGTTCAGGATGGCGCGCCGGCCATCGTGGCCCGAGATCACGCCGGCGATCACCGCGCCGGGAGACGCCTCGCCCTCGAACGCCACCTCGGTGAAGTCCTCTGCCCGCGCCCGTCCCTCACGCTCCACCAGGGCGCGTGCGGACCGGCCGACCAGGCGGTCGAGATGGCCCCGGTAGGCGGCGGCGCCCGCCGCGCGCAGGCGCGACGCGCGCGACTTCACGACCGCCGGGGCTACCGGCGGCATGCGGGCCGCCGGGGTTCCGGGGCGGGGACTGAAGGGGAAGACGTGCAGGAAGGCGAGGCCCGCTTCCACCACCAGGGCCAGCGTGTTTTCGAATGCGGCGTCCGTCTCGGTGGGAAAACCGGCAATCAGGTCGGCGCCGAAGGCGACCTCTGGCCGCAGACGGCGGACCGCGGCGATCAGGTTCAGGGCGTCGGAGCGGCTGTGCCGCCGCTTCATCCGCTTGAGGATCATATCGTCCCCAGCCTGAAGGGAGAGATGCAGGTGGGGCATCAGGCGCGGCTCGTGAGCGAGGCACGCCATCAGGTCCTCATCCACCTCGGCGGTGTCGATGGACGACAGGCGCAGGCGCGGAAGCTCTGGAACGCCCTTCAGGATCCGCCGGACGAGGCCGCCCAGCCGCGGCGCGCCGGGCAGGTCGTCGCCCCAGCTCGTCAGGTCGACCCCGGTGAGCACCACCTCGTTGAAGCCGGCCGCGGCGAGGGCGCGCACCTGGTCGACCACCAACCCCGCCGGGACCGAGCGGGAAGGCCCTCGGCCGAACGGGATCACGCAGAAGGTGCAGCGATGGTCACAGCCGTTCTGGATCTCCACATGCGCGCGGGCGCGGTCCGCGAAGCCGGCGATGTGATGGCCCGCGGTGCGGCTTACCGACATGATGTCGCCCACCCTTATCCGCAGGCCCTCTTGGACCAGCGCCCGGGGCGCCGCCTTCTCGGCGTTGCCCAGCACCAGGTCCACCTCGTCCATGGCGGCGAAGCCTGCGGGATCGATCTGGGCGGCGCAGCCGGTGACGACCAGCCGGGCGCCAGGCCGCTCGCGTCTGGCCTTGCGGATGGCCTGGCGGGCCTGGCGCACGGCCTCGCCGGTGACGGCGCAGGTGTTGAACACGACCGTGTCGGTGACGCCATCGGCCTGCGCCCGCTCGCGGATGGCCTGGGACTCGCAGGCGTTCAGACGGCAGCCGAAGGTCACAACCTCGACGGCGGCGCCCCCACGGCCCCCTTGGGCCCTGGTGCTTTCGGCGATGTGGAATCCGTCAGCCATCACGAGAGAACGCGCCGCCGCCCAAAGCGGCGACCGGTGGGCTCATAACAGAACGTTTGCCGTCCCGCGACCGGCGAAGCCGATGTCAGACCCGCGCCATGTAGGCCGCAAAGGCGTCCCTCCAGTCCGGATGCCAGCGCGACAGCGGCGGGCGGTTCTCGGTGATGTCCTGGGCGGCCCAGGCGATGCGCGCGTTGTCGATCTCGCGGGTCACCTCGTTGTCCGGGCAGATGATGTAGAAGTCGCCCGCCGCCAGGCGCTCCAGCGCGAAATCGATGACCTGGGCCGGCGTCCAGGCGCCCGGTGGCTTCTCGGCCGCCCGGCGGGTCATGCCGGTGAAGGTGAAGCCGGGGACCAGCAGGTGTGCGGAGACCTGGCAGCCGGGCGTCTCGCGCAGCGTGTGCTGCAGGCCTTCGGTGAGAACCTTCACACCCGCCTTGCTGACATTGTAGGCGGTGTCGCCAGGCGGGGTGGTGATGCCCTGCTTGGAGCCGGTGTTGACGATCGCCGCCGGACGGTTCTGATCGATCATCACCTGCGTGAAGGCCTGGACGCCGTTGATCGCCCCGCCCAGGTTGGTCCCCAGCAGTCGCACCCAGCCGTCGCGGTTGGCGAAGGCGTGGCCGCCGCCGCCGACGCCGGCGTTGTTCATCAGCACCGCGACATCCCCATAGCGGCCCAGGGCGAGGTCGCGAAGGCGCGCCACCTGATCATAGTCCGCCACGTCCGTCGGAGCCGTCTCGACGCGCGCGCCGGCGCGCGCCGCCGCCGACACCGCCCGCCCGGCTTCGGCGAGCGCGCCCTCTTCGTGGTCGGCCATGACCACGTTGAGCCCAAGCCCGGCGAGGCGCAGGGCGGCGGCCAGTCCGATGCCGCTCGCCGCTCCGGTGATCACCGCGGTTCGTCCGGCCTCGATGGCGGGGTGCTGGCTCATGGCAAGGGTCCTGGTTCCGGCATACGGCCGTTGAATTCGACGGCCACGGGGCCGGTCATCAGCACATGGTTGTCCTCGGCCCGCCACTCCACCGAGAGCTCTCCGCCATCCAACTCCAGCACGGCTTTGCGCTCGCACAAGCCCCGGCGATGCGCGGCGACCAGGGCCGCGCACGCGCCGGTGCCGCAGGCCAGCGTCTGGCCGACGCCGCGCTCCCACACCTTCAGGCGGATGTTGTGCGGCCCCTTGATCTGGGCGAAGCCGACATTGGCGCGCCTGGGAAACAGCCAGTGCTTCTCGATCGCCGGGCCGGCCTCGTTCACCGGCGCGGTCTCCACGTCGGGGACGAAGAACACCACGTGCGGGTTGCCCATCGACACGCAGCCGGGCGAGCGCAGGCGGGGATCGACCGCCAAGTAGATCTCCCGGGTGTCCATCTCCCAGGCGAGCGGGATGTCGCGCCAGTCGAGGCCCGGCTCGCCCATGTCCAAGGTCACCATCTGGATGCCGGCGCGGCGGGCGCGGAGGATCCCCGCCGACGTTTCGATCTCGACCCGGTCGCGGCCGGTCGCCTCCATCATCAGCCAGCCCACGCAGCGGGCGGCGTTGCCGCAGGCTTCGACCTCGCCTCCGTCGGCGTTCCAGATGCGCATGGCGGCGTCGGCCCGTTCCGACGCGCTGACGGCGATCAGCTGGTCGCAGCCGATGCCCTGCTCACGGTTCGCCGTCGCGCGGGCCCAGGCGACGCTGGGCTCGAACGGCCTATGGTCGGCGGCGACGATCACGAAGTCGTTGCCAAGGCCATTCATCTTTACGAACGGGAAGGTCATGGAAGGACAGATAGACAGGTTTTCCGGGAAAGCCACCTGATGGACTCTGGGACCGTACTCGCCCTCTATGACGCCCTGATGCGGGCCGATCCGCCCGCCGAAATCGGGCTCACCCGTCAGTGGGCGGGGCCGGTGCTGCGCCGATTGGGCGTGCGCGCCTTCATCGAACACTGGACCTTCGACGCCGCGGGAGCCGAGGCCGCCACGGCCGCCGAGGCTGCGCACTTCCGCCGGACCGGCCAGGCGGTCGAGTGGCGGGTCTTCAGTCACGACGGACCGCCGAACCTAGAGGCCGCGCTGGCCGCGGCGGGTTTCGCCCCCGAACCGGCGGAGACCTTCATGGTCTTCGACCTCGCCGATCGCCCGGACGTCGGTCCGCTCCCGGCCGGCGTGACCGTGCGCCGGGTCGCCGACGGCGCCGGCCTGGACGACGTCCTGACCGTCAGGGCCGAGGCGTTCGGGGGCGAGCACACAGCCCTGCGACAGGAACTGGCGGCGCGGCTGGCCGACCCGGCGCTCTCGCTCTACGTGGGCTACGTCGATGGCCGACCCGCGGCCTCCGGGCGGCTGGAAGCGCCCCTGAACCGGCCGTTCGCAGGGCTCTATGGAGGCGGCGTACGGCCAATATGGCGCGGTTTGGGACTCTATCGCGCCCTGGTCTCGGCCCGCGCCGAGGAGGCCGTGCGGCGCGGCGTCAACTACCTCACGGTCGACGCGGCGGAGACCAGCCGGCCGATCCTGGAGCGCATCGGCTTCCAGGCCCTGGCCAGCGTCCGCGGCTGGGAACTCCGGCCCTAGGCCGCGGCGCCTGCCTGGCTGAGGCGGCCCGCAAACACCTCGGCGAGCAGCCGCCCCTCGGTGGCGCGCGTCGAGCCGGCGCGCCAGGCGACCACGATCTCCCGACTGGCGAGGTCCGGCTCTAGCCGGCGCACGTCCACCTGGGCCGCCTGGGCGAGGCCGGCGTCCACGGCCATGGCCGGCAGCAGGGTGACCCCCAGGCCCGAGCCCACCATCTGTACCAGCGTGGCCAGGGAGGTGGCCGCGAACCCCTCTTCGTGCGTGGACTTCTGCGGGCCCAGGCCACAGGCGGCCAGCGCGTGGTCGCGCAGGCAGTGGCCGTCTTCCAGAAGGATAAGGTTCTCGCCGTCCAGGGCGCCCGTGGAGACCGTGGGCGCGGCGCTCAGGGGATGGCCCGAGGGGAAGGCCGCCAGCAGTTCATCGTCGCTGACATGGGCCCACTCCAGCCCGGCGGAGTCATAGGGCAGGGCGATCAGGGTCACGTCGAGGGCTCCACTCTTGAGGTCGGCGATCAGCCGCGCGGTCATGTCCTCGCGGAGGAAGAGGCGCAGCCGGGGGAAGCGGGCGCGCAGCACCGGCAGGGCGGCGGGCAGCAGGAAAGGGGCGACCGTCGGGATCACACCCAGTCGCAACCTGCCCTCCAGCGGCTGGCCGGCGCTCCGGCACGCCTGCACCAGATCCTCGGCCTGGGCCAGAATGGCGCCCGCCCGGGCGACCGCCTCGGCCCCGGCGGCGGTGAGGATCACGCCGGAGCGATTGCGGTCGACCATGGGGGCGCCAAGGATCTTCTCCAGCTCCTGGACACCCGCCGACAAGGTCGGTTGGGTGACATGGGCCGCCTCGGCGGCGCGGCTGAAGGACCCGTGCTGGGCGAGGAGCTTGAGGTACTGAAGCTGTCGGAGCGTCGGGAGCATGGGGGTTTATATAGGTTCCGGCGATGGCAGCGTCATTGCCGATCGACACGATCTTGCCCCGCTCAGGGGGCGCCGCCAGTCTCCGCGCGCGCCTTGAGCCGACCCAGCTGATCGTCGAGCACCTCGTTCACGGTCCCGGCGAGCTTGTCCAGGCCGCCCGGGGCGTGACCGCCGACGTCGTAGGTCTCGGTGACCACGGTGCCGCCGCCTTGGGCGCCCAACTTAAACGTGAGGTGGCCAGCCACGCCTAAGGCCTGCAGCGGCCCAAGGGCGCCCTCGAGGCGAAGCGCCGAGGGAGGATCGACAAACACCACCACCATGTGGCGCACGCCGCCGCCCCCCGGCAGAGCCTCCTGCCAGAACCCACCAGGCTTCGCCGACAGCGTCAGATTGCGGGCGTCGCCGGAAAAGGTGTGATCCGAACTCCACCAGGAGGCGGGCTCAACGAGCACAGCCCACACTTTGGCGGGCGGGGCCGCGACGACCCGGCTTTCGCGCACCGTGAACCCGCCCGACTGGCTATCGACCACCTCGGACCGCGCCGCGCCGTCGACGAGCAGACAGGCGAGGAGCGATGCGGCGGTGACGCGGACCATGGCGGATCCCTTTCGTGGACGACCGGCGCCTAGAGAGAGTCGAACACCAGTGGCGCGCCCCAGAACCGCTCGACGAGGCCATTCTGCGCCCCGGGGCGCCCGGTCGTCAAAAAGCGACGCGCGCCGCCTTGGCCGGGATCGTATTCCGCATGGCGGACGAGGTAGCGCTCGATGGCGTCCGCCGTCGCGCCCGGCTGATGGATCAGCGGCGTCCCGGCCGGCAAGGCCGCCCGGAAAAGATCGGCGGTAATCTCATAGTGGGTGCAGCCGAGGATGGCGCGGTCCGGCGGCCGGCCGATCCGGCGCGTGAGTCCTCTGACATGGCTCTCCACCACGCCCTTCAGTTCGCCAGCGGGGGCGCCGCCCTCGATGAGACGCGCGAGTTCCGGGCAAGCCTCGGAGAACACCGCCACATCCTGGCGGCGCTTGTCGATCTCGATCTCATAGACCCGGCTCCTGGCCGTAGCCGGGGTCGAGAACACGCCCAGCACGTCCAGCTGTTCGACCTTGTCGCCCCGGTGCTCGAGTTCATGCTCCCAGGGAAGGCCGGTGGCCGCCTCGATGGTCGGCACGATGATTCCAAGCACATTGATCCGACGGCCGAGGGCGCGCCGATGATCCGGCAGCCAGGTCTGCTGGAGCCGGCGCAGGGCGACGGCCGCTGCGGTGTTGCAGGCCAGGATCACGAGGTCGCACCCGGCCGCGAACAGGCGATCGCAGCCGGCCCGGACGAGGTCGACGATCTCTTCGCCGGGCCGCCCCCCATAAGGCGTGTTGGCCTGATCGGCGAGGTAGACGAAGTCAGCGCGGGGCAGGCGGGCGACCAGGGCGTGATGGACGCTTAGTCCCCCGATGCCGGAATCGAACACGCCGATGGCCATGGCGCCGTGTAGCGACCCTCGGCTCCGGCGTCCATCCGGGCGCGGAGGACCCGATGGCCGGTTGGCCCTAAGGAGCCAGTGCGATAGGTCTCGTGGCGCGCCCGTGGACGGACGCCATCTCTTCGTGGCCGCCACCGCTACCGTCGCTCTCGCCGGAATTGCTCCCTTGACCCATGCCGCTCCCCCCACCCCGCCGCTGCTCGCTCCCTGGACGGGTCCGCACAACGGCGCCCCGCCGTTCGACAGGGTCGCTGTCGGCGACTTCACGCCGGCTCTTGTGGTCGCCATGGCGGAGAACAGGGCCGAGATCACCGCCATCGCCGGCAATATGGCGCCGGCGACCTTCGCCAACACCATCGCGGCCCTGGAGAACAGCGGGCGGACGCTCAACCGCGTCTCCGCGATCTTCAACGTCTGGACCTCGACCCTCAATGATCCGGCCATGCAGGCGGTGGAGCAGGAAATGGCCCCCGTGCTGGCCGCCTTCGAGGACGAGGTGGTGCAGAACGCGGCCCTCTTCGCGCGCGCGAAGGCCGTCCACGACGCCCGCGAGACCTCGGGCCTGACACCTGAACAGCAACGCCTCACCGACGAAGTTTATCGTAATTTCGCGCGCCGCGGGGCGGCGCTCACGCCTGACCAGAAGACGCGGATGGCGGCTATCAACCAGCGGCTCGCCACGCTGTACACCACCTTCAGCCAGAACGGGCTGGCCGACGAGGAGGCCTACGCCCTCACCCTGACGAGCGAGGCCGACCTGGCCGGCCTGCCACCCTCACTCATTGCCGGGGCGGCGGAAGCGGCCAGGACGAAGGGCCTCACGGGCGCATGGCTGATCACCAACACCCGCTCGGCGATGGAGCCGTTCCTCACCTATTCCAGCCGGCGGGACCTCCGGGAGAAGGGCTTCCGTCTATGGACGATGCGGGGCGACAACGGCGACGCCCGCGACAACAACGCCCTCATTACCGAAATCCTGGCCTTGCGCGCGGAGAAGGCCAGGTTGCTCGGCTTCCCGACCTTCGCCCACTGGATCACCGACGATCAGATGGCGAAGACCCCCGACGCCGCCATGGACCTGATGATGAAGGTCTGGGCCCCCGCCAAGGCGAGGGTCGTCCAGGAGGTGGCCGACATGCAGGCGCTCGCCGACGTCGAGGCGCCCGGCACGCGGATCGAGCCGTGGGACTACCGCTACTATTCGGAGAAGGTGCGTAAGGTTAAGTACGATCTCGACGAGAGCGAGATCAAACCCTACCTGCAGTTGGAAAAACTGCGCGAGGGCATGTTCTGGGCCGCCGGCCACCTCTACGGTTTCGAGTTCGTGCAGGTGAACGGCCTTCCGGTCGCCCATCCGGACGTCCGGATCTTCGAGGTCCGGCATGGGGTCCGCCCGGTCGGCCTCTGGTACTTCGATCCCTATGCCCGCCCCGGCAAGGGGTCGGGCGCGTGGATGAGCGAATACCGTCCCCAGGAGCGCTTCGCCGGCGAAGTGACGCCGATCGTCTCCAACAACGCCAATTTCGTGAAGGCCGCCCCAGGCGAGCCCGTCCTCGTCTCGTGGAACGACGCGGTCACCCTGTTCCATGAATTCGGCCACGCCCTCCACGGCCTCAACTCAAACGTGAGCTATCCAACGCTGGCCGGCACACGGGTGGTGCGGGACTTCGTGGAGTTCCCTAGCCAACTGAACGAGCACTGGCTGCCCACCCACGAGTTGCTCACCCGCTTCGCTCTGCACTACAAGACCGGCGAGCCCATGCCGGACGCCCTGGTAGCCAAGATCAAGAGGGCGCACACGTTCAACCAGGGCTTCGGAACGGTCGAGTACCTGGCCTCCGCCATCGTCGACATGAAGGCCCACCTCGCCGGCGCCGCCCCCATCGAACCCCGCGCCTTCGAGGCGGCGACCCTGCGCGAGATCGGCATGCCGCGCGAGATCGTCCTGCGCCATCGCATGCCGCACTTCGGGCACATCTTCGGGGGCGAAGGTTATGCGGCGGGCTACTACGACTACATCTGGGCCGACACCCTGACCGCGGATGCCGCCGAAGCCTTCGTCGAGTCGCCGGGAGGGTTCTACGACAAGGACGCCGCCCGCCGGCTGCACGACGCGATCATGAGCGTCGGCAACACCATCGACGCGGCCGAGGCCTTCCGCCGTTTCCGCGGCCGGGACGTCACCATCGACGCCCTGATGCGCGACCGGGGCTTCCCGGTCCCCACGAAGGCCTGAATTCCGGGGAGGGAATGGTCGAGACAGAAAAAACCCTCCTTCCCGTCGCCGGGAAGGAGGGCGCCTTCAATTCTCAGTAGTGTGACTTATTCGGCGGCTTGCTTGGGTGTGTAGCCGAGGACGGCCTTGACCTCGAGGTATTCGGTGAAGCCGTGCTCGCCCCATTCGCGGCCGTTGCCGCTCATCTTGTAGCCGCCGAACGGGGCCATCATGTCGCCGCCGCCGCCGTTGATCGACACCTGGCCGGCGCGTAGCTTGGAGGCCACTTCGCGGACCTTGTCCATGTCGGTGCCCGAGATATAGGCCGCCAGGCCGTACTCGGTGTCGTTGCCGACCTTCACGGCCTCATCGACGCTTTGATAGCCGAGGATGGAGACCACCGGACCGAAGATCTCTTCCTTGGCGACCGTCATGTCGTTGGTGACGTTGGCGAACACCGTCGGCTTCACATAGAAGCCCTTGTCGAGGCCTTCCGGGCGCCCGGTGCCGCCGGTGACCAGGGTCGCCCCTTCGTCGATACCGGCCTGGATCAGGCGCTGGATCTTCTGCCACTGGGTCTTGTTGACCACCGGGCCGATCTGGGCGTTGCCGTTGGGATCGCCCACCGTGGTGGATTCCGCGGCTTCCTTGGCGATGACGATCGCCTCGCCCATCTTGGCCGCCGGCACCAGCATGCGGGTGGGGGCGTTGCAGGACTGGCCGGAGTTCTGCATCACGTGCTTGACGCCGCCGCTGACGGCGGTCTGCATATCGGCGTCGGGCAGGATGATGTTGGGGCTCTTGCCACCCAGCTCCTGCGCCACGCGCTTGACCGTGGTCGCCGCGGCCTTGGCCACCTCGACGCCGGCCCGGGTCGAGCCGGTGAACGAGACCATATCTATCCCCGGGTGGCTGGAGATGGCCGCGCCGACCTCGGCGCCCAGGCCGTTGACGAGGTTGAACACGCCCGCCGGCACGCCGGCGGCCTGCATGACCTCCGCCCAGATGATCGCCGAGAACGGCGATTCCTCAGACGGCTTCAGCACCATCGTGCAGCCGGTGGCGAGCGCTGGGATCACCTTGCAGGCGATCTGGTTGATCGGCCAGTTCCACGGCGTGATCATGCCGCAGACGCCGATCGGCTCCTTCACCAGATGCGTCGGGCCGCGATCTTCCTCGAACTGGAAGGTCTTGAGCACCTGGATGCCGGTGGCGATGTGGGCGATGCCGATAGGGGCCTGGGCGCGTTGCGCCAGGCTGGCCGGGGCGCCCATTTCCTCGGTGATCGCCTTGGCGATGTCGCCGAAGCGCTTCTGGTATTCGGCCTGGATCCGCTCGAGCAGATCGATGCGCTCTTCGCGGCTGGTCTGCGAATAGGTCTCGAACGCCTTGCGGGCGGCGGCGACCGCCTTGTCCACGTCGGCGGCCGAGCCGGCCGAGATGTGGCCGCAGACTTCCTCGGTGGCGGGGTTGATGACATCGAGGCTCTTGCGGGTGACCGGATCGACCCACTGACCGTCGATATAGAATTTCATGTATTCGCGCATGCGGATCTCCCTGGCGTGGCGCTTAGGACGTGGCGTTCTGGCGGACCCCCGGTTCCACTGCGGGGCCTCTTCCGCAGGCTATATGAGTGATAGAGCTTCATCGGGGAAGAGCCCTTGCGCATGGCGGCCCGGAATTCGGGGCCGGCGACGCAGCTTGCGGCGGCGGACCGCCCTCGCTAAAGGGGCTCGTCGACCCTGGCCCGCAAATAATCGGAGCGCCCATGACCCTGCCCGCCGTCGGGATCATCCTGCTCTTCCTGGTCGCTTTCGGTATCCTGAACCGTATCGAGTTCGGCCGTTTCGACTGACCCCATCGTGGAGGATCGGGGCTGGGCCCTGGTCACCGGAGCCGCGCGCCGCATCGGCCGGACCCTGGCGCAGTGCGTGGCCGAAGCAGGCTTCGACGTCGTGGCCCATTCCCGCACCGCTGCCGACGCGGACGGCGTGGCGGCGGAAGTGCGCGCCCTGGGTCGCCGGGCCCGGACGTGCGGCGGCGATCTCGCCGATCCACGCACCCCGCGACTGCTGCTGGAGGCCTGTCCAGCGCCGCCGACCCTGTTGATCAACTGCGCCTCGGTCTTCGAACCCGACGAGATCAGCACCCTCGACGTCGTCGGTCTCGACACCGCCTACGCGGTCAATCTGCGCGCCCCGGTGCTACTGGCGCAGGCCTTCGCGGAGGCCCTGCCGCCGGATCAGCGTGGGTTGATCGTCAACATTCTCGACCAGCGCGTCTGGCGCCTGAACCCCTTGTTCTTCAGCTACACCCTGAGCAAGGCGGCGCTGTGGACCGCGACCCAGACCCTCGCCCAGGCCCTGGCGCCGCGCATACGCGTCAATGGCGTCGCTCCTGGCCCGACCCTGCCATCGGCGCACCAGACGCCGGAGATCTTCGCGGCCGAGGCAGCCGCCACGCCGCTCGGCGCGGCGGTCGATCCGCGCGAGATCGGGCGGGCTGTCGTCTATCTCATCGAAGCCTCTTCCGTGACCGGCCTCATGATAGCCGTCGACGGAGGCCAGCACTTGGCGTGGCAGACGCCGGATGTCGTCGGTGAGTGACTCCAAGCCGACCTCGCCGCGGTTCGTCTCCGCCAAGGTCTTCGTTCGCGGCCTGACGGTAGATGCAGAAATCGGCGTCCACGCTCACGAGCGAGGCCGGCGACAGCCGTTGATCGTGGATGTCGAACTGGATGTGGCCGCCGGCGGCTGGCGCACCATTGGGGAGACGGTGAACTACGAGCGTATCGTCGGCCACGCACGCCACTTGGCCGACAGCGGCCACATCCTGCTTGTGGAGACCTTCGCCTGGCGCCTGGCCCGCGCCTGCCTCGCCGAACCGTGCGCTCTGCGCGCCCGGGTGCGGGTGGAAAAACCTCACGCCCTGGCGCCTCAGGCGCAAGCCGCCGGGGTGGAGATTATCGTGGAGCGGGATTAGGCTGCGCCGAACCAACAGGAAGGTCGCCGATGACCCAGTCCCTGGAGCCGCCGCCCCCGCCCTCGACGCCGTCCCCGCTGGTCGACGAGAGGCAGATGGCGCTGATCATTTACATTCTCTTCCTGGCGCCGCTGGGCGGACTCACCCACGTGATCGGCCTGATCATGGCCTATGTCGCTCGCGATAGCGCCCCGCCCTGGCTGCAGTCACACTACACGTACCTGATCCGCACCTTCTGGATGGGGTTGCTCTATTTCGTGATCGCGTTGGTGCTCTGTGCCCTGCTCATCGGCTTCGCGCTGCTGCCGCTGGTGTTCCTGTGGTTCATCGTCCGTTGCGCGGTCGGCCTGATGCGTCTGTTCCGCAACGAGGCCATTCCGCACCCCGAAACGTGGACGATCTGAAGGAGGCGTCAGCCCTGCCGGCGGACGAACCGCGCATAGTCGTCCATCAGCGCGAGCGAGATGTTGCCGGGGCGGAAGCGATACTCGCCCACCTGAGCGACCGGCGTCACCTCGGCGGCGGTGCCCACGATGAAGCACTCCGAGAACGTCGAGAGTTCCTCGGGCAGAATGTGCCGCTGCACTACTTCGAAGCCCTTGGCCTTGGCGAGGTCGATCACCGACCGCCGGGTGATGCCGTCGAGAAAGCAATCGGGGTCGGGCGTGTGCAGCACGCCGTCACGAATGAAGAACACGTTGGCCCCGGTGGCCTCCGCGACATAGCCGCGCCAGTCCAGCATCATGGCGTCTGCGTAGCCGTCCCGTTCAGCGGCATGCTTGGAGATGGTGCAGATCATGTAGAGCCCCGCCGCCTTGGACGCGGTGGGGGCGGTGTCCGGGGACGGCCGGCGGTACTTGGCCCAGGTCAGGGCGATCCCCTTGGCCTTCTCCTCCGGATTGAAGTAGCTGGGCCAATCCCAGACGGCGATCGCCACGTGAATCTTGCTGTTCTGGGCGGAAACGCCGATCGTCTCGGACCCGCGCCAGGCGATCGGTCGCACGTAGCAGTCGTCGAGGCCGTTGCGCGCGCAGGTCGCGTTGCACGCCTCATCGATCTGAGCCATCGTGAAGGGTATCGTGAAGTCGAGGATTTCGGCCGATCTGAACAACCGCTCGGTGTGCTCGCGGAGCTTGAAGATTTCTCCGCCGTACATGCGCTCACCCTCGAACACGGCCGATGCGTAGTGAAGGGCGTGGGTGAGGATGTGCACCTTGGCCTCGCGCCAGGGTGTGAACTGGCCGTCGAACCAGATCCAGCCGTCACGATCATCGTAGGGAACCAATGACATTGGGCCGCAAACCCCCTTCCGCCGAAAGCCGTGCGCCTACGCGCTTCCCGCCCAAGTGGGAACTGGTTGGGCGAGCGGGAAGCGCGCAAACTCTAGTTTCTAGAGCAAATTGTCCCCGATCGGGTGATCTCACCCGATCGGGGTTTGCTCTAGACGCTGCCTTGCCGCGCCCGTCAAACGAATTGGCGCGCCGATGATGGCCGTCGATGACGATCGTCGCCACCTGCT
The DNA here is from genome assembly GCA_028290905.1 of Caulobacteraceae bacterium. Classification (GTDB taxonomy): domain Bacteria; phylum Pseudomonadota; class Alphaproteobacteria; order Caulobacterales; family Caulobacteraceae; genus Acaudatibacter. Next base: position 31,690 of record JAQGIW010000231.1, on the reverse strand, counting down.
GGTGATCGACGACGACAACCGCATCCGTGATCTGCTCAAGGAGTATCTGACCCGCAAGGGGTTTCGCGTCAGCACCGCGGCCGAGGCCGCCGGAGCCCGCCGTCTGCTCTCCGCCCTGTGCTTCGATCTGCTGATCGTGGACGTGATGATGCCCGGCGAGGACGGCCTCTCCCTCACACGGTGGCTCCGAAGCCTGGCGGGGGAGGCAGGCGCGGCCCCGGTCCTGATCCTCACGGCCCGCGGTCAGCCGGACGATCGCATCGAGGGCCTGAGGCTGGGGGCGGACGACTACCTGGCCAAGCCCTTCGATCCGGAGGAACTGGTCCTGCGAGTCGAGGCGATCCTGCGCCGCGCCGCCCAGGCGCCCCCGGCGGCGCGACAAGTCAAGCTCGGTCGTTGTGTCTTCGACACCGGCCGCGGCGAACTCTACGCCGACGGCGCGGCTGTTAGGCTGACCGAAAGCGAGGCGCATCTGCTGAGGGTGTTGGCCAGGGCGGCCCACGCCGCAGTCGATCGCCTCGATCTGGTGGGCGCCAACACCGACGCGGGCGGTCGGGCCGTCGACATCCAGGTCACCCGGCTACGTCGCAAGATCGAAGCCGACCCGGCCAACCCGCGGTACCTTCGAACCGTCCGCGGCCGCGGCTACATGCTCACGCCCGACTGATGCGCCTCCCCAGGCCCTGGCCCCGGTTGTTCTGGCGGTCGCTGAAGCGCCTGACGCCGACATCCCTGTTCGGCCGTAGCCTGCTCATCATAGTGCTGCCCGTGGCGCTGATGCAGATCGCGGTCACCTATGTATTCTTCGACGCCCACTGGCAGACAGTGAACAGCCACCTCACCGAGGGCCTCGCGGGCGACGTGGCCCTGATCCTGCAAACCTACGAGGAGGATCCCAGCGCGGCGAGCCTCAAACGCCTGGAGGACCGCGCCCAGGCCAATCTGGACCTGTCGATCATGTTCCAGGATGGCGGGGTGCTGCCGCGCGGACGCCGCCCGTCGCTGTTCGTCGCCGTCGACCGTTCCCTGAGGAAGGCTTTGTCCGACCGGATAGACGTCCCGTTCTGGTTCGACACCGGCCGCTATCCCGCCTACGTGGACGTTCGCGTGAAGGTCCCCGGAGGCGTCCTGCGGATCATCGCCCCAAAGGATCGGGTGTTCGCCACCCGCGGCCACATCTTCATCTTCTGGCTAACGGCCGCCACGGTGCTGCTGACCGGGATCTCGATCGTGTTCATCCGCAACCAGGTGCGCGCCATCGAGCGGCTGGCCTACGCCGCGGACGCCTTCGGCCGCGGGGCGGACGTCGCCTTTCGCCCCCACGGCGCGCGCGAGGTGCGCCTGGCGGCCCGCGCGTTCCTGGCGATGAAGGCGAGAATCCAGCGGCATGTCGATCAGCGCACCATCCTGCTCGCCGCCGTCAGCCACGACCTTCGCACGCCGCTCACCCGGCTGAAGCTGGAGCTGGCCCTCTCGCCGCCCGGTTCCCGCATCGAGGCGATGAAGGCGGACTTGGCCGAGATGGAGCACATGATCGACGAGTACCTCGCCTTCGCCCGGGGCGAGGGAGGAGAGGACGTGGAGACCGTCCGGGTGGTGGATATCATCGACGACGTGCGCGATGGCGCGGCGCGGTCGGGTGTGGGCGTGGTGGTCGACGCCGCGCCCGACGTCCTGGCGCACGTCCGCCCCGGCGCCCTCAAGCGCGCCCTGACCAACCTCGTGAGCAACGCCGTGGGTCACGGCGGCCGGGTGGAGATCACCGCCCGGAACACTCTGTCGGGCGGCGTGGAGATTCACGTCGATGACGATGGGCCCGGGATATCTCCCGATCGCTATGACGACGCCTTCGCGCCGTTCAGTCGCCTGGAGGCCGCGCGAGGCCCCAACACCAAGGGCGTCGGCCTCGGCCTGGCGATCGCCAGGGACGTGGCGCGCGGCCACGGCGGCGACGTGACCCTGAGCGCCTCGCCCCTAGGCGGCCTACGCGCGACGGTCACCCTGCCGTAAAACGGATTGGCCAGGACCGGGTCAGAAGCCAGCGCCGATGCGGGCGAGGCGCACGCGCATCTGCTTCAGGCGCTGGTCGATTTCGGCCATGGTCCGGTTGAGGGCGCCCTCGTCGTCCCGCCAGACCTGGGCCACCCGCGCCCAGACCAGCGTCATGGCGATCACGCGCGCCGACGTCGCCTCGACGCCGGCCGCCTCGAGGATGGCCCGGGCCGTGCGTGGGAAGTGCGGGGCCAAAACCAGAGCCGACGCCTCCCGCGCGATCGCGATCAGGGGCGCGCGGTCGGGCTGCATGGCTTCGACCCGGGCCATGGTGGCGTCAAACAGCCGGTCGTGGACATCGTCCGAGGGGGTCTCCGCCGTGGCCAGGGCGGCGGTGTCCTGGCGAGCGGCGAGATCGGCGAGCAGGGCCTCCTTGCTGGAGGCCACGGAATATAGCTCGGCCAACGGCAAGCCGGCTCGCTCGGCGACGTCACGCAGCGTGATCTGGCGCCACGGCCGTTCCGTGGCGAGTGCGAGGAGGGCCGCGCAGCCGGCGGCGCGGGCCTGGTCCGGTGGCCCAGCCATCAAGACCCCAGCTCTCGCGAGCGGGCGGCCGCCGCCCGGACGGCGCGCGTCACCAGGTCACCCAGGCCCCCCTCTCCGGTCAGCACGCGCAAGGCCGCTTCGGTGGTTCCACCCGGCGAGGTCACCTGCTGGCGCAGCTCGCTCGCCTCAGCGCCTGTCCCCTCCATCAACGCGGCGGCCCCGATGAGAGCCGAGCGGGCGAGTTGGCGCGCCGCGGCCGCGGACAGTCCCGCATCGACTGCCGCGGCTTCCAGCGCCTCCACGACGGCGTAGAAATAGGCCGGCGCCGAGCCGGAGGCGGCGGTGGCCGCGTGCATCTGGGCCTCTTCGGCCAGGTCCGCCACCACCCCGAGGGGCTCGAACAGGCGGTGCGCCACCTCGCGTGCCTGCCCGTCCGCCGTCCAGATGCTGGCCGCGCCCTTCAGGGTCGCGGCGGAGGTGGTGGGCATCACCCGTACGATCGGCCTTCCGGGAAATGCCTCCGAAAGGTCGCGCGTCGGGACGCCGGCCATAATCGAGATGATGACCGCGTCGCGCGCCAGATGGGGGGCGACCTCGTCCGCCATCGAGCGCCAGGCCTGGGGCTTGACGGCGAGCAGGACCGTCCGCGCCTTTCCGAGACCGGCCGGCGGGCCGTTCAGGCTGGCGCCGTCACGCGCGGCCACCAGAGCGGCGTCTCCGGGCGCCGGGTCGCGCAGAATAAGCTCGGCCGCCGACACCGCGCCCGCCCGGCGCCAGCCGGTGATCAGGGCGCCGCCCATGAGGCCGGCTCCCACCATGAGCACCGGGGTCAGAGGGGCGGCCACGCGCTTACTGCGCCGGCGCCGACGCGGGCGATATCGCCTCGCGCGGGAGCGCCGCCCCGCAGTCCGGATGCGCGGCCGGGACCGGGTCTGAGGGCGGAATCATCAGGGCCTAGGCGTGCCCCATGGTCTCGAACATGCACGCGGCCATCGCCTCTTCAGGTGACTTTCCACCGCTGATCAGGAAGTCGAACGCCGGATAGAAGCGGTCGGCGGCTTCCATGGCCGCGTCGATCATCGAGGCCGTCTGCGCCATGCTGGGCCGTTCGCCATCCGGCAGGGACAGGGCGTGGCGGAAGACGATTTCGCCATCATCAGCCCAGACTTCGAAATGGCCGAGCCACACGCGCTGGTTGATCAGGTTGATCAGCCCGTGCGCGGACTCGCGCAGCCCCTTGCCGGCCTTGAGATCGACCGACAGGCAGAGCTGGAGGCAGTCGGCCTCGGGCCGCCAGGCGAACCACAGTTCGAAATCCCTCCAATCGCCGGTCAGGGCGAAGGCGAGGTCGCCATCGTCCGTGCGGTCGAACGAAAGGTTCTCGGCGGCCAACACCCGCTCGACCACATCCAGGGGATCGAGGGCGATGAGGGTGTCGTCTTCTTCGGGTCTAGGAATGTCCATGGGGCCGTCTGGCGTCCTTTGGGCTCGCGGGGAGAGACCCCGCGGGGGTGGAACACTGGCGAACGGGCGTCAGGCTAATCTGCTTCGCGCCGCGCGTCTCGCGCAGATATAGGAAGTCAGATCTTCTGGCCGCTTTCGAGGGCGTCGATCCGTGTCCTCAACGTCGCGACTTCCGCTTTCAGGGCTTCGAACTCCTCACGCCGGATCAGGTCGAGATCGGCGGCCCACTTGTCGGACTGGGCGCGAAACGCTGTCCGGGCTTCCTCGCCCGCGGCCTGAGCGATGCCGACCGCAGCCTGCGTCAGCTTGGCCATCTCATCCAGAAAGGGATTTTGAGTCTGCATGCGCCTTTCTAGCGCAAAATCCCCCTCGATGCGAAGGGTCTCGACTCCGACGCCGATCACCCCTCCCCCCAGAACGGCGGATCGCGGTACAGGAGCAGCCATGGCCCTGATCTTTCCCGATATTCCCCGTGAAGTCTTCAGCCTGCCGGCGGTCGAGGTCGGTGGCCTCACGCTTGGCCCGTTCGCGGTGCGCTGGTACGCCCTGGCCTACATCGCCGGCATCCTCCTGGGGTGGCGTTACGCCGTCCGGCTGGTGCGCAACGCCAAGCTGTGGGGACCGGCCGGTGCGCCGGCGAGCGCCGCCCAGATTGACGACATGATCCTCTGGATCACCCTCGGCGTCATTCTGGGCGGGCGGCTGGGCTACATTCTGTTCTACATGCTCCCTCTGGCCACGGGCCGTGAGACCCTCCTGCACGACCCCGTGGAGATCGTCCGCCTATGGCATGGCGGGATGAGCTTCCACGGCGGCGCCATCGGGGTGGCGGTCGCCCTGGTCGCTTTCGCCCGGGCGCAGCGCCTCCCTCTCCTCAGCCTGGCGGATGTGGCCGCCGCCTGCGTGCCCATCGGCCTCGGCTTTGGCCGCATCGCGAATTTCATCAACGGGGAGCTGTGGGGCCGAGTCACCACCCTCCCCTGGGGCATGGTGTTCTGTGGGCGGCACATCGAGACCTATGCCGACGGCAGTTGCATCGCCGGCCCGCTGCCACGGCATCCCAGCCAGCTCTATGAAGCCACGCTCGAGGGGCTGCTCCTGTTCTTGATTCTGCGGCTCGCGACCCATCGGGCTCACTGCCTCTCCCGCCCCGGACAGGTTACTGGCCTCTTCCTGATGTTCTATGGCCTCTTCCGCATAGCCCTTGAAAACGTCCGCATGCCTGACGAAGGCCTGCGCGATCTTCCGTTCGGCCTTACCGTCGGCATCCTGCTGTCCGTACCCATGGTCCTGGCCGGCGCCTTGCTGGTCTGGCGGGGCTTCCGCATCGCCGCCCAACCGGACGCCCGTGACCCTGCTTGACCGGGTGCGGGGCCTGATCGCCCGCGAGGGTCCCCTCTCGGTCGCCCGCTACATGGACATCTGCCTCCATGACCCGGAGGAGGGATACTACGCCACCCGCCCTCGGCTGGGCGAGGCTGGCGATTTCATCACCGCTCCCCTGGTCTCGCAAATGTTCGGGGAGATCCTCGGGCTGTGGGCCGCCGAGGTCTGGATCCGGCTGGGGCGACCTGAACGGGTGCGGCTCGTGGAACTCGGTCCCGGACACGGCGTGATGCTGGGCGATGCATTGCGCGCGGCGAAGCTGGCCAGCGGCTTCCTCGAGGCCTCCGAGGTATGGCTCGTCGAAACCAGCGCGCCGCTCCGCCAGCGACAGGCTACGGTTTTTCAGGGAGCGGCGCGCGCCCAATGGACGGCGCGCCTCGAGGATGTGCCCGCCGACGCGCCGCTGATCCTGCTGGCCAACGAATTCCTTGATTGCCTGCCCATCCGCCAAGCGGTCCGCACGGCGGATGGCTGGCGCGAGCGGCGGGTGGGCCTGGCTTCAGACGGCGGCTTGGCCTTCTCCCCGGCGGAGCCGATCACACCGCCGGATGGCCTCGCCCGCCTCCCCCTGGGAACGGTCGTCGAGTGGTCGGACGCCCTGAACAGAGTGGGCGCGATGATCGGGGCCCTCTTGGCGAAGACGGGCGGCGCGGCCGTGTTCATCGACTACGGGCGCGACGAGCCCGGGGCCGGAGATACCCTGCAGGCCTTGAGAGGCCATCGCAAGGAGAGCCCCCTGGCCAATCCCGGCCAGGCCGACCTGACCGCGCACGTCGACTTCCCGGCTTTCCTGGCCGCGGCGCAAGCCGCGGGCGCGGCAGTGGGGCCGATCCGGACCCAGGGCGCGTTCTTGAACGATATGGGCGTGGGCGTCCGCGCGGCAGCCCTCGCGAAGGCGCGTCCAGACCGGGCCACGAGCATCCAACGCCAGCTGGACCGGCTGAGCGCCCCCGACCAGATGGGAGTCCTGTTCAAGGCGGCCGTTGTTCACCAGCCGGGCCTTCGCGTCCCCGGATTCGAGACGGTGTCTTGACCATGGTCCCGCCCATCCTGAGTTCGCCGCTGCTGGCGTCCGTGGCCGGCGTCGGCCACGCCTTCTTCACCCGGCGGGGCGGGGTCTCGCGCGGCCTCTACGAGAGTCTCAACGTCGGGCTGGGTTCCCGCGATGACGCCGTGGCCGTGCGCGAGAACCGTCGGCGCGCGGCGGCTGCTCTGGGCGTGGCCTCCGAGGCCCTGGCTACATGCTACCAGGTTCACTCAGCCACAGTGAAGATCGCCGCATCACCCTGGGGTTCCGACCGCCCGCAGGGCGATGCGGTGGTGACGGCGCGCCAGGGCCTGGTCTGCGGCGCCCTCGCCGCCGACTGCGCGCCGGTGCTGATCGCCGATGGACCTGCGCGGCTCGTGGCCGCGGTTCATGCGGGCTGGCGCGGCGCCTTGGCGGGGGTGGTCGAAGCGGCGGTGGCGGCCATGGTCGAACGCGGCGGCTCGCCGGACCGAATGGTCGCCGCGGTCGGTCCGTGCATCGCCCGCGAGTCCTACGAGGTAGGGATGGACTTCATGGCGCAGTTCGCCGCCTGCGACCACAGCTATCGCCGGTTCTTTTCGCCCGGAGCGACGCCCGAAAAGCGGCAGTTCGACCTGCCGGGATTCGTCGTCTCCCGTCTCGCCGCCGCCGGCGTGGGATCGAGCGAATGGATCGGCCGTGACACCTGCGCCGAGGAGGACGAGTTCTTCTCGAATCGCCGGGCATTCCGTCGGGGCGAAGCGGACTATGGTCGGCTCCTGTCCGCCATCGTACTGCAAGAAAGCCCGTAGACTCGCGGGGCTTTGCCGCGGGGCGGCGCGCTGATAAAGGCTCGGCCGCCGCGACGCGTCCTCGAGACTCGCGGTACGGGGACCTTCATGAAGCTGCTGGCCGGCAACTCGAACAGGCCGCTCGCCGAGGCGATCGCGGCGTCGCTGGATATTCCGCTCACCCGGGCCCAGGTGAAGCGCTTCGCCGACGACGAGGCGTGGGTGGTGATCGAGGAGAACGTTCGCGGCGAGGACGTGTTCGTGATCCAGTCCACCAGCTATCCGGCCAATGACAACCTCATGGAGTTGCTGGTCTGCATCGACGCGCTCAAGCGGGCGTCGGCGCGGCGAATCACGGCGGTGACTCCCTATTTCGGTTACGCCCGGCAGGATCGGAAAACGGGCGGCCGTACGCCCATCTCCGCCAAGCTGGTGGCCAATCTGATCACCCGGGCCGGGGCCGACCGCCTTCTGACGATAGACCTCCACTCCGGCCAGATTCAGGGCTTCTTCGACATCCCCACCGACAACCTGCAGGCCGCCCCCCTGATGGCGGCCGATATCCAGGCCCACTACGGCAAGACGGACGAGATCCTGATCGTCTCGCCGGACGCGGGCGGGGTCGTCCGGGCCCTGGCTCTGGCCAGCCGGCTGAACGCCGGATTGGCGATTGTCGACAAGCGCCGCAAGGGGCCGGGCCAATCGGAAGTCGCCAACATCATCGGTGACGTCGCCGGCCGCCGGCTGATCATCTTCGACGACATCACCGATTCGGCGACGACCCTGTGTAGCGCCGCGCAATCCCTCATGGACGCCGGCGCGGCGGAGGTGTCGGCCTACATCACCCACGGCGTCCTTTCCGGCGCCGCCATAGAGCGCGTGAACGCCTCGGTGCTTAAGGAACTGGTGGTCACCGACTCGATCGAGACCAACGGCCGGCTCGGGGCGTCCGGCGGTCGCATCCGCGTCGTCAGCTGTGCGGCCCTGCTGGGCGAGGCGATACGGCGCATCGCCAACGAGGAATCGGTCTCCAAGCTGTTCGACTGACGCCACGTCAGGATCCGTGTCACAATAACGCCAATCGGATCGAGCATGGAGCGGGTCTCCCCCCGAAACTCTGAGACTCTCCTGGCATGCGAATGTTTACCCCCCGGCGCGCGTTGTTCCTGGTCGGGGCCGTTGGCCTGATCGTGGGCCTGCCCGCCGCGGACAGTCTCGCCCGATCGCGGAAGCCGCCGGTCGTCGAGGCGCCGCCGCCGCCGCCCCCCCCGCCCGGGCCAGTCGGACTCCCCGATCGGATGATCCAGGACGCCGCCGCCTACGACAGCTACATGAAACGGGCGATTGCCATCACCCCGGCCTTCACTGACGCGGCGTCGGTGTCCCAGGCCATGGGCTATACGCGGGCCTATGCCCCGAAATCCCTCGTCCGGGGCGCAGTGGCCTACGCCGCCATCGCAGCGCTGCAGGACCCGGCCTTCGTCGCCTCGGTCCGAGAGGCGGGCAATACCCCCGAGCACCGCCAAGACATGGTCGGCTACATCGTGGCCAATCCCGCCTATGTCCAATATTTCAAGGACTCGAATGTCGCCGCGGGCCTCGCGCAGGAGGCTTTGGGGCCAAGGGCGCTTCGGCTGCACGCCGTCGGCAAGGCCGTGCACCAGGCCGCCTACGACATTCAAAGGCAGGGGTGGTCAAAAATCGAGGTGGCCGACCTGAACGGCCGGCTGGCGGCGGCCGAGGCGGCGGCCAGTGGCGAGATGAGCTCCGATCCCGACGTCGTGGCGCAAGAAAAGCAGTCGGCCAGCGGAGCGACCGCGCTTCCCACTGCCGCTGCGCCGCTCTCGCCGCCGTACACCCCCATGGTGGCCCACGCGCTGCAGCTGGCGGCCATCGCGGCGCTCGGGGAAGCCCGAAACGAGAATGTCGACCAGTTGTCCGTGCTGATGGCGGATAATGACACCTCCGCCTGTCTCGGCGCGGCGAAGCGGAACTTTCATCAATGCCTGGCGGTCGCCAAGCCGAACTATGAGGACATTTTCTGCATCGGCCAGCACGGCCTGCAGGACACCGGCGCCTGCCTGGCCGATGCAGCCGGCGTCCTGCTGCCGCCGGAGCCGCTCCCGATCCCGCCGCCGTTCACGCCCAAGCCTGCCGTACACCACGCGCGGCGCCATAAGGCCTAGTCAGGAAGGCGTTGCGCGGGCGTCCCGAGGCGTGTATCTACGCGCACCATTTTCCAGGGGTCCAGCGGGACCTCCGACCAAGTCGCCGCGCGCAGACACCTCGCGCGGCGTCTCCTTTTGAGGCGTGGCCATGGCCGAAATCATCCTGAACGTGCAAGTCCGTGACCGCGTGGGCACCGGCGCCGCTCGCGCGGCCCGCAACGCCGGGCTGGTTCCCGGCGTCCTCTACGGCGCGGACAAGGCGCCCGTGCCGATCGCGGTCAAGGCGGGCGATTTCCGCAAGGCCCTGCACACGGGCAAGCTGCTCGGACACCTCGTCACCCTGCAATATGGGGAAGAGCTGCAGTCGGTGATCGCCAAGGACGTGCAGTTTGATCCGGTGAGGGACGAGCCGGTCCATTTCGACCTGTTCAGGGTCGACGCCCACGCCGCGATCCGGATCGCGGTGCCCGTGCAGTTCTACAATCACGACGCCTCCCCGGGCCTCAAGCGCGGCGGGGCGCTCAACGTCGACCTGCACGAGGTCGAGGTGATGGCGCCGGCCGACGCCATTCCGGAGGAGATCCCTGTGGACCTCACGGGGCTGGACATCGGCGCGACGATCCGGGCCACGGACCTCGTTCTCCCCGAAGGCGTCCAGGTTCACACCCACCATCGCGACGCGATCGTCGCTTCGATCAGCACGTCCTCGGCGATGAGTTCGGCCGAAGAAGAAGCCGAAGAACAACAGCCCGAGGCCTGACCAGAGGGAGCGGCGGGCGGCGGCTCGCCAGCACGCCATGCTGATCCTCGCGGGCCTCGGCAATCCAGGTCCGCAATACGCGGACAACCGGCACAACTTCGGGGCGATGGCGGTGGACGCCATCGCCGATCGCTGGCGTTTCGGCGCCGAGCGAAAGCGCTTCTCGAGCCTGGCGCGAGAGGGCGAGATTCCCCTGCCGCAGGTATTGTCGGCGGAGGGTCCGGCGGGCGGGGCGGTCCGCGCCCTGATCCTCAAGCCGCAGACCTTCTACAACGAGAGCGGCCGGGCGGTCGGCGAGGCCCTGAAGTTCTTCAAGCTGCGTCCCGCCGACGTGGTGGCGTTCTACGACGAGATCGACCTCGCTCCCGGCCGGTTTCGGATGAAGACCGGCGGCGGCGCGGCCGGCAACAACGGCATCCGCTCGATCACCGCCCACATCGGCCCGGATTTTCGCCGTGCGCGCCTCGGGTCGGGACACCCCGGGCACAAGGACCGGGTCATGGGACATGTCCTGTCCGACTTCCACAAGGTAGAACTGCCCTGGGTGAAGCAGCTCCTGGAGGCTTGCGCCGAGGCGGCGCCCCTCCTCGCCGCCGGCGAGGACGAGCGCTACCAGGCGGAGGTGCTGCGCCTCGCCCCGGCCGCCAAGCTGGACCCAAGGGCCGGCAGCGGGGCGAAGTAGCGCGCCTTATGTGCGCGCGGACGCCACCAAGCGGCGGCGCAGGAGAGCGCCCGCGCCAAACAGGCCCCCGAGCATCGTCGACCAGGCCGCGGGCTCGGGGACCGAGGAAGACACAACGTCCGTGAGGACTTCTCCGTGCGGCCCGTTGAGACCGGTGACCAGGGGGGTAAAGGCGCCCGTTGTCGGATTGACCAGGACGATCTCATTGAGGGTGTCGGCCGCCGAGATCGCCTGATTGAAGCTGAAGGCGCCGGTGAGTGCATACACAAGTCCCGAGCCCCGATCGGTGAAGAGCAGGCGCTGCTGGCCTGCGCCCCCGAAGATGGTGTCGTCCACGGTCGAAGGAAGGTTGAGCACGCTCACCGCCTGCGACACCGTGCCGATCCCATTGACGAACACGAGCTGCTTGTCTGCCTGGCTGTCGAGGACGAGGGCGCCGGTGCGGGAGAAGACCATCGAGTCGGGATCCTGCAGGTTCAGCGTCGTCGTTCCGCCGCCGTTGATCACGGTCGCGGTGGCGGCGCCGCTCAGCACGCCGGCCACGTTCACCGTGCCACCGGCGACGGTGGCGCTGACGATGGCCGGGGCGGTGTTCGGATTGGATTGCGGGTTGGAGGCGCTGATGTAGGTCCCGTTCTGACCGAAGGCCACGTCGTCGTAGCCGCCCCCATGGGGGGTGCTCGAGAACGACAGCGGCGCCGAGGGCGACAGGGTCTTCGCATTGATCAGCACGAGGTTCGGATTGCCGTCCTCGTTCTGGATAGCCCAGAGCTGGCCCGTGGCGGCGTCGTAGCGCAGGCCGTCGTTGTGGCCGGTGACGGTGATCGATCCGACGAACGCCCCCTTGTTCGTATATTCGGCGATCGTGCTGGTGGCGCCGCCCGAACCGTCCGGATTGCCGCCATTGCCATAGCCGACGAACACATCTGCGCCCACGGTGGCGATCGAATCGGGGGCGGAGCTGCCCGCCAGCGGTCCCGCAAAAACACTCAGCGAGTAGCCGGGGGCGACGGTGACAGCCGCCACCGCGGAATTGGCCGCTGCAACCATGCCCAGGCCGATCAGCAACGACACGGCCGATGTCGAATAGGAAATTCGTCCGAGTGATGACATGTTAAGCTCCCTGGAAATTGCCAGATCGTCTGGCGTCGAAGATGAGGTCAATTCGACCGCTCGCGACACTATCCACGCCATTTATTACGTGGCATTTTGTCTGACGGCGCAAAGTTAAGCTGGATTTATCTTGTTTTGACTCATTACGCTCACACAACGCAAAGCATTTCCGGAGGGTTGCCGTGAATGTTTTGTGAAGGCGGGACGGGCATCCCGCCTTCCCGGGTCAGTCCGGGCCGCGACGATAGACGGCGACCGCGGCGGCGACGCCCTCGACAAGTGACGTCGCCGGGCGCCATCCCAGGAGGGTCTGGCCGGTGACGTCCAGGAGCTTGCGGCGCATGCCGACAGGTCGGCGCGGGTCGTGACGGAACGCGCCGCGATAGCCCATCACCCCCGCCACGGCGCCGTAGTAGTCGTCCACCGTGGCATCCTCGCCGACGCCGACGTTCAGGGTTTCCGGCAGGTCCTCCAGGCGATCGTGAAAGCGCCAGACAAAGTCGGCGAGATCACCGACGAACAGGAACTCGCGGCGGGCCGTCCCATCGCCCCAGATCTCCACCTCATTCGCGCCCGCGCGAAGGGCGTGGTCGATCTTGGCGATGGCCGCCGCCACCAGATGCGAGCGGGCGGCGTCGAACCGATCGTGAGGACCATAGAGATTGGGGGGAATGAGAGTGCGCCAGAGGCGGCCGGGGTCTTCGCGGCCGAAGGCCTGCGTCAGCTTCCAGGCCGCGATCTTGGCGAGCGCATAGCCCTCGTTGGTGGGCTCCAGCGGTCCGGAGAGCAGCTGGTCTTCGCCCAGGGCGCCCTCCCGGCCCCGCGGATACATGCAGCTGCTGCCCAGGTTGATGAGGCGCGGGATCGCCGCCCGCCGGGCGGCGCCGAGCAGATTGAGGGCGATGGCGAGGTTGTCGGCCAGGAAGGTCGCGGGAGCGTCGATGTGGGCCTGCAGCCCCCCCACCACCGCCGCCAGATGGATGATCAAATCCGGCTTTTCGCGTACCAGAAGGCTCTGGCAGGCTACCGAATCCGTCAGATCCAGCTCGCTTCGCGACGGCGAGAGTATCTGGTGGCGCGCGGCGCGCGGATCGGCGAGCAGGTTGCGCCCGACCATGCCCCCCGCGCCGGTCACCAGGATCTTCACGGCCGCGCCCGGGCCAGGGCCGCCCGGAACGCCCCGTGCAGGCGCTCGAGGTCGTCGTCGTCCATGGGATTGTTGCCGATGTAGAATCCCCGGTCGTGGACCTCGTCGGCGTTCGGCAAGGCGCCGGGAGGCTCGTGGCGCAGATGGGCCATCACCGGCTGGCGGGTGAAGTTGCCGGCCACGACCGGCCGGCATTCGACGCCCGCCGTCGCCAGGCGCGCCACCACCACGTCCCGGCTCACCTCCGCCTCCTCGGTGAGGATGAAGGCGAAACCGAACCAGCTGCTCTCGCCGAGTTCGCGTTGCAGGCGCACCCCGCGCAGATCAGAGAAGCGCTCCCGCAGGCGCCGGGCCGTCTCCCGCCGGCGGGAGACAAACCCCGGCAGGCGCTCGATCTGGGCGAGGCCGACGGCGCCGCAGACCTCCAGCGGACGGACGTTGTAGCCCGGGAGGATGAAGCGGAAGGCGTCGTGAAATTGCCCGCGCGGATCGGACCCGGCGAGGCGGTTGGGCCAGGTCAGGCCCCGGGTCCAGCCGTGGGCGCGCAGCGAGAGCAGGATCTGATGAAGTTCGTCGTCGTCGGTGAGGCAGACGCCGCCCTCCATCGTCGAGAGATGATGGCTGAAGAAGGTGCTGAATGTTCCGATGCGGCCGAACCGGCCCGTCCACCGGCCGCCCAGCCGGGCGCCCATCGATTCGCAGTTGTCCTCGATAAGCGTGATGTCGCGGGCGGCCAGGAGGCCCGCGATCGCGTCGTAGTCGTTGGGGTTGCCCAGCAGGTTGACCGCGAACACGACGCCGACACGGTCGTCCAGCGCCCGTTCCAGGGCGCCCAGATCGAAATTAAGGGTGTCGCGGTCGATGTCGACGAAGCGCAGGGTGAGCCCGTGCTGGCACAGGGGAAAATAGGTCGTCGACCAGGAAACGGCCGGGACGATGGCCACGGCGCCCTCGCGCACCAGGGGCGGGCGCGCATGGAACAGGGCCGCCACGGCCAGGAGGTTGGCCGACGAGCCCGAGTTCACCATCACCGCATGGCGGGCCCCGAAGTGGGCGGCGAAGCGCGCCTCGAAGGCGGCCACCCGACGGCCCATGCTGGTCTGGCCGCTCTCGATGACGGCGATGGCGGCGCGTCGCTCGCCCTCGCCCCAGGTGTCGAGCGCCAGGGGATAACGGAAGGGCTCGGCTCCGCGGGCCATCAGCGATGCACCCCCTCGCGCTCGCCGGCGGCGACGCGCAGGTCGGCGTCCACCATGTCTGCGACGAGGGTGTCGAAATCCAACTCCGGCCGCCAGCCCAGGCGGTCGCGGGCCTTGCTCGCATCGCCGACCAGTTCGTCGACCTCGGCGGGGCGGAAGTAGCGGGGATCGACCTGGATCCGCACCACCCCGGTCGCCGCGTCGACGCCGACCTCCTCGACTCCCCGCCCGCGCCAGGCGAGCGTGACGCCGACGCGGGAGAAGGCCCGTTCGGCGAAAGTCCGCACGGAATGGGTCTGGCCGGTGGCGAGGACGTAGTCGTCGGGCGCCGCCTGCTGACCGATCAACCACATGCCGCGCACGAAATCGCGGGCGTGGCCCCAGTCGCGCCGCGCGTCGAGGTTGCCGAGAAACAGCCGCTCCTGCCGCCCCAGATGAATGGCCGCCGCCGCCCGCGTGATCTTCCGGGTGACGAAGGTTTCCCCACGCACCGGGCTCTCGTGGTTGAACATGACCCCGTTGGAGGCGTGCAGGCCCCAGGCCTCGCGATAGTTGACCACCATCCAATAGGCATAGAGCTTGGCCACGCCGTAGGGGCTGCGCGGCCGAAACGGCGTGGTCTCGGTCTGCGGGCTCTCGTCGGCATTGCCGTAGAGCTCGGACGTCGACGCCTGGAACACCCGGCAGCGGCTGAGGCCGAGCAGCCGCACGGCTTCCAGCAGCCGCAGGGCGCCCAGGCCGTCGGCGTTGCCGGTGTATTCCGGGGTGTCGAAGCTCACCAGCACATGGGATTGGGCCGCGAGGTTGTAGATCTCGTCGGGGGCGACGCTCTGGACGATGCGGATGAGGTTGCTGGCGTCGGTCATGTCTCCGAAGTGGAGGATGAACCGGGGATCGGGATCGTGGGGGTCCTGGAAGAGGTGGTCGATGCGGCCGGTGTTGAACGAAGACGAACGTCGCTTGAGTCCGTGGACGGTGTAGCCCTTGGCCAGCAGCAGTTCGGCCAGGCAGGCGCCGTCCTGGCCGGTGACGCCAGTGATCAGGGCGACCTTGCGCGGTTCTCCGCTCACGGCCCGGCCGGTTCCACGGATGTCACGGCCGGGAATGCCGGCAGCACGCGGAATCCGCTGCCTCGACTATCCATGGGCCGGTGACCGGCGGTGGTCTTTGCAATGCGGCAAGCCCCGAGCAGGCTGTCACAAGGCCCGCGAGGCCGGCGCCCGACCGCTGTGACAGGATGACCCTTGTCCGTACAAGCGCCACGGCTAAGCTGTCAATTGCCCCTCGTGGCTCGGGCCAACGCCTCACGCGGCCCCTGGCGTTCCCCTGTAACGTCGTCGGGGAGCCTCTGCGCGTCCGGCGGCGGCTCCAGCCTATTCGTCCGTACCGTGTACCTCCTGGAGCCGGGACGTGACGAGACCGGGCGCGAGTTCGATCAGCTCGATCACGTTACCATTGGGATCATACACCCCGCCGACGAACAGGATCCCCGCCGCCGCATTGGCGTCCAGCGCCTCGGCGGTGGTGGTGCGGTATCCCTTCGCCTGCATGGCTTTGATCGCCGCCCGGACGTTGCGGGTGCGGAACGCGGTGACACGCGGAATGGTGGTGGGCGATATCTCGTTGAAGGTCGCCTCCGGCTCGATCCACTGGATGATGTCCAGCATCGGTCCCTCCGGAGGCGGATCGCTGGGCAGGGCCATCAGGGTTCCGCCGCGCCCCTTGACGTCGGGCATCAGGCCGAACGCGAGGCCGCCCCCGGGTGGCCAGGTCATCCGGCGGCGATCACGGACGATCTCGAAGCCGAGATCCTGATAGAAGCGGACCGTCTCGTCGATGTCCCTGGCGTTGATGATGGTGTGATAGAACCGCTCGAGCGCCCAATCTTCGCTCATCGGGGCTGCGCTCATCAGGCGACCCTCTCGATCGCCGTCTCACCGGAAAAGGCGGGGATGCAATAGCGCCCGGCCAACTCGATGCAGCGGATCACCGCTTCGGGCGCGATGGCGCCGAACTGCACCATGCACATCATCCGGTCGACGCCGATCGACCGGTAGCCCTTGAACTTCTCGATGCAGTGGTCCGGATCGCCGATGACCACGCAGTCGAGCGGCTCGAGCACCTCATGGGCTTCCTCGCGGCTGATGGCCTCGCCCTGGGCGAGGCGCTTGAGCACCACCAGCACCGGCGGGTCATCGGGCTGGATGGTGGTTTCATGCGGATCCAGCTCGGCCATGGCGGCAGTGTCCCGCGCCGAGTTCGGATGGAGGCCGGCCTTGATCATGTCGTACCACACCCGCCTGGGCACCTTGAAGGTGACGGCGGCCGCGTTGACGTACCACAAGGCCGACCAGGCCGCGCCGCTGGCGATGGCGGCGGCCCGGCTCTCGGCCACGTGGACGAAGGTGAAGGCGCCCTTCTCGGGATTGACCGCCAGTCCCGCCGGTTGCCGGCAGGCGGCCAGCCCCCGGTCATGCTCGCGCATCATCTGGCCGAGAAACGCGATGGGGCTGAGGAGGGTGGTGCCGAGCGCCCCGACTCCCATCTCGCCGGCCATGAAGAAGCTCTCGGGGGAGCCGCAGGTCTGCCAGAGCCGGGGGTGCGGCTTCTGCAGCGGCTTGGGGACCACACACCGAGGCGGCATCGTGTAGGTGGGGGAGTTCCAGGAGAACTCCGGCTCCGTCCACATGCGCGGGATCATGTGCATGGCTTCCCGCACCTCGTCGCGAGCGGCGGCGGCGTCGACCCCGAACGTTTCCCACTCCTTGCCGCCGGACTTGGCCAGGCCCAGTTCGAACCGGCCCCCCGACAGGATGTCGAGCGTGGCCGACCGTTCGGCGACCCTCAAGGGATTGTTGATCTTGAACGGGGCGAGCACGCCGGCGTGGCCCACACGCAGGCGGCGCGTCGCCATGGCCAGGGCGGCGAGGACCACCTCGGGGGCGGAGGAATAGCTGAACTCCGGAGCGCCGTGGTGTTCCACCTGCCACCAGGTCTCGAACCCAGCCTCGTCGGCCGCCTTGGCCTGATCGACGATCTCCGCAAACAGGTCGGCTTCTTCGCGCTCCGCCCAGGGGAAGGCCCGCTGGATTTCGCAGAACAGGTCGAATTTCATCGGCGGCGCTCCCCTTCGTTGACCGTTCACATAACAGGCGTTTTGTTTGGTGTGAACCACGTAACGGATGTTATCGAAGATTTTCGCAGCTTCGCGGCGCCCCGGGGCCGTCGGGACCCAGGGTCGGGGAGCGGATTTGTGCTAGGACGGGATCGAGCTTTGGCCGAGGGGCGAGGCAGGCATGGCTAGGCAAGCCGACCACAAGGAGCGGCGGGAGGTCTTCGCCATGGCCGCCCTGCGGGTGATCATGCGCGCCGGTGTCGACGGCCTGACGGTGCGGGAAGTGGCCAAGGAGGCGGGGTTCACGACGGGCGCCCTGACCCACTATTTCACCTCCAAGGATCAGGTGCTGATCGAGGCGTCGGAGGTGTCCGCCAAGTTGGTGCGGCCCCGCATGGAGCGCGCCGCACGCCACAAGTCGGCCTTGACCGCATTGCGCCGGGTCGTAGGAGAGTCTCTGCCAATCACGCCGCTCGTCCGGGGTTATTGGCGCATTTGGGTGGGGTTCTGGGAGCGCGCCAGCTACAATCCCGAGGTGAAGCGGGTGATGCGCGACCGCTACGAGGAATGGCGCGGGCGCCTGGCCGTGATCATCCGGCGGGCCCAGGACGAGGGCGAGGCCGCCGGCGGCTTCGACGCCGAGCTGGCCGCCCAGGAACTCGTGGCCCTGATCGATGGCGTCAGCGTGCAGGTGCTGCTCGGCAGCGGACGCATCCCCGTCGCGCGCCAGTGGCAGATCATCGATTCCTGGATCGAGAGCCTGGCCGAGGGCCGCATCGGGCGCCCGGCGCGCCACGCGCCAGCAAGCCCTGCCCAAGGCCTTTTGCATAACAACTGATACGAAAAGGCCCTTCCCTTATACAAAACCAGCGTTATGTTACCTTCAATAAAACACGGCGGCGCGCGGCGGTATTCCGATCCGACCGCCGACCGCCCAAAAGGGAGGGTGACGATGACAGGGAAGCGATTGCTGTGGTTCGGCGCGACCGCGCTGACGCTGGTCTGTCCGGCGGCCGCCTTCGGCGCCGATTCCGCCGCCGCCGGCGCGGAGAACGCCGTCGCCACCGTGGGGGAGGTGGTGGTGACCGCCGAGCGCCGGGCCGAGGACGTGCAGAAGGTGCCAATCGCCATCTCCGCCGTCACCGGCCCGGCGCTGCAGGCCCAGGGAGTCGAAGGCTTCCAGGACCTTGGAACGGCGGTTCCCTCCCTGCGCTTCGGCGCGGGGGTGACGGGCGGCGAGAACGTCATCACGATGCGGGGGCTGGGCAGCCAGAACACCACGCCCGGGGGCGACTCGCCCGTGGCCTACAACGTCGACGGCGTCTATCTCCAGCAGACCACCGCCATCGACCCCGAATTCTACGACATCGACCGGATCGAGGTCCTGCGCGGCCCGCAAGGGACCCTGTACGGCCGCAACTCGGTCGGGGGTTCGATCAACATCGTCACCCGCAAGCCCACCGACACCTACCAGGCGTCGGTGGACGCCCTGTTCGGCAACTTCGACACCCGGATCTTCCGTGGCTTCATCAGCGGGCCGCTGTTCGACGCCGGGGGTGTCAAGGTCACGGGGCGCCTGACGGCGGTCTCCGCCAACCACGATCCCTATTCGGTCAACCTCTCCACCGCACCCACCGCCACCCACAACCAGGATGCGCAGAAGTACTGGATGGTGCGTGGACAGCTGAAGTTCGAGTTCTCACCCGACGTTTCCTTGCTGGTGTCCGCCACCTCGAGCGAGAACGGCGATCCCACCGCCACCAACACCGCGTGGTGGCAGACGCCGGCGCGCTACACCAATCCCCCCGGGGGAATTCCGGCGGGGTCGCCTTGCGACTTCAGCACCGCGGCGAAGTTCAATCCCCGGAAATTCTGCCAGGACTATCCGGCCTTCGCCGACAACCGGGTGCAACTCTATTCCGCGACCTTCGACTGGCGCCTGCCGTTCGCCCAGTTCACCTCGGTGACCGCCTACAGCCACAGCAACGTCAACCAGACCAGCGACGGCGACGGCTCCAACCTGCCGATCTCCTTCGACCCGACCTGGATCATGCACAGCGAGCAGTTCTCCGAGGAACTGCGGCTGGCGTCACTGCCCTCGGACTCGCCGTTGAAATGGCTCGCCGGCTTCATCTACTTCTATGCCGACGACCAGGAAAGGTTCACCTATTCGGATACCGGTTACAACGACACCTTCCCGCTGCCGGGGATATTCGACGAATTCAATTTTCTGAGCAACGGATTCACCAAGACCAAATCATACGCACCTTTTGGCCAGATCGACTTCGATCTCGCCAAGACGTCTCTGCGCGTGCCCCTGACGATAACCGCGGGACTGCGCTACAGCAACGACACCAAGTACGGCTTCAACTACCTGGACTACCAGCTGCCGCTCGCCTGCGGCGGCTCATGCGGAGCCATCCACGGGCCTTTCACCAACACCTGGGGCCAGCTGACCGGCAAGTTCGGCCTGGCCTATCAGATCACCGATCGGCTGATGGCCTATGCCTCGGTCTCGCGCGGCTATCTGGCCGGCGGCAACATCATCGGCCTCGCCCACGTCTACGGGCCCGAGACCATGTGGTCCTATGAAGCCGGCTTCAAGTCGCGCTTCTGGGACGATCGCCTGCAGCTGGACATCGCGGCCTATCGTGAGGCGATCAGCAGCCTGCAGGTGTTCATACAGAGCTCCACCCAGTCGGGCATCAACAACGTCAACGGCACGACCTTCGTCAACGGCCTGGAGGCCGAGTTCACCGCCGTTCCGGTCCCCAACCTGCGCTTCAACGCCACTCTCACCCTGACCGACGCCAAGTACGGCCGGTACATCACCACCGACACCCGCTTCGGCGGTCCGGGTCCGGGCTGCGACCCGGTCACCAAGCTCTGCAACTTCCAGGGGAATGAACTCAACCAGACGCCGCCCTATACGCTGGACCTGGGCCTCGCCTACACGTTCCATACCGACATCGGCACGATCACGCCGCGCGTCGACAGCTATCTCTCCGGGCGCGTCCAGTTCCTGCCGGACAACTACTACACCTCGACGCAGCCGGCCTATCACCTGACCAATCTGCATCTGACGTGGACGAGCCTGAACGGCCGCTATCAGGTGGAGCTGTTCGCCAAGAACCTGGAAAACGCCAACGTCATCTCCAACGACGGCCTACAGTCGATCACCCTGGGCCAGCAGGCGCTGGAACCGGACAACTTCGCCTACTTCCCGCCGCGCACCTACGGCGCCCGGGTGACGGTCAATTTCGGTCGCTAGAGATCCGAGAGAGCAGATCGCCGGTCCCGCCGGTCTTTTTCACGCGCGTTTCATCGGAAAGCCAGTTCCCGCTTTTCGGAACGCACTCAGGACGGAGCGCCATCCCGTGGCCCAGAGCTGGAAACTGCAAAGCCTCTACCACACGGTGGTCAACGTCCGGGCCCTCGACGAGTCGGTGGCCTTCTACAAGCTGCTCGGCTTCGACGTCCTCAATGACCGACGCAAGGTGGAGTGGCCGGACTTCGTGGCGACGATCTTCGGCATGAAGCGGGCCAAGGGGCGCGGCGTTCTGATGGTTCTGCCCTCGGATCCGCACGGGCCGATGATCGACCTGATCGAGTGGGTCGAGCCCAGGGCCGAGTTTCCCGACCCCGGGCGGGCCGCCGAGCAGGTCCCACGCATCATCGCCTTCCGCACCGAGGGGGTTCACGCCGCCTGGGCCGAGCTGACCGCCAAGGGCGTCAGGTTCTGCCGCGACGTCTTCGTGCCGGAGGAGGATCTCGGCCTGGTGGGGTCATGCTGCTGCTACGATCCCAACGGCAATCTCATCGAACTGATCGAGCTGCAGCCGGGCGTCCGTCACTCGCGGGCCAACGAAGCCCTGCTCAAGCAGGCGTAGGGCGTGGCCAAGCTGTCGCGGGAGATGTCCGACGCCGACATGGAGGCCCTGTTCTCGTCGGTCTGCAACTGGGGCCGCTGGGGCCCGGACGACGAGCGCGGCGCCCTGAACCACCTGACCTCGGCGGAGGCGCGCGCCGCGGCCGGCCTCGTCTGCCTGGGGCGCACGGTCAGCCTGTCACGCGACTTTCCGATCCAGCCGGGCCCGGAGAACCCCTGGCCGGCCCACCACCACATGGTGATCGCCGGCGACGATCCCTGCGTCCCGGGGGTCGACGGTCTGGAGGTGTCCACCGACTACATCGGCATCGCCTTCCACGGGATGGCCTCGAGCCATCTGGACGCCCTGTGTCACGTCTTCCAGGGCGGCCGCATGTACAATGGACACCCCGCATCGGAGGTGAAGAGCACCGGCGCGCGGCGCAATACGGTGATGACGCTCAAGGAGGGTCTGGCGGGCCGCGGCGTGCTGCTCGATGTCCCACGGGCGCTGGGCAGGGCGTTCATGGACCCGGATCACCTGACCACGGTGGGCGAACTGGAGGCGACCGAGGCGGCGCAGGGCCTCAGGGTCGGCAAGGGCGATATCCTGCTGATCCGCCTCGGGCGGGACGCCCGGCGCGAAACCGTCACCGACCAGGCGGTGCCTGGGCTGGATCCCGAGGTGGCGGCGTGGCTCCACGAGCGACAGGTGGCGGTGCTTGGCGGCGATGGGGTCCATGACCCCATCCCCTCCGGTCGATGCGCGCCGGGCTGGCCCATGCCGATCCATATGGTGGGGCTGGTCTCGATGGGGCTGCATCTGCTCGACAACCTCGATCTCGAGGCGGTGAGCGCGGCATGCATCGCGGCAGGCCGTTGGGAGTTCCTGCTGACCCTGGCGCCGCTGCGCGTTCCGGGTGGGACCGGCTCGCCGCTCAATCCCATCGCCATGTTCTGAGACAGCCGCCGACCGGGGCGCATCACCCGGCGTAGACGCCGCCGTCGACGACCAGTTCCGCCCCGGTGACGAAGCGCGCGGCCTGCGAACAGAGGTAGAGGACGGCTTCGGCGACGTCCTCCGGCGCGCCGGAAAACCCGAGCGGGGTCGCCTCCGCGGCGACGGTGCGGATCTCGTCCATGATGTGCCCGACGGAATTGGCGCCGATCTTCGGCATCTCGCCGGCGTTCCCCATCTTCACCCAGATCGGCGTCTCGATGCTGCCGGGGTGGACCGAGTTCACCCGGACACCGTTTCGGGCCTGGGCGCATTCCAGCGCCACGGCCTTGGTGAACAGCCGCACGCCACCCTTGGTGGCGCAATAGCCCGACAGGCCGGCAATCCCTTTCAGGCCGGCGACCGACGAGATGTTGACGATCGAGCCGCCCCCCGACTCGGCCATGAGAGGTAGGGCGGCCCGGACGCCGAGGAACACCCCGTCCAGGTTCACCGACGCCTGGCGCCGCCACGCTTCGAGGCTCATTTCCAGCACCGACGCCCGGATGCACAGGGCCGCGTTGTTGACGAGGATGTGGAGCCCCGCCCCTTCCCGCCGCTGGCCATCGATGGCGCCCGCCCAGGCGGCTTCATCGGCGACATCAAGCGCCTGCGTCCTGGCCACGCCGCCCTGGGCCTGGATGGCGCCGCAGGTCTCCCGCGCGCCCTCCAGATCGACATCGGCGACGATCACCGTGGCGCCTTCCCGGGCCAGGCCGATGGCGCAGCCCCGGCCGATGCCGCTGGCGGCGCCGGTGACCAGCGCTGTTTTTCCCTCGACGCGTCCCGTTCCCTGACTCATGGCGACAGCGGTTACATATCATCTGTTATGTTTGCAACGGCCTTGGGAGCCATTCGCGCTTGCGTTCAAGCCCGGCAGCACCGTAACGTCTGTTACGCAAAAGGGGAGGACGATCCATGAGCGAGCCGCCCGAGGCCTGCGACGTGGTGGTGGTCGGCGCCGGCTTCGCCGGGCTCTACGCCATCCACAGGCTGACGAGCCTGGGCTACCGGGTGATCGCCTTCGAGAAGGGCGATGACGTGGGCGGGGTGTGGTACTGGAACCGCTATCCAGGCGCCCGCTGCGACTGCGAGAGCTATTACTACAGCTACTCCTTCTCCAACGAGCTGCAGCAGGCGTGGGACTGGAGCCTGAGGTATTCCGAGCAGCCCGAGATCCTGGGCTATCTGCGGCATGTGGCCGACCGTTTCGACCTCAAGCGCCACATCCGCTTCGGCGCGCCGGTCACCCGGGCCGAGTTCGACGAGCAAAGCGCGACCTGGCGGGTGACGGCGGCCGACGGGCGTTCCGCGGAGGGCCAGTTCCTGGTGACGGCGGCGGGGTGCCTCTCCCAGATCCAGCGGCCCGACATACCGGGCCTGGACACCTTCGAGGGGCGGGTCTTCTGGACGGCGGCCTGGCCCAAAGAGCCCGTCGATTTCACCGGCCGGCGCGTCGGCGTCATCGGCACGGGCGCCTCGGGCGTCCAGGCCATCCCGCGCATCGCCGCCCAGGCGCGCCACCTGACGGTGTTCCAGCGGACGGCCAACTGGGTGCTGCCGGCGCGCAACGCCAGAACCGCCGCCGAATTCAACGCCTGGGTGAAGGCCAACTACGGCGAGATCCGGGACAAATGCCTCAACTCACCGGGGGCGGTGCCCTTCGAGGGCGCGACGCGGTCGGCCTTCGACGTCACCGATGAGGAGCGGCGGGCGGTCTACGAGCGGTTGTGGGGGATCGGCGGCATGCGGTTCTTCAGCGCCTTCACCGACCTGTTCACCAACCCGGCGGCCAACGAGACCGCCCAGGCCTTCGTCCGCGACCACATCCGCGCCGTGGTGCGCGACCCCATAGTGGCCGGGGGGTTGATCCCGAAGGACCAGCCCATCGGGGTGAAGCGCCCGCCGGTTGACGACGACTATTACGAGACCTTCAATCGCGACAACGTGGAGCTGGTCGATGTTCGGGCGTGGCCGATCACCGGTGTCGAGGGACACTCGGTGATCACGCCCGAGGCGGTGCATGAGCTCGACGACCTCGTCCTGGCCACCGGCTTCGACGCCATGACGGGGGCGCTCCTGGCCATGGACATCCGGGGGCGCGGCAGGGCGCGTCTGGCCGAGCACTGGAGCCAGGGACCGCAATCCTACCTGGGGCTCGCCGTCGCCGGCTTTCCGAACCTGTTCACGATCACCGGGCCCCTCAGTCCCTCGGTGCTGGCCAACATGCCCACGGCGGTGGAACAGCACGTCGACTGGATCGCCGGCTGCATCGGCCACATGCGCCGGGAGGGCCTGCGCGCGATCGAGGCCGACGAAGGCGCCGAGCAGGCCTGGGTCGACCATGCGGCCGAGGTGGTCTCCCACACCCTCTATCCGCGGTCCAACTCCTGGTACTTCGGCTCCAACATCCCCGGCAAGCCGCGGCGCTTCGGCGTCTATGTCGGCGGGTTCTCCAACTACCGGAAGCAGTGCGAGGCGGTGGCGCAGCGGGGGTACGAGGGATTCCGGTTCGTCGGCGGAATCGGCCGCGAACGGGCCGAATCCGTTGATTGACGATGGGAAAGATCGCGCGCCGATGGCGTTCGGTCAGGGCAGGTCGGCGAGTTCCAGCGGGTGCGGGAAGTGGGGCCGCGGGCAGGTCCTGGCAGATATCGGAGCGGGCGGCGAAACAGTGGTAGGCCATAGCTCGCCGGTGGTGCAGCTGGCGATCCAGGGGCTGCAACGGCGAGCTTCTGGAGCCCTGCCAGTGGCCGCACCTGGCGCAATGCGGTTGTAACGGCGGCTGGCTCGGGGCTCACGTTTGAACACAATCGATGGATGTTCGATCGTTCGGCCTGGGACGTCCACGTGAACGGCCGCGGGCGCCGAGCCACCCTGAAGTTTGGATGCCTGTCCGGTATCGTAATCGTCCTGCCTGGCCGCAGAAATCCTAGCGCTGGGTTTGAAGCCCTATGCCGACGGCGTTCGGCACGCCGAGTCCCAAGAAAGCTCCTAGAGGACTTCGAAGACCTCGTACTCGACGGCGTCGCCGAGGGTGGAGCCCAGCGCAACGCTGACGATGTCGTTCAGCCATTGGTACCGGGCGTCGCCCGTCTCGAAAATCGGCGTGGTTCGGAAGTAAAGCTCCCGCGCCTCCGCCTCGCTGCTTGGACCACCCTTGATGGCGTGGGCCTGGGCCACCGCCAGCGGCCGCAGCACACCGCGGTAGTTGACGTAGATCTGTGCGCCGTCGTCGGTCTCCAAGGTCGCCCGGGCGTCAAGGCGCAACGTCCCGGAGCCGTCGATGGTGGCCCAGTCGCCCCCTCCCGGCAACACCTTTCCGCGGAGGCGCTCGCCTTCGAAGTCGCCACCGATCACCTGGGCGATCATGCGGCGCCCAAAGTGAGCTTCACCGACCTGCTGCTGCGGCGAAGCCAGCTTCGCGCGATAGCGGCACAGATGCCGCGTCTCCGGTTGGCGCATGGTCTGCTTTTCCCTCAGCTCACTAGGTCAGGAACGCGAGGTCGGCCTTGGTAAAGGGCCTCAGCTCGTCGAAGCGCCCCTCCCGCACCTTTCGCACCCAGTTCGGATCGCCCAGGATCGACCTGCCGACGGCGACGAGGTCGAACTCGTTGTTCCTGAACCGGCGGAGCAGTTCCTGCAGCCCGGGTCTGCCCGTCGAACTGGCATGCTCGCCGTACAGACTCGCCATGATGTCATTGTCGAGTCCGACACTGCCCACCGTGATCACCGAAGCGTCGGTGAGCGACTTTACCCAGCCGGCGAAACCCAGGTCGGAGCCCTCGAATTCCGGCGTCCAGAAACGCCGCGTGGAGGCGTGAAAGACGTCGACGCCCGCGGTGCGGAACGCCGCCAGGATGTCGTGCAGCTGATCGGGCGTGTCCGCGATCCGGCCGTCGAAGTTTCGTTCCTTCCACTGCGAGATGCGCGCCGAGATCGGGAAGTCGGGGCCGACCTCCGACCGGATGGCGCTGATCACCTCACAGGGGTAACGCGTGCGGCCCACGTGATCGCCGCCATAGCCGTCGGTACGCGCGTTCGTCTCGCCCCACAGGAACTGGTCGAACAGGTATCCGTGGGCGCAGTGGATCTCGATGCCGTCGACGCCAAGCTCACGCGCCGTGCGCGCGCCGCGCAGGAAGGCGTCCTTGATTTCGACCAGGTCACCGGGCGCCATGGCGCGGCCCACCGGTTCGCTGGCCTGGATCCGGCCCGACGGGCTGATCGTCCGCACATCGGGGTGCGGGCCTTCACCCTCTTTGCGCACGGCGCCTTCGTGCCAGAGCTGGATGAACAAGGCGCCGCCAGCGTCCTTCACGGCGTCGCGCACGCGTTTCCAGCCGTCGAGCGAGGGGCCGGTCAGGCGCGCGTACTTCCAGTAGTGCGTCGAGGTCGGGTGATCGACGGCGGTGGCCTCCCCAATCACCAGGGAGACGCCTCCCTCAACGCGCTCCCGATAGTGCCGCGCCATCTCTTCGCTCGGCACGCCGCCTGGAGAAAGTTCCCGCTGCATGGCGGGCATGATGAACCTGTTCGGCAAGGTCAGCGGCCCCACCGAGTAGGGCGTGAAAAGCGGCGAAAAATCCATGCGCGGCCTATTCGTCCTTCCCTGTGCGCCGAAGCGCTAGTAGCGCCATCTCGCGGCCACTCCAACGACGCGGGTCTCTTCGAGATAGCGCAGCTGATGGGGCGCGCTGGACGCCGCCGCGAAGGGCCAGAAATAGCTGAAGTTGAAGGTGTGCTCGTCGGTAAGGTTACGCGCGAAGAGCGACACGGCCCAATGGTCCCCTGCATCGGCCAGCTCGAGCCTGGCGTCGACCTTGGCGTAGGTGGGCTGCCGGCTCGTGGGATTGAGATTGGCCTCGACGAAGTAGGAGCTGCGGAAGGTCGAGATAACGGATCCGGTCAGCTTGAGCTTGTCGGAGAGGCGCCGGGTGTATTCGCCCTGCACGTTGCCCGACCACATCGAGGTGTTCGGGATTCGGGTGCCGGCGATGTTGTTGGTAGCTGGGTTGCAGGAAAGGTTCGGATAGATGCAGGGGCCGCCCGGGAAATTGTCGTACTTGGAGTCGAGGTAGGCCACCGAACTGGACACTTCGAGTCCCGCCAGCGGCTTCAGGGCGAGGGTGGCTTCGACTCCCCTGGTCGTCGCCGATCCGGCGTTTCCGATAACCAGACCGATGACCGGGATGTAGTTGCTGACTTGAAGGTTCTTGAACTTGGTATCGAACGCCGTGATGTTGACAAAGCGGCGCCGCGAAGCAGGGTGGACTTCAATCCGACTTCATAGTTGGTCGAGTGCTCGCCGGAGAACTCGAATGTCGCCGGCGTCACGTTTCCCGTATTGCTGACAAAGCCGCCCGCCTTCGAGCCCTGGGCGTAGGTCGCGTACAGCATGACGTGCTTCCAGGGCCGATATTGCAGCGTGACGGAGGGATCCAGATTGCTCTCGCCGCGTGATCCGGCGATCGAGCGGGGAGCGTTCAGCGGGATCCCCGAGATGGTGATCGCGTCATAAGTCGCCCGCTTGCGTTCGCTGCTGTAGCGGAGGCTCCCCAGCACGCGGAACCTGTCTCCCAGATTTGCGACGCCCTGTCCGAAGATCGACCAGGTATGGGTATTCTGGTCGAACAGCTGGTTGGTGTGGCCTGCGACAAATATCGTGTAGAGCGTATCGAATTGAGTTTTGAAGGTACTCTCGTCAACGTAGCCGCCCACGATGAACTCGAAGGTGCGCCCGGTCGGAGAGAGCAGGCGGACCTCTTGCGAGGTTTGATCGAACTTCTCCACCTGCCGCGAAAGCCATAGCTCCGGCACGTCGGAGCCGGCGGCCGTGAATTTGAGCGCATTATAGGTGGAGTAGCCTGTCAGTGACGTCAGGGTGAAATCACCCGCCCGGTAGTTCGCCGTGACAACCCCGTTCCAGGATTCGGTATGGTCGGACTCCGGCACGCCGAAGGGGGGCTGGGCGTTCTTCTGGGCGCGCTGGAAGTCCGTGCTTCCCGGGAAGATCGCGATCGCCTGGGTGCCTTTTACCGTATAGTCCGTGTACTCGACCTTCGCCGAGATGTTGAAGCTGTCGCTGGGTTGGTAGCGCAGGATACCCCGGACTAGGTTGTCTTCTTCGCGCGGCACATCCTGACCGGTGTATCGGTTGTGCACATAGCCGTCCTGGCGGATGAACTTCACCGCCAGACGACCGCTGAGGGCCTCCGTCAGCGGTCCAGAAACGAAGGCTGAAGCGTCTATTCCGGCCCGTCCGAACAGGGTCTGGACATCGACGCCCGCCTTGGCGACTGACGTCGGTTGCGCCGAGATGATGCTGATCGCGCCCGCGGCCGTGTTCTTGCCCAGCAGGGCGCCTTGTGGTCCCCGCAGCACCTCCACCCGTTCGACGTCGAAGAAGGGCGACATGAATTGCCGGTTGCGGCCAGCGTAGACGCCGTCGATGTAGAGGCTGACGTCCTGCTCAAAGGCGAAGTTCTGCGCGCCTGAGCCAATGCCGCGGATGTATATCTGGTTGGCGCCGGGCGTCGGCTGGACGGTCAGGTTGGGCACATATTTGGCCAGGTCTTCGAAGCGGCGCACGCCGAGGTCATTGATCTGTTCGCCGCGGACCACCTCGATCGAGATAGGCACGTTCTGGACGTTCTCAGCCCGCTTCTGGGCCGTCACTATCAACGTCTCCACATGGGTATCGGAGTCGGCGGCGGTCGTGGCCGCCGAAACCGCCATCGGAAAGGCGAGGGCCGAAAGCGCGTACGCCGACGACAAGCAAGTTCGGAGCGACACTATGGCTTCCCCCCTGTGGTGGGCGCGGTTAGGCGCCGAAATGGACGTTTTCCCTTTGCCAGTCAGTCATTGGTTGTGACCGGCCAAGCATGGAGTTTGTCAACTAAATTCACATTATGTCAAGACCATTAGCAATCTAAGGACCTCGCCTGGCGCGCCGGATTCATTGGCCGAGGTGTCCGGCGCCCGCCCTTCGCGTCAAAAAATGCGGGCGGCAGCCCGCGCCGGTTCGAAGAACGAGGTCAAATAGGCGAGGCGGTCATCGGCCGTGGGCTGGGTCGTCTGCCAAGCTATCAGGGCCCTGACGTCTCTGATTCCGATGAACTCAAAGATGTACTTTAGATACGGCAGTTGGAAGTCCGAGAAGTCGCCGGGAAGCACTGATGACCTGGTCAGTATCAACTGGAGTGGCCGGTTCTCCAGGACGCCCACGTGTTCCATCCTCTGAACGTCGTAGGTGAAGCTGAGCCGCGGCTGGACGATGATGTCGATGTACTGCTTGAGCTTATAGGGAATGCCCAGATTCCACATCGGCGACGACAGCAGGACCTTGTCGGCGCGCTTCAGCCGTTCAATCTCCGCCTCTACCCTGTTCCATGCGGCGGCTTGCGCGGACGTCAGCGCCTCGCCGTAGATCGGGGCGAACTTCGCCTCCGTCTCCACCACGCCAA
This sequence comes from Caulobacteraceae bacterium, assembly GCA_028290905.1. Classification (GTDB taxonomy): domain Bacteria; phylum Pseudomonadota; class Alphaproteobacteria; order Caulobacterales; family Caulobacteraceae; genus Acaudatibacter. The sequence continues at coordinate 1,990 of JAQGIW010000231.1, read as the reverse complement.
ACTCGGGAAGGTCCGCCGCGAACAACGGCAAGCTGACGATCTCATCGTCGGGGTGCGCCGCGGCGTACTCCGTAAGGAATGCCTCCGCGATCTGGCCCGACGAAGATTGTGCGCCCTTGGGGCTGGCGCTTATGTGCAGGACGGTGGTCACCCTTCCCTCGGCTCCGTCACCGCCGCGCCTTAGGTGAGTGGAGAGTTCGGGGGCAGGCCGATCATCGACCGCCCGTGTAGCTCGGTTGCACCGTCGAGATCATAGACCACGTGGCTCGACATTACGTTCACGTCGCGCAGGGCCCGCTGCATAGGGTTGTCGAGGAAGTGCGCCCCCGAACCGCTAGCCTCACAAACGGTGCGGATCGCGTCCCGGCACAGCTCCATGGCGTAGGCGATTTGCGCGCGCAGGCTGATGCGCTCGGCCGGCGTCGCCAACTCGGTACGGTCGCCGATCTCCAGGTTCTTGCGCGCGGCGTCGCGGATCAGGAGCTCGGCCGTCCGCGTCGCCAGGTCGGCTCGGGCGAGGCGCATCTGGGCGGCCGGCTTCTCCGCATGCTTCATGTCCGTGCCGAAGACGAGCCGCTCGGCGAGCATTTGCCGGAACAGGCCGACTGCGGCCCTGGCCGTGCCCACGGCGGGGATCGCCGCGGTCACCGCCAGGAATGGAAGCATCGGCATCCGGTAGATGGGATTGCCATAGAGCCTGGAGCCGGCCGCCCGGCCTTCGCGCATCTCGGCCATGAGCAGCACCCGATGGGCGGGGATGAAGACTTCCTGGGCTACGATGTCGTTACTGCCAGTACCTACCATCCCGTCGACGTGCCAGGTGTCGAGCACGGCGACCTCGCGCGCTGGAATGGCGAAGAACAGCACGTTGGGCGGACTCTCGCCGGGCACGACCCCGGCCGCCAACACCCAGTCGGCGTGCATTACGCCCGTGCCCCATTTCCAGCGGCCGGTCAGGCGATAGCCGCCCTCAACCGGTGTGACGGCGCCGGGCGGATTGGTGACGCCCGGGGCTATGACGTAGGGGAAGCCGCCGCCGAAGATCTCGTCCTGCGCAGCCTCGGGGAATTGGGAAAGCATCCAATTGTGTTCTACGCAGAAGGACGTGACCCAACCAGTAGAGGAGCACCCCTCCGCCAGAGGAAGCATCGCGTCTATAAAGGTGTCGACGCCGAATTCCAGGCCGCCGTATTTCTTCGGGACGAAATGGTAGAAGACGCCGGACTTGCGGATCGCGCTCCAGACGGCGTCAACGGGGCGGCGCAACTGCTCGGCTTCCCGGCTATGGGCTTGCAGCAAGGGCTTCAGTTCGGCCGTCCGCCGCACCAGTTCCGCCGGGGTGAGCGAACCCAGCTCCGCGGACGAGAGCCAGTCGTCGCCGTTTGGTATCCGCCGATCCGCCAGAGCCTGATACGCGCCACCTGTCATTTGTTCCCAGCCCTTCGCTGTCGAGACGCGCAGTGTGGTTCAGCCAATTTGTTAACTTGCTTTACAAACAAGCCGCGGTGTTTGCAACACCCGCCTGCAAGCCCGAGCTTGCGGCCGATCGAACTCGGAGAGCGAGGCGCCCTAGGAGCCTGATGACTTTGGACGGAACAGAACCAAAGTCTGAATCAGGCTCTACATGTTTGATTCTAGAGCATGATTCAGATTTTAGGCGGTTCCGCCTAAAATCATCCTGCTCTAGCGTCCGCTGTCGCCCGGCCGACCCGTGGAGGGCTGCGACGGCGCGGCCAGCTGGATTTGCACGAGAGGGGGGTCCCCCCAATTTTTCAGCAGGGCGGCCCGCAGCGACCTATCGTCCTTGCCGCCGATGCGCGCCTCCAACTGCCGCTCCAGCGCCTCGAGCGCATCGCGGGCGGCGTTGCGGAGCGACTCCGACGCCGGGCTGAAGTGCACGATTCGGGCGCGCCCATCGTCGGGGTCGTCCCGCACCACCACCAGGCCGCGATCATGCAGGTCGCGGAGCATCTGGCTGATAGCTTGACGA